>NZ_JBSWSO010000002.1:0-391471 GCF_054095835.1 Candidatus Nitrosopumilus sp. bin_7KS | reverse complement strand
CAGAGCTCGTCGGCAGCGTCAGATGTGTATAAGAGACAGGACTAAATTAGCGTAGCCCCGCAGAACGAAAAAAGGGTTCAGTTGTTTAACAACTGACAAAGAGAGGAAATCTCTCAATGTTCTGTAACTAAGGGGTATACGCCTTTTTAATTTTCTAAGATATCTACAGATACAGAACCAATAGTTTCTCCGTTTGGATTAATTGTGATTGAAACTTTTTGCATTTCTGAATTAATAATATTTTTCTGCCCGTCATAATTCCATGTAAAATATTCAGAGATTCCAGTTTGATGTGGTGTCCCTACCAACTGGAAATCTTCAGAATAAGCAAATGTATCTCCGTTTAATATGATTGATAAAATTTTTGGACTACTACCATTTGGGACAAACCTGAAAACATATTCCCCTTTATCAAGAATAAATTCTTCAGTGTAAACACCATTAACGTAAAGATCAGGATCTGCAAGGGTTACATGAAATAAAATATTTTTTCTTTCACTTGTTTCATTTGATGGTAAACCTACTACAATAATTGCTAATATAGCTAATATGGGAATTACAATAATTTTTTTATTCATTAAGATATGCATTAAATTCTATTATAAAAATAAGTTCTATCAATACGCTTAATTTTAGAATCATTATACATTTTTGTAAATGGATTTTAAATGTAAAAAATGTGGTTCTATGTCTAATGTTGAAACAGATAGATCATTAGTATGTAAAAATTGTAAAATTCAATTAGACTTACTTGATCAACAGTTAAAAGTTAATGAAGAAAGAATCAACAAACTCAAAGAGCATAAAAAACACGAATTAGAAAATCCTAAATTAGAAAATCAAGAAACTCATTTAGAAACTATGAAACGATTAGAACATAATTTACAGTTAGAGTATAAGAAGCGTGATGGAATTATAAAAACAATGAATTCTAAAGATGCATTCTGAATTTTCTTACTTTAATTCAAAACCTTACTTTTTTACTAGAAAATTCCTCTCATATTTTATAGCAAATATGATATTTAATTTGTCAAGAAAGTAGATTTAAAATACAAAATTTTAGCTAGTAATTTTTTATTAACTGTGAACCATTCTTTACACAGGAAATTAAGTACATATTCTAAAATCTAATTCATGCCTGGATTATCCGATAAATGGTCAAAGCAACAAAAACCTGGAATTGGTGAAAAAATCAATGATACTATCAAGCCTAAGGGTGCGTTAAAACCAAGAGTTCAGGAAGGAATTAAAAAATTACAAATTCAAATTAAAAAATTAGATTCTATGCTATCCAGTTTGCAAGAGCGTGATGCAAAATTATTCCAACGAATAGTAGATGCAACGCAAAAACATGATACTCAAACAACCAAAGTTCTTGGAAATGAATTAGCTGAAGTAAGAAAAGTATCAAAAATTTTGAGTGGTGCTAGAATAGCATTAGAACAAATAGAATTACGATTAACCACGTGCAGTGATCTTGGAGATACTGTAGTAGCTATAATGCCAACAATGGGATTGATGAAAAATCTAAAATCTTCACTTGGAAAAATTATGCCAGGTGCTGAGCAAGAAATTGGTCAAATGGCAGAAATGCTTGGTGGCTTTATGACAGAAAGTTTCTCAGGAGATGCAGCATTTGGTATGGATGCAACAACCAATGCAGAATCTGAAAGTATCTTAAAAGAAGCTGCTGCTGTTGCTGAAAGTTCAGCAGGACAGATGTTCCCTTCAGTTCCAACAGATTTTCAAGAAGCATCTACTAGCAAGTATCTTTAATTTTTAAAATTTATTCATTAAATGCATCTCTAGAGTCTTTAATTTTTTTGACTCTATTTCCTTCTTCATCAATTACTCTGTCAACACCAGAAAGTCTATCTCTTAATGTGTTGATGATCGAACCTACTTCATCTGCCTCATTTTCGACTTTTTGTCTCTTATTGGCAAGTTCTGAAATACCTCTATTTTCTTCCTCGATATATTCACTAACTTTTTGAAGCTTTTCTTTCAGATTCTTTATGTCAACTGATTCTTCTTCGATATCTTTTTCAAGTAAAGTTCTCTTATCTTTTAGATTTTTAATCATTAAACCAACGTAATCTATTGCTTCTTCTAATTTTGCCCGTTTACCCATTAATTCCCCAATTCCGATTTGACTGGTTGATTCTATTGTAGAATTGGATTCTTCAGCATTATTATTGTCAGTTCTTTCTTCTACCATTTCTCCTCCCTCTTCATTTTTGAATTTATCAAACATTTTATGATTTACTTTTCAAAATGGGAATAAAAAGTTACACTGCATCTCAAAGCTGACCTTGTGAATGATTTTTAGTCAATTAAAGAAAAAAAATGGTGATATTTCACCGAATTGATTTTCTATATTCTTGGTTGGAATCAATTGAATTTATGATCGATTCTCCTATCTGTAGTAATTTGAGATTTTGAGTGGTTTCGGGATTTTTAATCACGGAATTCATCAATGAAACTGCTATCACATTTTCCTCATCTGATTCTGTAATTTTTCCAGAAAATACTACTTGAAAAATTACTTGTTCATCCAAGATATCCTTATCTATTGAAATCTCCCATAGATTTTCTCCCAACTTTGAAGCTTTTCCGTCAAATAGGACTATTCCTGCATTGTATGACTTGTAATTTACATAAGCCCATGACATTTGACCATCAATAGATAGAGTTCTTTGCAAATCTGTCTCAGATAGTCCATCAGGCAAGGCATATTGATTGACTTTTAGTTTTCCATCAACTACTTTTTCTGTTAGAATTGCTCTAAGTTCATCTTCATTACTATCACTTTGACCAAATACATAGGTGACAGATAGAGGTGAGGCAGCAAGCATCAAGAGGATGATTACTACTTTAAAATTTTGAATTTGGTATTTTACCATGAAAAGATACTATCGAAATGATAGATTAGGAACGGCAAGGAATCATCCTGTTCTTTATATACTAAATTTCATTAAAATTGCTCAAAAATGAGATTAATTCCCTATTTTTGTTCAAAATTTTTTAAAAGAGAATTTTTTTAGAAAAATAGAGATATTTGAAAATATTTTTAGGCATGATATTTTTTACATTTTCATTCACATATTCAAAATCATCAAAAATTAAGCAATTTTCCTGATGAAACTAGTGTTCCGCTTTGCGTTCCGCTGTGAAGTTTCAGAATGTTCCTCATAAACTACATTATTCTATACTAGAGCATGTCAAAACAACAATACAGGTCCGAAATGGGCATTATGGGTGATATCTTAGATGTGACCGCTGATGGCGGTCGTGGTGGAGTCATTGTATCTGCAATCTCTCGCAAAGCCAACCTATCTCACTATGCAGTACTAGACAAATGTGAGAAACTGGTAGAAGCAGGCTTAGTCGAATCCGTCAAAAACGACAGAAATAGAGTCTTTTTGATAACTGAAAAAGGACTTCAGTTTTTCCAGGAATTCAAGAGATTTCAGGGACTAGTCGAAAGCATGAATCTAAGGTATTGAGCATATGTATCCAGAAATCGTACCAATCCATAGGAAAGAGTCTCTTCGGGAAGATGGAATGCTTTTTGTAAGGACTGAGGGTATCCTCGAAACAATGGTTAAGGCACCTTTGATAATTGCTGGCTTAATGGTTGTTGCACTAACGATGCCAATTCAGACCTCATTCGGTTCTACTCGTATGCTTGATCTAACCCTTTATTCAGATGGATCAGTACATATTTCATCTCAGCTAGAAGTAGATCCTCTAGATCCTGATTATGAAGTGAGTCTGTTTGGTTCATCAATTGATAATTTTGTGGTTGTAGGTGAAAATGGATTTTTGTTATCTAGTGAAATTATTGATGATAAAGCAACAATTGATACTTTTGGTTCTTCTTCTATTTCAATAAATTATGATATTCATGATTTAATTTCTAAAGAAGGAAGAGTTTGGACTTTTACTCTAGACTCTCCAACTGATTATTCATTACTGATGCCACGAAATTCAATTATTGTTGGAATGGATGCATTACCATCAAACATGGTTTTGATAAATGATCAAACAAAATTAGATTTGAATTCAGGTTTGTCTGAAATCAACTATATTTTTGGAAGTACACAACCACCAATTACACAACCACCAATTACACAATCTGAACAACAAAATAATGATCTAAGTACCATTGCACTAGTTGTTGTTCCTGTTGCAGCAGTTATAGCTGGAGTATCTATTATGATAAAAAGAAAGCAAACAAAATCTCCCTCAGTAGAACAAACTGAAGTCATTTCTGAGTCACAAATTAAAACTGATACAACTGATGCTGAAAATATTTTCAATTTAAGACCTGATATGCGTGAAGACGATAAAGAAATTATTAAATTTATTTCTGAAAATGGAGGGGAAGCTTTAGAAAGTGATTTAAGAAAAAAATTCTTACAACCTAGAACTACAATGTGGAGAGCAGTAAAACGATTAGAAAGACAAGGAGTAATTGAAATTTCCAAAAAAGACTTGCAAAATCTAGTCAAATTAAAGAAAGATTTGGAGAGCGAAGAATGAAATCTGTAATATCTTTTGCTTTGTTAATTTTAGTTGCAAGTATGGCTTTTGGAGGCATAACCACCAGTGCATATGCTGCAGATGATCCTGTAATTCTAAAAATTGTAAAACGTACACAAGAACAAATCAATAATCAAATTTCAAATGATTCTTCTGATAAAATTAAGAGATTATTTGAAGAAGGAACACAACAAGTTGAATCACTAGAAAAATCATTAGAAAGTGATGATGTAAGTGCTGCAAATGAGCATTTCCTTTCAGCTATGAAAATTTTCAAAGAAATTTCTAGACATCTAACAACTTCAACATCTAATGTTTCATCTCAAGATGAAGTTTCATCTGTAAGAGATATTGTAAAGAATCCATCTAATGATCTACAAAGATTACAATCTTATGTAGATAATCTAAAAACTATTGCAAAAAAACATGATGCTTCAATTAACTTTTCTGAATTAGATGAATTATTTTCAAAAGCTAGGCAACAAATTAGTGATCATCAATTTGCTCCGGCATTAGACACAATTCATGAAATTAAAGAAACGATTGTAGATGTCAACAAAGAACTACGTGAAAAGGCATCAGAACAAGAGTCACAACGTGCTAAAGTATATGTCCAAAAATATTTGGAACAACTTGATAGATTAATAGAAAATGCCAAAAATCAAGGCGTTTCTGATGAAATTATTGAAAAATTAGAATCTGCTAAGGATAGTCTATCTTCAATGGATGATCCACGTCAAATTATTGATGAAATAAGAAAAATCATGTCTCTAAAAGATCAGTTTGAACTAACAAAAAATGATAGACTTGAATCCAGAATATTACAAGTAGAAAAAACTCTTTCTAGACTTTCTCAAGTTGATGGAGTAGATGAGGAAGATTTGCTTGATGCAAGAGATACTCTTCGAAATATTAAACAGAATTTGAATGATGGTGAATTTGAAACTGCTAATGAACAATTAAGAGATTTAGCAAAACAACTGACAGAAATTAAAAATTCATCGTAATAAATTATCATAAAATTCATATACATTTTCTAAGCAGTATTTAGCATGGCCTCTAAAGCAATCATAGTTGGAGTAGGAATTCCAATGATTATTGTTGGTGCTTTGATGGCATGGTTGTGGGCTCCAATTGAAGGGGATTTTCAAAATCAAGTAGAATTCATAGGAAGTACAATTGGAATCTTGGGAGTAATTTTCTTTATTTCGGGTTTGTTTTATACAAAAGAACCAGTAATGCATTAGAAACTCACTGAATAAATAATGAAAAAAATTACAATTATTACTTGAAAGTTAGATTATTTGAAATATTTACTTCAGTTGAAGGTGAGGGAATTCTTTATGGGACCAAAACTCTCTTTGTAAGATTAGCAGGATGTCCTTTTACTTGTTTTTACTGTGATACAAAAGAATCACTACCTCTTAATTCTGGAACGGAATATTCTATTGAAGATGCAAATCATCTAATTGATACTAGCTTAAAGAACCAAACTTACAAAGTAAATTTTACAGGCGGTGATCCTCTAATCCAACATGAAGCAGTTGCATTGCTTGCAAAACATATTCAAGATAAAAAAATTCCAACATATCTAGAATCATCTTGTTTTGATATTGATAGATTTAATCATGTATTGCCATTTATTGATATTGTTAAAATTGAATTTAAGACCAAGGATTCTGATTTTGTTGATTCAAAACATTATGAAAAATTAATTGGTCATACAATGAAATGTCTCCAATCATCTGTAAAATCAAAGAAAACAACCTACATCAAAGTTGTAGTTAGTTCAAAAACTCAGCCAAATGAATTTGCAAAATTGGTACAAGACATTTTTGATAAAATATCCAAAGACGATATTGACGGTTTCATCATTCAGCCTACATATGGAATTTCTGAGCCTTCACTAGAACTTTTATTGGAATTATATGATTTGGTATTTCCTCATTACATTGATGTTAAGGTAGTCCCTCAATTGCACAAATTTATTGGTGCTCCATAATATTAGCACCTGCCTAAAAATCAGATTAGGTTCAAATACTAGAAAAATTCTGTTTGAATATCAATGGATCAAGAACGTGTAAAAAAACTTGTTAGAGAATTAATTATTGAAGTTGGAGAAGATCCTACACGTGAAGGATTACGTGAAACTCCTGAAAGGATTGCAAATATGTACAAAGAAATTTTTGGTGGATATGATTCAGATTCAGAATTATCTGTTCAATTTTCAGAAGATTCTGATGTAGTTATTGCACGAAATATTCAATTTTATTCAATGTGTGAACACCACATGTTACCATTTTATGGAAAAATCCACATTGCATATTCTCCAAATGGTAGAGTATTTGGAATTTCAAAACTTGTTAGATTGGTGGAAAAGTATTCAAAAAGACTTCAAATTCAGGAACGACTTACAAAAAATATTGCTGATGAACTACATTCTCAAGGAGTAAAGGGAGTTGTTGTTTTAGCAGATGCTGAGCATCTTTGTATGAGGATGCGTGGCGTAAAAAATGATGCAACACTTTCGTCCTCTGCATTTAGAGGAATTTATGAAAATAAAGAAGAAAAAGCAGGCATAATGTCACTACTTCGAAACCGCGCCTCAGATCTCTCCTTTTAGAGAATACTGAAAAATTAAATAATCAATATTTTTGATCAAAAACATGGGAGCAAATCCGTACATTCACATTCCAAAAGAATCATGGCCAAATTGGACATGGTATGCAATTGAATGTATTATTGTAATTGCAATCTCAATGTTAACTTCAAGTAAAATTACTGATTCAATTGAAGGACTAACTCCAGAAGTACAAAACTATGTGTTTATGGGAATTGTTGGTGCATTCTTTTTAATTTGGTATATTGGAATTAGAGGTTTAATTCTAAAAAAGAAAATTCTTAGAAACAGCTACTAGAATTATTTAATATATTTTGTTTTATCTGTAATTCTAGCTTTTTCAAATGCAATCTTTCTATTATTACAAGATTCACAAACTCCGCAATGATATTTTTTGTTTGAATAACAACTCCATGTCTTGAAAATAGAATTTCCTAAAATTTTCATTCCTGATTTTAGTAAATCACTTTTTGATAATCCCATTCTATATGGTGACCAAATTTCAATATTTTTTCGTAACTTTGATTTTATTCCATCAATTTCACCTTGATTAAATGCGCTTTCCAGCATTTTTGCAAATTCCGGTCTACAGTCTGGATAGTGTTTATCTCCAGTATGAGCACCATATACTACCAGAGATGCATTTAGTGTAAAAGCCCATGCTGAAGCAATTGATAGAAAGACTGCATTCCTGATTGGTACTACAATCGAATACTCAAATTTACTAGGAATTTTTCTTTTAGAACTTGTTAAAACATTAGAATTGCCATACAAGTCTTTCATAAAACCAATATCGATAATTTTGTGTTGTTTTAACCCCAATTTTTTTGCAAAAGATTTAGCTGCAGCAATTTCACTATTAGCTTTTTGTCCATAAGAAAATGTAATGCCATACAATTCATATTTTGATTTTAAATATGAAACAGCACAAACAGAATCTACTCCTCCACTAAACACAATAACTGCTTTCTTCATAATTCATTCAACTATTTTCTTTTGTCTGCAGCACCTTTACTTGGTTTACAAATTACAGTTTGACATTTTGTATTTGCAGAGGTAAATCCTTTAGCCATGGATAAACTAATTTTTTTCAAATCTGCTGAACTTTTTGAAAATGCAATTACTGAAGGCCCTGCACCGCTAATAGTTACACCTATGGCACCTGCCTTGATAGCGTTTTCTTTGACTTTGGTAAATCCTGGAATCATATGTTGTCTTGCTGGCTCAACTATTACATCCTTTATTGAATTTCCAATTATTTCTGAATCCTTTTTCATAAATCCTACAACAATTGCAGCAGCATTTGATAAATTCAAAACGCTGTCAGATAATTTGATTTTTTTTGGGATTACTCCTCTTGATACCTTTGTTTTCTTCTTTGGGACACTAATTGTTGGAACTGCTACACACATTCTTAGATTTGATGGAGGATCAATTCTGATTACATCTAAAGGATTTGTTCTTACAATTACAAATCCACCTAGAACAGAAGCTGCAACATTATCATAATGAACTGTACCTGCACTTGCTTTTTCTCCAGATCCTGCAAATTCTACCAAAGAATTTCCATCTAATTTTAATCCAAATAATTTATCAAATGCAACTGCTGTTGCAGCAGCTGATGCAGCACTACTTCCCATCCCATATCCTGCAGGAATTCCTTTCTTGATTTTAATTTCAATCCCACCTTTAATTTTGAACTTTTTCATCATATTTTTTACTACTAGTCCTGCAGTATTTTTTTCAGGATTTGTAGGGATATCATCATCTGTAATTATTTTAATTCCATTTTTTATTTTTGTTAGTGTAACTGTGTCATAAAATGCGTCTATAGCTAATCCAAATACGTCAAATCCTGGACCTAAATTTGCAGTTGATGAAGGTGCTTTGACTGTAACTTTTGATACCAACTAACCTTCTACCTCCTCGCCCAAATTAAGAATTCTGCTTAGCGCACCTTCAAGATTTCCAAACCCGTCTCCTGTAAGATTAGATATTGGAATTAATCCTTGGGCGAACCCTCCTAAATTCAATCCTCGTAAAATATTTGTAGTTAATGTATACGTGTCACCATCGGTTTCATTCCCAATTGCATTTTCTAATGTTTTCAAATTTGTAGACCATTGTAAAATATTTTTTAATTTATCTCCAATGAGATCTGTTTTGGTCAGAACATTAATTGTTGGTAAATTCAAACGTAATCTAATTGATGTTGCAAGTAATGCAATTGAAACAAAATTTACTGGTGAAGTAATAAGAGATCCATCAAAAAGAAAAATATTTGTTTTTTCTTCATTTGAAATATTATCTACTATAAAACGTCCACTAGAACGATATGCAAATAATTCAATTTGACCTGGTGTATCTACAATTAGGTAATCTGGATTTACTTTATTTACATCATTTTGGATATCATCAATTTTTGATGCAATCAAATCATTTGCCATAACCATTGCACCATTTGGACCAAGTTCATACTGTTGCATAATTGATACATAATCAACGTAATCTCTGACATCAATATCACAAGTGTATGGCATGTTATCTACACCGGGATCCAAATTCAAAATTGCAGCAAATGCTCCATTTCTTGCATAATAATCCAGTAACTTTGATGTGAGCAAAGATTTCCCAGAACCTGCAGTTCCTGAAACAAAAATTGTTTTCAATCCGTTTAATTTTCTTATTTGCTTATATTTCAAACTAGCTTGGTTTTGATATTATTATGATTAAAAATACCAAATTGGTATTCAAAAAGATGAAATAATTCCACCTGATCTATATCTGATTGAATTTTATCTTATTTGTGAATCAAACTACTTTTGAAAAGGAATCTTATCTCAAAGATTTAGTTGTAAAATTACTCAAAGATAGGAATCTTTCAGACTATGATATGCTAGATTCATTATTTGAAGAGATTAAACAAGAACTTCATGACAATGCTAAAATCTCTGATTCTGTATAATTTCTACGCCTAGTTCTAGGCGACAATTTTCCCTGACTAGAAATGTACTCAACTTTCATATTTGATTCCTCAAAAAAACCATCAAATGAACTGGAGAATAATTGCCATTCCTATTACATTAATTCCAATTTTCATAATCGCCATTCAATTTGATATTCAAATAGAAGATGTTCTTGCAATTGGAATATTTCCATTTATTGGTGCAATTGTTGCCATGATGATAAAATTGGTGTTACAGGGAATCAAATTTGCATACATTACAAGAAAATATCTTGGACATTTTGATTCATTTTTAAAATTAGTTGGTGTTAGAGTTGGTAGTGAATTTATCAAATTTACAACTCCAATGTTTATTGGAGCAGAATTTGTTGTAATTTATTATTTGCATAAAAAAGGAGCAAAACCTGCAAAGGCTGCATGGATTGCAATAATGGATATTGTAACTGAAGTATTTGCAGCAGGACTATTATCAATTATGGCAGGAATAATTGCATTGTTAAGTGGTGCATATGTGGTTGCAGCAGCAATTTTAGCTACTAGTGTTATAATTACATCTTTGTGGATGGTGATGTTTTTCCTTTCATCTAAACATACATTCCAAGTTCCCAAAGTTTTAGAAAATCTTGCAAAGAGATTTGCAAAAGAAAAGGGTACTAAAGCAATTAAGAAATCAAATATTTGGATGGAAGAGGTATGTACAATGAGTAGGGAAAACCTAAAAACTTCTGAGTCTAAGAAAATTTTTACAATTTCATTTTTGTTTTCTTTAGCTTCATGGTCATTTTACGGAATTTCATTTATGATTATTGCAATGGGAACAGGATTTGTTATCAATGCATTTGATTCTATTATGGCAGTAATGGGTGCAAATGCAATTGGGAATCTACCAATTACTATAGGAGGTTCTGGTTTGGCAGAATTTGGAATTATAGCTTATATTAATAATTTAGATCCATTTGCATTTGAAATTTCAGAAGGAGTAGTAGCTTGGGATGCAGTAATTGGATGGAGAATTGCAACATATTATGTTCCAATTGTAATTACATGGCTACTTTTGGTAAAATTAGCCTTGAGTAAAATACCAAAATCACAGTCTTCATAGAAACCACTTTATCTTTAATTGATTTTTTTGATTTGTGGATTTTAAAAATAAAGTTGTTCTAATCACTGGTGCATCATCAGGAATTGGTAAAGATACTGCAATAGAATTTGCAAAGAAAGATGCAAATATTGTTCTCGTTTCAAGAACAAAAGAAAAACTTGAACAAGTTTCAAATGAATTAAAACAATTCAATGTAACTGTTTTAGTTTGTCAATGCGATGTATCAAAAAAAGACCAAGTAAAAGAAATGTCAAAAATAGTCTTAGAAAAATTTAACTCAGTTGATATTTTGGTAAACAATGCTGGTTTTGCAATTTATGGCTCTGTAACTGATCTTAGTATTGATGATATTGAATCACAGATGGAGACAAATTATTTTGGAATGATTTACTGTATCAAAAATTTCCTTCCATCAATGTTGGATAAAAAATCAGGACATATTGTCAATGTTGCATCAGTAGCTGCAAGTTTTGGTTTACCTGGAATTGCATCTTATTGTGCTTCAAAATTTGCAATGTTGGGTTTTTCAGAAGGTCTTAAGCATGAATTAAAAAATACTGGGGTTGGAATTACCGTTGTTAGTCCTATTATGGTTAGAACTAACTTTTTTGATCATCCATCATTTGAAAAAATGCCAAAATTTTCTCCAACTTCACTTAGTTCTAAAACTGTTGCAAAAACAATCCTGAAAGCAGCAAATTCTCCTAGATTAGAAATTATAGTACCATCTGTAGTACGAGGCGCAGTATGGCTCAAAAACACATTTCCATATCTTATCAATCCTATCTTAGGAAAGGCTTTCAAAAAACAACTTGATTCTATGAAAAAAGATTAAGTTTATTCTTCCAAATCTTCTGCTGCTGATTCATTTGAGCCTACTTCTAAGAGTTCTAGTGATTTTAATTCAAATTGATAGATTGCTTTCATTTCTATCTCTTTTTCTTTTTCTAGAAACTCTGATACTTTTTTGCTTAGTGGTGCTTTATGTTGATCAAACACAAATTCGTAAACTTCTCCTTTTAACAAATCATCAATTTTGATATCTTTTGCAACATCCATAGTTACAATATGTCGTCCATCTTCTACTGCATCATACAGTTGTACATCTACTTTATTGTCTTCATAATAAAATTCTAGAATATATCCTGATTTTTTTATTTCTTCAGGTTTCTTAAATTTTGCATTTTGAATTTCATCGGTAACCCATTCTGGAATTTCATCTTCTTTCTTTTTTACCATGGTAAACCACTCTAACTTTCTGCTTTTTCTTTTTTACTTTTTGACCACCATTCTAGATAGTCATCATGTTTGTCATCACGTGTTCTTTCTCTTTGATTTAACTTGAATCTGATATCTGAAACTTCTTCTCTTGTTGCGTATAATCCACATCGTTTACAAATGAAATGTCTTCTGTTTTTTTCATCCATTTTCATTGGAATGTCAATTTCATCAAATAATTTGAATAATGCATCTCTGCTTCTGTCTTCCTCTTCTGGGAAATCCTCCACATACTTTGTTTCTATTTTCTTTTTCTCTCGTGATGTACATTCAGGACAGTTAGGCACTGTTGATTTGGCTTAATTTTTTCCATAAAAGCGTTCCCACAATCTCTGCTGATCGATATTATCTGACACGCGGATTTTTTCATCATCCCTTGCGGTCCGTTCGCCCATCGAAATCCCGCGTGCCAGATGAGAAAAATCATCAAAATAATCTATTATCTCTTTTCTTCTAATATTTGAGCCGCAATTTTTGCTGAATTCTCTGCTCCACTAGGAACAAAATTCTTTGAAAACTCATTCAAACTATCCTGAAATTCTGCGTAATTTTCTTTAATTTTGGATATTCCTTTGGTTACTTGGTTTGTTTTAATGGCCAACACGCCTAGGTTCTTTTCTTCAGCCCATCTGATGTTGTTTGTATGCTCATCATATATTGGAATTCCAATTATTGGTTTTGATTTTCCTCCCATGATTTCACCCATTACCGTGTGAGATCCATTTACAACAGCATACTTGCATAAATTTAGAATTGTATCTTTTTCTTGCTCTGAAAGAAAACCAATATCAATTTGCATCCAATCAATTTTTTTATCCAAAGCTTCCTTTACAGAATATTTTTTTCCATCTTTTCCTATCACTATATCTATATTGGAATCATTTCTTGCATGTGAGATTATTCTTTTTTCTTTTTTCATTTCATCTTGATGAAATACTTCTTCATATCTCTGACCAGTCCCATCATTAGTTGATTTGTTTCCTGTTCTCATCCAATAACCAAATTCATTGCCTTGTACTAATTTTTCAAGATCCGAGATATCTTCTTTTTTGATTTGTTTACTATTTGTAAAATGTCCTACATAGACAATTTTTTCTTCTATTCCTTTGATAAAATTTAGATTGTATTCACACATTGTATATGGTGGTGGAGAATCTGCCACAAGAATTTTTGATGCTTTGGCAATTTGCTTTGCAATAAAAATTAATGACGGATAAAGATATGATCTTGAATTGTATAGTTTTGGTCTAAATTGATTTGTTACAAACAAACTCGGTATGTTTCTATTTTTTGCTAGAATGTTTGAACCCATATCACCATCATTAATTACAAGATCAAATTTTTCTTTATTGTAGAGTTTTCTTTCTTCTCTTAAGTAATTTGTAATTTGTCTAACCAGTGATGGGTTTTTTGAAATTGGTAATAATAAATTCATTAATGATTTTGAAACACTAGGACCAAACTTTCCATCAATTGGAGTTGGCATCAAAATTTCATGAATTTTTTCTTTTTGATCAGGAAATTTTTTTAATAATTTTTCATAAACATGATCTTTGCTAGAAAAATGAACCTCGAATTTTTCTTTGATGTGTTCTCCTAAAACATCATTTAATCTCATCATTCTAGAATAGTGTCCACTTCCCCACGGATAGATGAATTCTCCTATTTTGAGCACAATATGAAACCAAACATGCTGTTTAAATTCTCAATGATTTTCTAGAGAATCTAAAATATCATGAACATTGTTAGGACCTATCTGAATATTGATGATTTTTTTTGATTTTAGTGCAGATTCAACTTCTTTTTTTGAAAAAGTAGGAATTTCATTAGTAGAAATTGTGACCATTTTTTCTAGTTTCTTGATATTCCTTTCAAGGCCAATCTCTTTAGCTTCATCAAACAAGTTAGAATCAACTCCAGCAAGTGGTAAAATTGGAATTTTCTTTTTTTCAAATACTAGTTTCAATGAATTATCAATAAAGTCTGAAGAATAAATTAATGGAGATAATGCCAATGATACACGATTGTTTGAATATCGTAACAATATTTCTAATATCGAATTTACATAAATTAAATAATTTTTATTTCCGTTTGGATTAATTTTAAGTTGTAAAAACTCAAGTTCAATTTTGTCTTGTACTAATCTTGGAATAATCTGATTAATTATTTTTGCAAGATTCATCAATTCAGATTTTTGTCTGTAACAAACTAGTATTTTTACATCATAACCTTGTTTAATTGTCTCAAAGCAAGAAATTGCTGAAATTTCGTCATATACTGCACATACGGTTTTATTATTTTGTGATTGATGTGGTATACCGCCTTTACCATTATCTGAAAATATACAGATGTATGCATTATTTTTTGTAAGATATGTATACAATAACTTGTCATAATTTTCATCTGTTCCTGGATGGGCTCCTAATTTTGCTTTCTTTTCAATTATGTTTGATGTTGCTGCAATTTCTACATCTTTAACAACAAATCCTTTTGAAATACCCTCTACTTTTACGAGGAATTTTTCTCCCTTTAAGAGTAAATTGCCACCAATAGATGTAATTTCAGAAATAATATTTTGAAAATCATTACTAATTTTTCTTGCTATAGCTATTTTTTCAATTCCAAAAAGTAAATTTATTGCAGATGATGCAAATACAGGATCATTTGCATCAACAAGAATTATGTCTCCATCACGCTTAACGGATTTAAATTCCTGATTTTTTATTTTAAGAATTTTTTTTATATTTGTGATTAATTGTGGAATTTTATTTTTTGAAAATATGGTTGGGAAAACTACAACGTATGATATTTCATCCATATTTTCTATTTTGAATTCTACTTGTTTATAATTTAGGATAAAGATTCGGGTAATCCATATAAAACAATTAATCCAAGTGAAAATGTGACAAAATTCACACAAGAACAAGTAGATGAATTAAACTCAAAAATTAAAACTACACAAGAGGCATTAGAATGGGTTTCAGAGAATCTTCATCCTAAAGTTGCAAAAGCATCCAGTTTTGGAGCAGAAGATGCAGTAGTTATGGATATCATGCTAAAAATTAATCCTAAATTTCGATTCTTTACCCTTGATACAGGACGATTACCACAAGAAACCTATGACATTATAGATACTGTTAGTAAAAAATACAAAATTTCTGTTGAAGTATTATTTCCTGATTCAAAAGAAGTTGAGGATATGGTTCTTGATAAAGGAGTGAACCTATTCTACGAAAGTATTGATAATAGAAAACTCTGCTGTGAAATTCGTAAAGTTCATCCAATGAACAAAATGTTAAGCACATTAGATGGATGGATTACTGGTTTAAGACGCGATCAGACTACAAACAGAACCAATGTTACAATGTTTCAATTAGATCACGGACATGGCGGAATTTTAAAAATAAATCCAATTATAGATTGGACTTGGGATCAGATTCAAGAATATATTAAAAAAAATAACTTACCATACAACAGTCTGCTTGACAAAGGATTTCCAAGCATTGGTTGTGAGCCATGTACTCGTGCAATTAAACCTGGAGAAGATATTCGAGCTGGAAGATGGTGGTGGGAGCAAGAAGGAAACAAAGAGTGTGGCCTTCATATAGACCCTTGATGGAGAATTTATCATGTCAGAGAATAGCTCAATTAAACCACATGGTGGAATTCTAGTTAACAGAATTATCAAAACTGATCCTACAGGATTATTTTCAATTACAATTAGTGAAGATCTTGCAAATGATGTTGAAAATATTGCAGATGGAATTTTTAGTCCTCTAGAGGGCTTTCTAGGTAAAGAAGATTTTGAAAGTGTTGTTTCTCGCGGAAGACTAGCAAATAATTTAGCTTGGACTATTCCAATTGTACTTGATGTAGATCAGGAAACTGCAAACAAAATGAAAGAAGCAAAAGACGTTCTATTAAAAAATCCAGATGGAGTTGGAGTTGCAGTATTACATGTTGCTGAGACATTTACTTTTGATAAAGAAAAAGCAGCTCAAGGAGTCTATGGAACTAATGATTCTTCACATCCAGGTGTTGCATATACAATGTCAATGAAAGATTTGTTAGTTAGTGGAAAAATTGACTATATTCAAAGACCAAATGATACTGAAATTAGAAAAAATAGATTAACACCAACTCAAACACGAGAATCTTTTGTAAAAGCAGGATGGAAAACCATTTGTGCCTTCCAAACTAGAAATCCACCACATGTAGCACATGAAATGCTACAAAAAACATCAATTACAACCCGTGATGGTGTATTTGTAAACCCAGTAATCGGTAAGAAAAAGTCTGGTGATTTTGTAGATGAAGTTATTGTAAAATGCTATGAAACAATGATAAAATTATACTATCCTGAAAATCGATGCAAACTAGGAACATTACATACACAAATGAAGTATGCCGGTCCAAAAGAAGCAATTCATCATGCAATTATGAGACAAAATTATGGTTGCACACATATCATAATTGGACGAGATCATGCGGGTGTTGGAAAATTTTATGATCCAATGGCAGCACAAAAAATCTTTGATGATTATCCAGAGTTGGAAATTTCTCCAGTATTCTTCCCACCGTTCTTTTATTGTAGAAAATGTCTTACATATACAACTCCAAAAGCATGTCCACATGGTGATGATGTGAAAGAACAAATTAGTGGAACAGCACTAAGAGAAATGATTCAAAATGGTAAGGCACCATCAGAGTTTATTCTAAGACCCGAAGTGGCACAAGTAATTTTGGATCATCCAAAGCCATTTGTTGATTAGATTTTTATTCAATCAACATTGTTCTAGCTTGTGAAGTATCTCTTTACAATAATTTTATTTGCCGGAATTTTTATCACACCTGCTTTTGCTCAAGAACCGACTAATCCATCATTAATCATTGACACATTTGAAATTCCTTTTAATGAATTTAACACAGTATTACGAGAATCACCAATCAGAGTTTTAGATGATGTTCATGCTATTAGTTGGCAAGTGACAATTGATAACAATCTACTATATGCAAATCCCAATGGAAATGCAGTTTTGAGACTATATGATCAAGAGAACCGTGATGAATTTATTGAGATGGGCATGGGATCCCAGCCTGACAATAAGTTTTGGGTTGCAGTTCAAACTCCAAAAGAAGGATACATTGTAGTTCATAGAGATTTGGATAGAGGTTGGTACCCAGAAGCAAAATCTATCATATCTTACACTGACAGAGCAGGACTAACTGTGAATAATGGCGCAAGAATTGTAGTTACCAATCTTGACATTGGAGAATTTGCAATTCATTCTTACTCTGTTCATGGAATGGAAGGGTCTGCTGATCCCCCTGCCGTTAGTTCTGGCAGCATGATTCTGGAATTTCTATCCGGTGATCCTGGAAAGAACATTTTTGCATTATACCCATTTGCCATGGCAGCAGGTGTGGGAGCACTTGTTGGAATATTATTTCTAACTAAGAAGCGTTCTTAGTTTTATAAAATTTACAACTTTTTTTAATTTTACACACATCACACATTGGTGAAATTGGTTTACAGATATTTTGACCATACATTACAAATGTATCATTAATATCAATCCAATACTTCTTTTTGATTATCTTCATTAGTTCTTGTTCTGTCTCTTCTGGATTTTTTGTATCAACTAGCCCTAGTCTGTTTGAAATTCTATGAACATGAATGTCAACTGGTATTGCTGGTTTTTCAAATGCATAAACTAGTACACAATTTGCAGTTTTTCTTCCAACTCCTGGTAATTGTACCAAAGTATCTAAGTCTTCAGGAACTTTATCTTTGTATTTTGTATGAATAATTTTTGCAACTTCAATAATTCTTTTAGATTTTACATGGAAAAATCCAATTGATTTTATTATTTTCTCTATATCTTTTATTTTTGCATTGGCTAGTTGTTTAGGATTTTTGTACTTTGAGAATAATTCTTTTACTGCCTTTGTTGTGGCTTCATCTTTAGTTCTAGCTGACAAAATTGTTCCAATCAGAATACTAAATGGACCAGTTTCTGCATCATGAAGATCTTTTAATGCAGTTATTCTAGGAGGTTTTACTGCATTCATAGTATTTGTCATTCCAGAAAGTATTTTTTGCATTTCCAACTAAAAAACCACGTACAAGTATTATAACTGTAATAACAAAAGAATTTTGTTGGAATTAACTAAAGAAGAAGAATCTGCATTAAAAGGTGAACAAGGAGAAATTTTACAGATGGCTTATAGAATTCTTGTTGCAACCGGTGAGGCAACTGATGCTGAAAAACTTGTTCCAATAGAATGGGCCCATCTTTCAGGCGTAAATTATAACACCATTGGTGATGCAGGAGAAGAATTTCTATCTAATATTAGTAAAAATGCACGAGTAAAAGTAAAAACCACTCTGAATCCGATGGGATTCGATATTGACAATGTAAAAAATTATGGATTGGATGAGAATTTTATCTCAAAACAACTCTCAATTAGAAATTCATATGAAACGATGGGAGTTATTCCTTCATTTTCGTGTATTCCTTATGAAATATTTGATATTCCAAAAGAGGGAACTCAAGTTGCATTTGCAGAAAGTAATGCAGCAATTCATGCAAATTCATTTGATAATCTAAAAACAAACAAAGAAAGCGCATTTAGTGCATTAGCTAGTGCAATTGTTGGAAAAAGTCCATACTCTTCATTAAGAAAAGAGGATTCCCCAAACATTACAATTAGAATGAAAGTGAATAACCCAAATGAATTGACATATGGGATGCTTGGATTTTTTGCAGGAAAAATTGGTGATACATCTGTAAATGTTTCAGGACTAGGCGAGATGGATAAGCGACAAACCAAAGCAATGTGTGGTGGAATGGGAACATCTGGGACTTGTGCTAAATTTATTTTTGGAGAAGGTAAATCTGATTGTGAAAAAATAGATTTTGATGAAAAAGAAATGCAAAATGTTCATGATGAACTTAACACTGCAGAAAAAGGTGATATCATTACACTTGGTAGTCCACAACTAGGACTAAATGAAATATCTGATCTTACTGCTAAACTAAAGGGTCGTTCTTTTCAGAAAAGATGTATGGTGTTTATGCCTAGAACAGTAAAAGAACAATCAACAAAAATTGGATATACCGCAGAGCTTAAACGTGCAGGCTGTGAAATTTTATCTGATTGCTGTACATGTTTATCTCCATTGATTAGTAAGGATAGTGTTGATGCTGTTACAACTAATAGTATCAAAGGTGCATTTTATCTTAAAAATTCTAATGGTGTAGATGTAAATCTAAAATCCCTTTTACAAATAGTCGAAGATGAAACAAGATGAAAGTTCTAGTTTCAGGAAAAGTACAAGGAATTATTTTGAAATCTGAAAACTCAATTAATTTTTTAGGTACAGTTGATAAAAAAACTGGAATTATAAGTGACAAGAATCATGATTTGTACCAAAAATCAATGAAAGGTACAGTTCTTGTTTTTCCATCAGGTGTGGGAAGCAGTGTAGGTGCATATACTATTTATTCAATAAAATCTAATGAAACAGCACCGCTTGCAATGATTTGTAAAAAAGCAGATCTTACAGTAGCTACTGGATGTGCATTGGCAAACATTCCAATGATCACGATTAACGATGAAGAATTTAATTTAATTAAAAATGGAATGGAGATTTCTTTAGATACTGAATCTAATCAAATTCATTATCAATAAGATTTTGATTATGTAGATCTCCTACCTTTATTTCTACTATCTGACTCTTACCAGCTGGTAATGCACGAACAAATTCATCAATGTTTATTTTTCTTGTAATATCCTCAAACATTTTAGAAAATTCTATTCTTATTTTTTTAGCAGATTCTACCATTTCTGATCCATGTGGTTCAATTATTGCATAGCAAAGAGAATTTTTTTTGATTGGTTCAGGAGGACCACATGTTAAGATATAATCATCATCAATTGGCATAATACCAACTGCCAGTCGAAGTGTCTCTGATTTGATGAAATTTCTTTGGCCTTCTATGGTAAATGATCCTTTTGGTAGAAATTCTCCACTTGGAGCTGATTTTTTTATTTGTTCAGGATGCACCCAATATGCACTTACGCCATACAGTCCTTCCCTCCACGCTCTACTAAAACAAACCGTAGCATGTGCAATTTCATTCATAGTTGAATCTGGTGCATTTTCTGCATCTTTTACAATAAAAAATGGTGAACCAAAAATATCACCATGAAACACTTTATCATTTTTATCTAAATGTTTTCTAATTACCGCTGAATTTGATGCAGCATCTCTACCTCCTATTGTAAGATATCCATCAGTTGTAAAGAACCATCTATATCTTTCATACCAGTTTTTCTTTCTAATTTCTGTAACTACTAAAAGATCTTGTTCTGAATCTGTTTTACTTTGGAATTTTTCTAATTTTTTCTCTGTTTTCTCTTTAATTGATTGAATGGAAGAGATTGCCCCTGATTGTTTTTTTGCTTCATTGAATAATACTGAGGCAATTGATTGAAGTGGAGATTGAGTGTTTATCTTTATTTTTTCATCTTGAATTACAATTAAAGAAATTCCTTTTTCACTGATTAATTTTGCATTATTGTTTGCTAAAATTTCTTGTGCTAAATTGTCTTCAATTGATATTATTCCTTTTGATACCATTTCAAAAAGAGAATTTGCAACATTTGTTATGTTTTTTGATCTTTCTTTTACAGTTTCAATAGCTTTTTCTTGCTCAGAGATTTGTGTTTGTAATTCTTTAATTTTTTTATCTGAATTACCTGATTGTACTGATTTTCCTTTTTGTATAATATTTTCAGTAAAGACAGTATCTAGTCCTTCGATGAAACTGTTTGCTGGGGTTATCTCTCCCTCTAATTTTCCTAATTTCAGGGGAAGAACTTCTGTTTTTTCATTTCTAACTATTACAGCATCGTGATTCCCAGAAATTACATCTAAAACAATTTTTTTTATCGTTTCAAAAATTTTCTTTATTTCATCATCAGATAATAGATTCCCAATTCTTTTTCCATCAATTTCTGCAATCTCAAAAACAGCTTCGACATATTTTTTTGGTAATCCCAAAGTTCTTCCGAACCATTTTGCAGCAACCAAATCTGTTGTTTTAAGTTCATCAAAGTCTGACTCTTTCAAATTAAAAATATCTAATCCGCTACTAGGAGGTTGAGCATATTCTAAACCCACACTAAGTTTTCTATGTCTAACATCTATTGAATGCTGTAATGCAAGAATTTTCATTTCATTGTTACATAGTAAGATATTTCCATCTCCAAAAAATTCTCCTACTAAAATAAGTTCTTTCCCAAATCCTTCAAAAGTAAAATATGCTATTCTCTCTGCACCAATCTGTTCTATTTTTTTTAATTTTAATCTAAGTAAATCACTTCGTAATCTTTTGAGTAATCTATTTGGTTCCATTTGATCAATTTTTACTGCAGTTAACCATACACCTGATGTTGAAATCATCATGAAAAGATCACTTTTTTCTGTATGGTGAAGTTTGAAGAGAATACTATCTTTAGTAATTCCATAAATGTTGCTGATATAGTATCCTTGAACTTGTTCAGTAATCGTATTAACCAAATAACGTAATTCTATCCCGGATAGTGTCATAACAAACCTGTTTCTTGTCTAAAATTATACTCTTGCTTTGTAATACTCAAACTTTGACCAAAGATATTAAACATGGTTTGCTTGAGACACGCTAGAAAATTACTTGGCAAAATTCAAAAAGAAAAAATCTGAACCTACAGTCGACCCTAATGAATCAAAAAATGAACCAATTGAGGACGTTCCTACAGATACACCAGAAACAGAAAAATCTGAACCTGTTTCCGATACTCCATCGGGAGAACCACCAGTGAGTATTGCTGAGAAAAGTGAAAAAGATAAAAAATTAAACAAATTGTTTTGGATGCGCGTTGCTTTAGCTATAATAGCAGGAACTGCAGCTACTTTCATTTTTGAAGGTATCGAGGGTGAAGAAAGAAGATGGGCATCTATAGGATTTATGATTGTAATATTTTTTGGAACTGTTATAGTTGCTAAAGGAATGAAGATGCAATTACCCTCATCTGATAGAAAAAAAGTTGTCACACAAGCTATTGGAAGTTATGTTTTCTTGTACTTGTTTTCATGGATTGTAAGTTATACATTGACTCATTTAGCTAGTAATACATATGGAATTAACATTTAGACTAGAAATTAAATGGTAATGACAAATGTGGAAATTTAAAACCCCTGGAATTCCTGATGAAGAATTTGAGAGAGCAGAAAAAGTTCCCATTACCAAAGAAGAAGTTAGAGTTGTTCAGATAAGCAAAGCAAGACTAAAAACTGGACAGGTTGTTTATGATATTGGATGTGGAAGTGGTTCAATCTCTATTGAAGCTGCACTCCAAATAGAATCATCTGGTAAAGTTTTAGCCGTTGATTACGATGAAAATGCTATAGAATTAACTAAAAAAAATATTAAAAAATTTGGTTTAACTAACATTTCAGTAATTCATGGGAATGCCAAAGAAAAAATTCATGAACTTGAAGAAGCTGATACTATTTTCATTGGAGGTACAGGGGGTGATACAAAGGAAATAGTTGAATTATCACAAAATAAACTAAAATCTGGAGGTAGAATTGTAGTTGGCATAATATTAATTGAAACTTTGTATTCAGTCTTACAAGTATTAGAGAAATTAAAATTTGAATCTGTAGATATTACTCAAGTTACCATATCTAAGAGTAGAAAAACCAGTACTGGAACCATGATGCTTGCTAGAAATCCTGTAACTATCATATCTGCTACTAGGATCTAACCTAGATTTTTAATTAGGAAGAAAATCATACTTTTCATGCCTGGATTAATTGGAATAGGAGTTGGACCTGGAGATGTTGAATTACTCACAGTCAAGGCTGTAAAGGCAATTAAAAATGCAGATATCATAATGTGCCCAGCTTCAAATGAAGACAGACCAAGTATTGCATTTGCTGTTGTTTCACCAATAATTGATAAATCTAAAAATCAAAAAATTGTAAAGCTAATCTTTCCAATGACAAAGGACAAAGATATTCTTGAAGCTACTTGGAAGAAAAATGCTAAAATAATGGCTGAAACTGTATTGACGGGGAAAAATGTTGTTTATCTTACTGTTGGTGATCCTTTTTTGTATAGTACTTGGATATACATGCACAAAGATCTTAAAGAAAATTATCCTGATATGGATATCAGTGTAATTCCTGGAATTGTTTCCATGTTTACATTTGCAGCCAAAGTTGGTGTAAGTGTAGCAGAAGGAGCAGAAAAGGTTGCCATTATTCCATCATGTTATGATTTATCAAGTGTGAAAGAGATTGCTAAACATTCAGAATCAATGATCTTTCTAAAAGATGGGAGATATTTTGACAAAGTTATTGAGGTTCTTAAAGAATCTGGATTTCCTGATAATTCTATTTTTGCAATAGGGCAAGATCTTGGAACAGAAAATGAAATTATTAGAAAAATGACATTAGGTGAAGTGAATGATTCATCATTAACAACAAAATATTTCTCAATTTTGGTGGTAAAACGTGTCTGAAGTATTTTTTGTTGGTTGTGGTCCAGGTGATCCTGAACTAATTACTGTTAAAGCTAAAAAATTAATTCAGAAAGCAGATGTTGTTGTGTATTCTGGATCCTTAATTCCTGATCCAATTTTAAAACTATGTAAAAAAGGAAAACTACATGATGCTGCTAAATTAGTTAGAGAAGAAATATTTGATTTGTTGTATAAAAATGCAAAAAAAGACAAACTAGTTGTCAGATTACATGATGGAGATCCATCAATTTATGGTGCCATCAAAGAACAGATTGATAATTTAGAGAAAAAAGGAATCAAATCTATTGTAATTCCTGGTGTTACTGCATTTTTAGCCTCAGCAGCTGCACTTGGAATGCAATTAACACTACCTGGAGTTACTCAAACAATTATAGTTACAAGAGGTGAATCTAGAACCAAAGTTCCAAAACGTGAAAAAATTTCAGAACTTGCAAAACATAAAGCAACATTAATTTTTTATCTCAGCATACAACTAATTTCTAAACTAGTTACAGAAGCAATTGAAGGAGGATATAAAAAATCTACACCAGTTGCAGTTGTTTATAGAGCAAGCTGGCCTGATCAAAAAATTATCAAAGGTACATTAGGAGATATTGCTAAAAAAATTAAAGAGGAAAAAATTACTCGTACTGCAATTGTAATAATCAGTGATGTAATAGATCCTAAAACATATGAATATTCAAAACTGTATGATAAAAAATTTAGTCACGGTTATAGAAAAGCTAAGAAAGAAACAAATTAACTTTATTTTTAATTCCTATTTTGTTTAATTTCAATTGAAATGATTTGATATCTCCTGTGGCAAAAATCTTTAATGAATTTTTTTTATTTTGATTTTTTTTTATTTTAATTAAAATTTTTCTTGCAACTTGTTCTGATGGATCAATGAAATTTATTTTTGGAAATTGTTTTTTCAATAATGGTTTTATAATTGGTAAATGCGTACTAGAAAGTGTAATGGTATCTATGTTATTTTTTAATATTATTTTTTCAAGTATTTTTTTAATAATTGTTTGACAATATTTTTTATTTGAAAGAAATTTTCCAGATTCTACTAATTCAACAAGTTCTGATCCATTTATTTTAATAATTTTGAAATCTTTTGGAAAATTATTTTTTTTAATGTATTGAGTTAAACCTTTACTATTAATTGCACTATTTGTAGCCAGGATTCCAATTTGTTTGGATATGGATTTTTTCTTTGCTTCTTTTAGAGGAGGTTTAACATCAAAAACCTTCTTTGCTGTTACATTTAACATAAGGCTAGGTGTGTTTGATGCTACAACTATGATATCTGGAGAAAATTTTACTTGTAATAGATTGATTGATTTTTTAATTATTTTGGATAATTGAGCCTGAGATTTATTCCCATAGGGATAATTTTGTTGGTCTGCAAAATATATTATTTCTGACTTTGCGATTTTTTGAATTGCTTTAATTATTGTTAGTGAGCCTAAACCTGAATCAAAAACTGCAATTTTAACCACAAAATCATTTGAAAAATAAGGCTAATGTTTGTTAGCTAAATTTAGTCAAAAACTGATCTAAATTTACACCGATGATTAAGACTAAATTTCTAAATTCATCATCATGCCAAACTTCGATAAGACTTGGGCTCATCAGGAGACCCAAAGCGTAACTGGCAAACTACGTGATGCAGTAAAGCCTGAAGGTGCATTAAAGCCACGAATTCAAACCGCAGTGAACAAACTACAAGTCCAAATCTCAAAAATGGATTCTATGTTAGGTAAACTGCACGAAAGAGATGCGCAACTCTTTCATAGAGTCGTGACTGCAATGCAGCAACATGATACTGACACAAGTAGAGTTTTGTCTAACGAATTAGCTGAAATTCGTAAAGTTACAAAGATGCTCGGCAACGCAAGAATGTCATTAGAACAAGTCCAACTAAGACTGACAACTATTCATGATCTTGGTGATGCTATGGTAGCAATTGGACCAGCAATGTCTACAATGAAGGGATTGAAGTCATCGCTAGGAAGATTCATGCCAGAAGCTGATTCAGAATTGAACAGTATGACCCAGACACTTAATGGACTAATGATGGATTCACTTGCAGGAGACTCATTTAGTATGGAGTCTGGTGCTTCAAGTGAAGAAACCGAAAAGATTCTTCAAGAAGCATCTGCAGTAGCTGAGCAACAGATAGGAGACAAATTCCCATCTGTACCTTCTTCAACTGGACTTTCGTCACAATCCTCTACTTCTACCTTTGAGTAGCTAGGAAAAGGACGCAAGTTATCCTTTTTATTTTAATTTCTTTAAAATTAACTTGAATACAAAAATTCTTTTTTAGACATTCTTGTAATAATAAATGATTTTTAAAAGAATTTTTCAATAAAGTTTTTAATCTATAAACATGCATTTGAGGTAGTGATAAACATTATTGTGATTGTCGGGATTATTGCCATTGCTGTAGGTGCTATGGCAGTAGTGTCTGTATCAAATAATGAAAATTCTAACTTTTCAAAAGACTCAGAAACTACAATTAATGATTCTGTAATTATATCTAAAAATATTACTGAATTTAATAATAACGATGGATATGTTATAGATGAACAAGGCATTAAAAGATATATTATTTCAGCCAAAGATTCTCCAAATCTCAACGATTGAGCGTGTTTCCATTAGATACATGCAAATTTTGCGTGTATGCCAAATTGGATCACTTTGTTAAACTTTTCTTCCGGTTTACATATATAGAAATTTATCTTTTATGAAGTCAATGTATACAAAAATTGCAGGATTTGCTTTAATGAGTGTACTAGCTATGATGGTCATTCCTAGTAGTCTAGGCACATCACAAAGTGAACACACTTTCTACGGTGCAGCAACAATGATACAAAAAAATGCAGCTGGACAAGAAATATTCTCACAAACAATTCACAATAGAATTGTAGATACTGGCGAGGAATTCTTGCTTGATCAAACCTTCCAAGATTCTGTAACAGTTGCTGATAACATACAAATCGGTTCTATCTGTATTAGTGATGCTGCTTCACCTACTATCGCCGAAGCAGAAACAGCAGCTGATTTTGACGGTGATAATGGAATGACAGAGAATAATTGTAAGGAAGATACAACTGTAACCACTTCAAGTGGTACTGCAGTAATTGGTTCTTTACAATTTACTTGTGGTGGAACAAACTGTGCTGACAACGATACAATCACAGCAATTGGAATATGTCAAAACGATGCCGATGACGATGGCGATTTTAATGACTGCGCCACCGAAGGAATTCTATTTGCTGTAGTTGATGTGACAGATACACAGTTGGCTACATCTGAAACCGTAGATATCACATACACCTTTGACATTAGTTCTAGTGGTAACTAGAACTCTTTTTTTCTTTTTTTAAAAGATAAATCTAGCTTATTATGGTAAATAATATGAGTCAAAGAAAAGATATTATAATTTTGGTTATAGTTGCCATATCTGTGATTATGGCATTTTTTTACCTTGATGTTGGCAATTCCTTGTTTGGCACAATCATTAATCCTTTAACTCCCGTAAACTTTGACGATGTTTTCCCAAGAAATATTGTAAAAAATGGTATTCCTATAACTCTTTTAGAACAAAATGGAGACTCTTGTAAAATGTATGGTGAAAAATTTTTTCAAATTATAAATCATACATATTTTACACGTTCTCAAGAATTAGTGCATAAATTGCAGTATAATCATGATGAACACACATTGATTATTCCATGTGATCAAATTACAGATGAAAAATCACGATTAGAAGTGTGGTATGTAGTTCCAGAGTCTGACAAACATGCTACAAAATATGCCTATTGGATTACTCCTTGGGAAGAGACTCTCTTGCCACAAAAATAACTTTTTCATATTAATACATGATTTAGTTTTGTGATGTTATCTTGATCATTAAAAGTCTGATCCAAGTTCAAATTTTTATCTGAAATTATTTTTACAATTAATAAAATTCATCTATATTTTTTATATCACTGAATTATTTCTAATTGCTTCTTCATTGTCTTTAGATATTCTGTATGAAATTTTTTACAAACATCTAAACGAATTTTTTAATTACTATCGTAACAACTTTTATCACAACGTATACAAACTAAGCAATTTTCCCCCCATAGACAAAATTTATCTCAAAACTTCGTTTGTCAGTTTCCCAAATCTGGGAACTGGTATTCTTAGATCACTTAAAATATTAGATGTTATTTATCCATGGTGTAACAAATTTGAAAGTAATTATTATTTTTGCATTGATTGTTTTTTCTATTGTTGGTCTGAATAATTCCTATGCAGATTCTTCAATAAATTTAGAGGCATCTCAGGACAGCTATCTTAGAAAAGGTGCTTCAAATACAAATGAGGGCGCAAACTGGAATTTAATAGTTAAGGCAGGAGGAGATAATCAAGCATTGGTATCTTTTGATTTAACTGGAATCTCGACTGTTCCAGATCATGCTACTTTAGAATTGTTTGCTGTTAATAATGGTGATAATTGGGGCAAGGAAGGACGCGATATTACTCTTCATAGAGTATTGGCAACTTGGACTGAAGGAAATGGCTTTAACACTAAACCTGGAAACCTGAAAAACTCTGATATTAAAGATTTCAAATATCGTGGTGATGGTGATGGTGTAACATCAAATTGCTCTGTTGATACAAATATCGATAACGGTAAGGCTGATTGTGAAAACAAGTGGAAACACGGTAGTATTGATGTAGTTGAAACTCCTACTGACTATATGACCATCTTTAAGAATTTTAAAGGTAATGACAAGAAAGATCTGCCCATGACCGAGTCTACTATTGGTTGGGTATCATTTGACATTACTGCAGACTTGAATTCTTGTGTTAACGAGAATGTTGAAACATGCAGTTGGATGATCCAGAAGTTTGATCATAAAGCAGGTAGAATTGAATTTGCTTCAACTGAAGGTGCTATAAACAGATACAATGATGAATTTGGTGAAAATGTCGCACCTAGAATTAATATTGTAATTCCAGAAATTCCACAGTCATCTGTTTTGTTTGCTGACAAGGATGCATATCTTAGAGGAGCTGGTAATACCAACGAAGGAGCAAACTGGTCTATGAGTGTTCAAGCTGGTGGTACAAAGCATTCTCTAGTTTCATTTGATCTGGACTCATATACTGGTAATCAGGTAAGCAATGCTAAGTTACAATTGTATGTTACCTTTAATGGTCAAAATTGGGGAAATGAGGGACGTGATATTGGTATAAATAGATTAACCATGAATTGGGCTGAAGGAAATGGTTTCAATCAGAGACCTGATGATTTTAAACAATCTGAATTTATTGCTGCTGGAGGTATCTTAGACAGAGGTGTTGGAGAAGGAGTTACAAATAATTGTGCTATTGATTTAGATATATCAAATGGTGCTGCTGATTGTGATCTAGATTGGAAAGATGCACAGCTAGCTGTATTTGATAAAGACAATCCTACTGATACTTTGACAATATTCAAAGACTTTGATGGCAATAATCAACTACCACCAACCATTGCTACATCTGGATGGATGGAATTTGATGTCACTTCTGATGTCAATATGTTTCTAGCTGGAGATTCACCAAACTACGGATGGATAATACAACGTCTAGAAAGTGGTGCTGGAAATATCGATTTTGCAACAACTGAGAGAGCTACTCATTTTAATGAAGACATTGCACCAAGATTAATTTTAGATCAATAAATCTTTCATACTTCATTTTAGGATATGAGATGTTAAGTAAAGAAGATTACAGTTAGAATCTTTCTTAATTTGTGCCCCTCACGTTATCGTTATTGAAATTGAATGTAAGTGTTAAAACATAAGTGGAATCTTTAGCTATACGTATCCTTACAAGACACTGAAAGATATGAAAATATAGAACTGTTATTTTGTTTTATCCTAAGAAGGCTAACTGTTTGATTTGTTTGCTGCGAATCAAATTGTAATATATTATTGAAAAACTAGACGATCATTTTCATACCATAATTATTTTTTCTATTAGACAGCAACCAAGCTCACTTAGGCTTAGAATACTGTCGATTATCTTCAAATCGCTTGTAATCCATAGAAATACTGTGTGTTTAGAATTATTTTTTATAGCATTTTTGATTCTTTTTCAAATTCTTTGATAGAGATATTCTTACAATCATTATACAAATTTTTTTGTCATTACATTCAAACAATCTATTATAATATCACCCAACACTAAATCAATTATTTCCCATACCATTACCAAGAATTCTATTATATCTAATGTAATGGTCAAGTAATGATTATTTGTATACAAGAAAGCAAATATTGATAGTTAACTCCATATGAAAATAAAACTAAAGAAAAAATTGATAAATTAATTTGTAAAATAACAGTATGAATTGATGCTTGATGGTTACAAAAGAATCTACCCTAATGTAAAAATTCATACATTAAAAGATCTTTTAATCACATCCAAACTTGAATAAGGGAAAAATATGATCTCTGCATAATTTCTCAAGAACACAACAATCTTTTTTTATAAATGGTTATGTATTTTTCTTATATTTTTTACTACCAATTATTGAAAAATCTTTTCTCATATTTTGATGTAAACGTAATATTTCCACACTTTGGAATCGTACTAAATTTCAAATAATTTTTTTAATGTTTTCTTGTAATCTTTCATAATTCTTATTGAGATTTTGTATAATTCAAAATATTTTTTCTTTTTTTAATGCCATTGGATAATGTTGCATTGATTGGCCTTTTTTGTATCTCTACAGCTATTATTCACAATAAAATCCAGCCTTCCAATACGGTATCTTTTAGATTTGATAATGCCAATTTGGCATCATATTTCCCCTAAACATTCCTCTCTTCTTAATGGGAAAAATTATGACTGTTTTGTTATGGGTAATCGACTATTTCAGAAAAGAAATCTTGGATTTTTTGTAATTGCGATGATCCTGATCTCTGTTGTATCTGTGACCACTCCTCAGTTTAGCATATTGATGTATTCTGATAATACCAATATTCAATCATCCTCTACTCTGCAAAATGATTATGTTGAAATACATGATACTGTATTATTGCAAAAAAATCATAATGTGATTCCTGTTTTAAATTCTGAAAATTATGATCCATCACATGATACGATTACAATTTCTGATCACGTAATTTTGACTAAAACAATCCCAGTTAGCAATACAATATTTGCGCCACTTGCAATAATGGGGAGAATATTTGAGCAACCAACTATAATTAACAATTTTGATTCTTCTTATGATATTTCTCTCTTTCAAGATGTTTTTCAATATCAATCTGTTCTTGCACCTAACTTTAATTTAATTTCCATTTTATCATCATCTGAATTCTTCCAACCTGATTTCTTATCTGATTATGCATCTCAACAATCACAAGATCTGATGTGGTCAGATAATGTTTTGATCATATTCATCATTCCTTTAGTAGGATATGTTTTTTTACGTGTTGATGGTTCTCAATTTAAGCTTTATAATTATAAAAAAGCTGTTTGTTATTCTTTTGTAGTACTTTTACTTTCATCTGCAATTATTACTCCATTTTCAATTTCAACAAACTATTGGGGCCAAGCTTTTGCTGAAGAATCGTCAATTGATGTCCCTGTCAACGCCACTACCATTGCACCTGTCAACTCCACTACCATTGCACCTGTCAACGCCACTACCATTGCACCTGTCAACGCCACTACCATTGCACCTGTCAACGCCACTACCATTGCACCTGTCAACGCCACTACCATTGCACCTGTCAACGCCACTACCATTGATGTCCCTGTATCTGATACACCAACGATAACTGATAATGCAAGTGTTGCCAGAACAATATCGATTTCTGATGTACCAACAATCACAGACTCTGCTATTGAAGATTATGATCACACATTTTTACTATCTTTGGACTTTGAGAATGATGATAATGTTGTTAGCAAAGTGTCAAAACAACTGGTTGGCAATAACACTGTAGCGAAGTTAGATGGCTCTGATGATTTTATTACAATCAAAAACCAAACCAAGACTGATACACTATCAGAATTTACTCTCTCCTTGTGGATAAAACCAGATTATACAAATGGTTCACCGGAATTTACGCTCATAAGTAAAACTGGTTCATTTTCAGCTAATCTCAACAACAAGATTTCTCCAGAAAAGATAGCAAAATTCTCCGTCTACGATGGTATGAAATGGAAATCCGTCGAATCTACTTCCCAAATTAACGATGAATGGACGCATGTAGCTGCAACATTTAATGGTACTAACATATCCATATTTGTAAATGGAGTAATGGAAGAAACTACCATTTTAGAAGGAGTACTCTCACTTGCTGTCGACGGCAAGCTTGAAACAAAGTCATTTGATAACATTCATTCTTCTGAAGACATTGTAGTAGGTGCTTATCTTACAAGTAAACAAGAAACTAAAATAACTAATAAGTTTTCAGGATACATTAATGACGTATCGCTCTTTTCCAAGAAATTAACACAACACGATATTTTACGTATGTATGAAAATCAAAAGTCAGATTATACATACCAAGAAAAATCTATAGACGAACTACTAGCAGAGATTATTGCATCTGCAAACCAAACTTCACTTGAATCTATTCCTATGGATTCTGTTACATCATCAATTTTTGCACTTGATATGCCTACAATACATGATTTGGCAACCAAAAACTCAAAAGCAATTACTACTGAAACCCATCTTGAACATGATGTTATTGAGATAAACAAATCAGTAACCTGGACACAAACCGTATCGTTATCTAATCAATCAAGAACGATTGCAATAGAGCTTCCTTCTGATGCTGAAATTACTAGAGCATCTACCAATGAAAACAATACAGAATCCATATTGTATGAATCTGATGAACCGTTAGATGGATCTATGATATTCAAAGACAACACATCGGATTTACCTGATAGATTATTCTCCAATACTGAGAAGATTAGAATTATGGACCAACATGAAATTCAAGTTACTACCATTAGTACAAACAATACTGGCAGTGATGCCACCACAAACTCTACATATGTAGATCTAGATGAAATAGACACCATTACAAAATCTACAGTTTCATCTAGTGTTCCGTTAGTACCAAACAACATAACTAATTCAAGTAATTTTGATGTTGAAGATTCTGTACATGAAAATTCCATGTACTTTGTATCAAACAAAACACAATCAGATAATACCACAACTGCAAAGATGGTACCTGTTGTATTACTTCAAGATAAGATGCCTGAGCTACTTCAAAAAGATAAACCAACAAAACTACTTGTCGTAAATAATACTGCCACAAAGGTGGATCTTACCTTTAAGACTCCTGCCCCATATACTACCGAAAAAGATCAATCTACTGAAAACATATACAACAAGAAAGTGACAGTAGCTCACGAATCAACACTGCATTATAGTAATGTCAAATCATATTCAGATATTCCAGAACGACTGGTCAAGGCAGGAGTCGAATTTAAGCTGTTCTGGAATATAGATGGCATCAAGACTAACGTGACCCATGATTCCAGATTTCATGTGGAATATGTAGATACGGATGGAAACGGTATTGCTAATCAGATGCAATGGATTGTTCCACAATTATCTGAGCAAGAATTTGAGATTGAAGCAGATATTGTAATAATTAATGTGCAGTCTTATCCTGTAGTTGGCGGAAACTGGACAGTCAACTTTACCACAATAGGCACTGCTGATCTAATCATCACTGCAGTGGATGGTACGACATTTGGGGATGGATTGCCTGATGATCTTAAATTCCTAGAACTACATGACGGAACACAATATCTTACTCCAATTATTAATGGAAATATTATAACATATCTAAACTATTCAAGTACAGAGACTGGATTTGAATTATCTGAGGTCATTACTCATGGAAAACATCATCTAATGTTCCAGTTTGGAAACGATACGCAATATGCACACAACAGTGCCACATCGCAGAACATGTTGGTATATAGGGAAAATGATGATACGTCTATCCCACAATACAAAACTCAAACACAATCTGGTGGGTTTGGATCAGAGTCAAACGCTAATGATGTAACAGGAGTTGTTGATACAGTTAGAATTGTTGCAAAACCTGATAATAATTCTAATGAAAAGATACTGTGTGTTGGAGATGGTTCATCTGATCTTAATTGTCAAGTGTGGAATGGTGTTAGTTGGAGTGCAGTAACTGAATTTAGTGCAAATATAGCAACTCAGCGTGCATTTAGTTTAGCCTACATTAACAGTACGCACGCCATGGTTTGCTATCGTGAGCCTACTAATACAAACATCCCTTATTGTGACATATGGAATGGTTCCAATTGGAATACTTCAGCTGATGCATTAAATGTTGGCGGTGCTCTAAACACCATGCGACTTATCGCTGATCCTAATAGCAATTATGTTGCTTTGATGACAAGAGATGGTGGTAACGATGTGAACGCACAAATCTTTGATGGTGTATCTTGGAGTAATCTTATTGAAGTAGAAGCCAATGCAGGTGGTTGTGGTCCTTGTTTCTCATATGATGGTAGATGGGAATCATCTTCTGCTGATTTCCTTGCAGTATGGTATGATAATGATAATGGTGTTAATAATCTACAATCTATGGAATTTGACAAGAGTACCGGATGGTCTGGCACAACAGATAGTGATACTGTAACTGTCGTAACTGGAATAAGTACTGGCAGCACTATTGTACATGTTGAATCTTCTGCTAATCCATCTTCTACTAGTGATCAAATTATAGTTGCAGTTGCTGGCGGTGGTAATGATTTGCTTAAAACAAATGTGTGGAATGGTGCTACTTGGGGAACGCAGATTACACAGTCTTCAGATATAAATGCAGATGGAGATACAAATGATGTTTCTACTACCAATCATCTTTTTGATATTGAATATGAGGGAAATGGTGATCAAGCTCTTTTGGTTTATGGTCAATCTAACAACAATCTTTTCTATAGAACATATTCGATTGCAGGAGGAACTTGGAGTACACAACAAGACATACCTGATAATTCTGATGGGGGAGAACAATGGCAGCTAGCTGCTGATCCTGCTCTAGATGATATTATGCTTACAACCGTAGGTGTATCTGGTTCTAATAATGCAGATGTTGAGACCAATCTGTGGAGTGGTAGTTCTTGGGGAAGCTGGACTAATCATGAAACCAGCGGTAACTCTGGTTCTCAAACAGCATGGTTTGTTTTTGGTGGTTCAGCTATTACGAATCATGACCCAATCTCAGTATCTGATGCACCAACTATATCTGACTCTGCTGCTCTAGTAGAGCATCACGTCGTACCAGCATCTGACACACCAACCATAACTGACAGTTCCAACATAGTCAAAATGTTCATTCTATCTGTATCTGATGCACCAACCATATCTGATGCTGCCACCATGAACAAGGCAATCTCACTATCTGATGCACCAACAATAACTGACAGTTCCAACATAGTCAAAATGTTCATTCTATCAGTATCTGATGCACCAACCATATCTGACTCTGCTGCTCTAGTAGAGCATCACGTCGTACCAGTATCTGACACCCCAACCATAACTGATAGCGCTACAATGAATACAACAATTTCTGTATCTGATGCACCAACCATATCTGACTCTGCCACCATGAACAAGGCAATCTCACTATCTGATGCGCCAACAATAACTGATAGCGCTGATGTACAGGCCGGAATTGTAGTGTTTGACACGCCAACCATATCTGACTCTGCCACCATGAACAAGGCAATCTCACTATCTGATGCACCAACAATATCTGACTCTGCCACTCTAGTAGAGCATCACGTCTTACCAGTATCTGATGCACCAACAATATCTGACTCTGCCACCATGAACAAGGCAATCTCACTATCTGATGCGCCAACAATAACTGATAGCGCTGATGTACAGGCCGGAATTGTAGTGTTTGACACGCCAACAATATCTGACTCTGCCACTCTAGTAGAGCATCACGTCGTATCTGTATCTGACACACCAACAATAACTGACAGTTCCAACATAGTCAAAATGTTCATTCTATCACTATCTGACACACCAACAGTATCTGATGCTGCCACCATGAACAAGGCAATCTCGCTAACTGACACACCAGCAATCTCAGATAATGCAAGCACCGATGCAATATTATTGATAACTGACACACCAACAGTATCTGATGCTGCCACCATTGTTGAAAGTCACTTTATTTCAGTCACTGACACATCAGCAATCACCGATTCTGCTAATCTAGTCAACATGTTCCAAATTTCAGTCACTGATGCACCAACCATATCTGATGCTGCCACCATGAACAAGGTAATCTCACTATCTGACACACCAACCATAACTGACAACTCAAACATAGTCAAAATGTTCATCCTATCGCTATCTGATGCACCAACCATATCTGATGCTGCCACCATGAACAAGGTAATCTCACTATCTGACACACCAACCATAACTGACAACTCAAACATAGTCAAAATGTTCATCCTATCGCTATCTGACACACCAACAGTATCTGATGCTGCCACCATTGTTGAAAGTCACTTTATTTCAGTCACTGACACACCAGCAATCTCAGATAATGCAAGCACCGATGCAATATTATTGATAACTGACACACCAACAGTATCTGATGCTGCCACCATTGTTGAAAGTCACTTTATTTCAGTCACTGACACACCAGCAATCACCGATTCTGCTAATCTAGTCAACATGTTCCAAATTTCAGTCACTGACACACCAGCAATCACCGACTCAATCACTCTAGTTCAATTACATATACTACAAGTCACTGACACGATTACAATTTCTGATAGTGTAATTAAAATAAAAACACCAACTACTGTTACCGCTACTAATCCAATTACTATTACTCCATCATCTAATACTAAAACCATTACCGTTGCAGCAGCTAATTCTGTAATTGTACTTCCTTCAGGGGGACTTACTTCATCTACAATCAATGTTAAAACTACAGGTGATACTTTCTTAGACTCTAGTAGTCTTGCAGCTACAACTGCAACAACAAAAGTTGTAACATATGACTCTGGATTTACAGTTAACCGTGACGAAAATAATGATACTAATCTAGAAGTAACAACAACATTCTTTGATAATACTAAGGTATCTGGTACAAATACTTGGGATGGTAAAATTAAGTTACTTACTGCTACTACAGCAACTATTCCAACTTCTAGTTCTACAATAAATGGTGTTACTACAACTACCACATATGAAACACCTGCAATAGTAATAGAACTTGGATCTACTCAACGTTTATCTCTCGATAAACCTATACGACTAGAATTCCCAGCACAAGGCAATAAAGGACTTTCTGCATTCTTCAAACAAGGCTCTGAACCAGCCAAAATTATAACCACTGTTTGTGTTGGTGATACTCTTGCTGCAATTGATGGTGTTAACGGAGCAGGTCAACTCAAAGCTGATGAAGAATGTTGGAAAGATGATGGTGATAAAATCTACATTTATTCTTTCCACATGACATCATTTGGTGTATCAAGAGGTACTTCGTCTTCATCAGGTACATCTTCAGACTCATCTTCTAGTGGCAGCAGCAGTGGCGGTGGTCGTACAGGTGTAAGTACAAGTGCAAGTGCTGCTGGTGGATTTGGCGGTATTTTAAGTTCCCCACTTGCAATCAATGAGATTTCTTATGACAAATGTTCAGACAATATGGCAAGAATTATAGTTTCAAGTGATGCTGATACTCCACCAACAGTTAGAGTATCTACTGCAAAATCTGGAGTTGTATTTGGAACATTAGCTGAAATACAACCATATGCTGAACTCAACGAATTCTCTACTGTTGATAGATATCTCTATGAAGTACCAATTTCATCTGATGAATCATTTATGATGATAGTTGTTACAGAAGAAATAGGAACAAAATCCAACGTTATTCAAACTTCAATGAAACTACTTTCATGTGAAGGAACTACAGTAATTGTTCCACTCCCAGAAGATATACTACCCAAAGTTTCAGAATCTAATGTAAGAATATTTGATACTACAATTCAGATTGGTAACGATACTAGAATTGATGTAACTGAATCAGAATTCCAATTTATCAGTGGTCAAGACTTGAGGGTTTCTGCAATAATTGATAGTGATACTTTGCTAAAACGTGTAGAACTCAGATCAATTATCATGGGAGAACCAGATGATAAATTTATGTCAGTTCTGATGGATGTACAATCTTTGTTTGTCTCAAACTCTACGAGCTTAGTTAGCGGAGTAATCCCATCAATTATCATGGTAGAACCTGGTATGAAATATTGGTTACACGTCACTGATGAGAATGGTAGTGTTTCAGAATCCACTCATTACAACATTGGTGTAAATCCAACTACAGTATCTGATGTTGCAATTGAAGTAGACGTACCAACAATCATTCCATCTGGTTCAACAATCAAACCAGAATTTTACATATTCAATGAGAATTCCCCAACATATGGAATTGTCTCACTAGTAGTTGATGGGGATATAGTCTCAAAGAAATCCCAACTATTTGGCACAGGACAAACTCAAATAATATTTAACTGGAATATTCCAAAATCTAATGACTTCATTACATATGACTTTGAAGTAAAAGTGGACTTGTATGATATTACAATTATTACAGAATCTGTGCTAGTTTCCAGTCATCCAAAAACTATCTCAGTAGCAACATCTGACATGCCTGTATTGCAAGTAATCACTCAAGATGGACAAGTGTTGGTTGATCCTGCTCTAGTTTATGCATCTAATGCTAATTCTGAATTGAGGTTCAAAGTAACTGATCCTCAAGGACAATGTATCATCGGTGGTGGAGATGAATGTATAGTTAAAGACAACACTCTTGGTAAACGTGGTGGATTAGAAAGTATTCCATATGGAGAGCAGATACTTAGAGTCAAGTATAGTGGTGCAGATAACCCACTTGAGAGATTCATAATTACTTCAATTGATCCAATTATTGGTCAATGGAATGTAACACTTGAAAGTGATGATGAATTTGTACAACAAGCACATGCATCAGAAGACCCAATTGTAAAGATAACATACAGATATCATTCTGAAACAATTAGTGCTAAATCACAATGATTATCTATTTTTTAAAAATATTATCAAGGATAAGCAGTTGAATCTAATAAAATAGAATCTAATTCTGAAATGTTAATTCTACTTTGTTCCATGGAATCTCTTTTTCTAATTGTTATTGTGTTATCTTTTAGAGTTTGATGATCAACAGTAATTGCAAAAGGCGAACCAATCTCATCTAGTCTTCTGTATCGTCTTCCAATAGCACCAGAATGATCTAAAAATACATCACATTTTCTTTTTAGTTTAAGATAAATCTCATCAGTTTTCTCTTTTAATCCATCTTTTTTTACTAGTGATAAAATTCCTACATGTATTGGTGCAAGATATGGCTTTAGAGACAATACAATTCTTTCATGCTCTTTGTCATCTTTGAGACTGTGCTCTAATATTGTATACAGACTTCTGTCAATTCCCATGGAGATTTCAAATACATGGGGCAAAACTTTGTCATCGCCATCCATTATCTCAAATTTCTGCTTGCTCTTTGTTGCATGACTGGTCAAGTCATAGTCAGATCTGTAATTACATGCAACTAGTTCTAGCCAACCAATAGTAGTTTCTACCTCAAAATCAAATGCAACCTCTGCATAGAATGCCTTTTCTTTATCTCCTAGTTTTCTGAATCTACTTTTTGTAACATCGATTCCTGTTTTTTCATAAAATTCAGTTAAAATTCCCAAGTAATATGCTACAAGCTTGTTAGGAACAACTCCTGATTTTACAGCTTCTTTACATGTCATAGATACAGGATCTCCATCTGTTTGTATTCTTAGAATAACATCTTGAATCTCTGAAAACTTTTCTACCTCAGATAAATTATTTGGATTACAAAATACTTCAATTTCTGCCTGATAGAATTCCCTTAGACGAAGTAGACTCTGTCTTGGTGCAATTTCATTTCTAAAACTCTTTCCTACTTGGGCAATTCCTAAAGGAAGTTTTCCTCTCATGGTTTTGTATAATCTAGGAAAATCTACAAAGATTGATTGACATGTTTCAGGTCGTAGATAAGCTTCTTCTTCTTCAGGACCTATGCCAACTTTAAACATCATATTGAAATTCTTTGTTTTATCAAAATCACCTTTACATTTTGGACATTTGATGTTGTTTTGTGAAATTGCATTGTCAAACTCTTCCAAGTCTGCGCTTTCAGGAATTTCTATTTGTGTAAGTTCAGCAATTGTTCTGTCTGCTCTAAATGTTGCATTACATTTTGTACATTTGATTATTGGATCAGCAAAATTTCCTAAATGTCCAGATGCTTCAAAAACTGATTTTGACATTATCTGAGAGCCATCAATTTCAAGCATCCCATCTCTTCTGATTAGTTCTCTTCTCCATAGTTCTAGAAATTTGTTTTTTAAACTAACTCCAGATGGACCATATTCCCAAAATCCAGCCTGAGCATCTGCATAAATTTCACAGCTAGGAAAGTAAAATCCACGCTCAAGTGCTAGTTTCATTACTGCTTCATAGTCCATTATAACATCAATTCACTCATGAAATAAATTTCTACGCAAATCCCTTTGCAACTCTGACGTTCTCAAAGTCATCTCTATCATCATCAATGGGAGTTTCTAAAATTATGGGAATTTTTTTCTTGTTTGCAAATTTAACAACTGCTGAAATCCCTTTTTCTCCAATTCCACCTAATCCTAAATGATAATGTCTGTCTAAATTGCAACCAAGATCTCCTTTTGCATCATTTAGATGAAGAATTTTTAAATTATCAGTTCCTACATATTTTTCAAATTCTGAAAAAGTTTTCTTTACATCGTTCTCTGTTCTCAAATCATATCCTGCAACAAATGCATGACAAGTATCTATACAAACACCAAATTTTTTTGCAGGTTTTAGTTGTTTGAAAATCTCTCCCAGTTGTTTAAAATCAGAACCCACAGAATTTTTTTGTCCTGCAGTATTTTCTAATAGTATAATTACATCATTTTTTGCTTTTCCAGCTAAAGTTAACCCTTTAACCAATTTTTTAATTCCAGCTTCATCCCCAGTACCTAAATGACTTCCAAGATGAGTTACTAAATATGGAATTCCTAATTGTGCACATCTTTCAGTTTCATCAATTAATGTTTTAACAGATTTTTCAAATCCATCATCTTTTGGTGTTGCAAGATTTGGTAAATATGGCATATGAGCACATGTTGCAAATCTATCAATCTTACTTGCCTTTAGTTTTGATTTAAAATTATCAATATCTTCTTTGGATAGTTCTTTTGCGTGCCATCCCCTTGGATTCCTTGTAAAAATTTGAAATGCAGAGCACTCTCTTTCAACAGCATTATCTACAGATTTATCAATGGATCCAGATATTGAAACATGACATCCTATCTGCATATGTGTATTTTCTTAAAACATAATTTAAACCAGCGTCAAAATTCAAAAAATCAGATTTTTAAGTATACTCTGTAAATTACTATCATGCTAGCCCTTGGACAAGATGAAATTGCAAAATATCCATTCCTAGCAGATGCAGGTCAATATCTCAAAGATCAAGGATTTTCCCTTGAACAATTTGGTTCAGATCCTGATTTAAAACAACTAATTGAAAAGGCATATGACAGAATTTTAGTTGCAGCAGATGGTAAAATATACAAATCTGATCTAGATGGCGATCATGTTTCAAAGGAAGCTGCACTTCCTAGAGAAGTTTTTTCATTTCTTTTAGCAATCGTTCTACTGAAATTAAGTGGAATGCATACTTTGATCAAAAGATTTGCTCTTGCTGAAGCAAGACGAGCAGAAAAATATTTGGAAAAAGATCTTGCAAACATTTCAGATGAATCAAAAAATCAACTTGCAATTAGAGTAATTGATGATCTTTTTTCAGTACAAGTTGAAAAATCAAATGATTATTTTATTATCCCAGTATCTGATTATCTCAAACATTCTATTAATTTTCATGAAAGAGAATGGAAGTTAATCAATAGACATGTAGAAAATGGCAAAGTGTATCTTTCACCACATGAGACAGTCAGACTAATAAGAAAAGAATTGGGAACATACATCAATTCAAAAATAATTAATGCAAAAACCCCCACAATGATTCCTGGATTTGAAAATTCAGTAAATAAACTAGTTTCATTATCAAAAAAATTTGCCACATACACAGTATCCACTGGAGAATATCCTCCATGTGTAAAACATGCAATTGAAATTTTAGAAAAAGGTGAAAACCTTCCACATTCTGGAAGATTCATGCTTGCAACCTTTCTTTTATCAAAAGGACAGACAGTACAACAAATTGCACCATTATTCAAAAATGCACCTGATTACAATCCACGTGTTACACTGTATCAGCTAAATCATTTAGCCGGAACTTCAGGAAGTGGAACTCAATACACTTGTCCATCATGTGAGAAACTAAAAACTCAAAGTTTGTGTTTTGCGATACCTGAATGCGATAATATCATTAACCCTTTACAGTTTGGAAGGAAGAAAAAATAATGCAAGAAGCGGATGTATTATTTTTAGAAGATTCTTTTAAAAAATACTATTTTAATCATTTTGATCTAATCAAAGTTCCAGAAAGAACATCTGAAAGAGAATTTGGTTATCAGAAATTTAATTCAGGAATGACTAGACATATACCAATTAAAGATGATAAAGAACTGCATCTAATGCTTATGCAAAATACTCCGTCTGATGTTTATTGTTCTAATGCATACTATACATTTCCAAATTTACCAATGAATGAAAAAGATTGGAAAGAGGCAGATCTAATTTTTGATATTGATGCAAAAGATCTTAATTTATCTTGTAGAGAAAATCATACAGTATCAATTTGTAATGATTGTAATGAAGTATCAAAAACTTTAACTCAATGTTCAAAATGTAATTCATCAAAGTTAGAAAAAAAATCATTACCATGTAAAAATTGTATTGATGCTTCAAAAATTGAAGTTGAAAAATTATCTAAAGTTCTAATTGATGATCTTGCTATTACTAAAGAAAACATTCAAGTATTTTTTTCTGGTAATGAGGGATTTCATGTTTATGTGTATAATTCACAATTTCAGCAAATTGGTTCTAGAGAAAGATCAGAGTTAACTGATTACATCTCTCTTCGTGGAGCAATTCCTGAAACTTTTGGAATTAGAAAACTTAAACAAGATCGTGCTGCACTTCCTAACTTTGATGATAAGGGATGGCGAGGTCGGTTCTCAAAATATATTTTTGGTTCTAAATCAAAACGCTCAAAAATAATTACAGAATTACTTGCAAACGGTTATTCTTCTTTTCAAAAAACTTTGGATGATGTTTCAGAAAACATTGGAGTGAAAATTGATCCTAATGTCACTATGGATATACACAGAATTTTTAGATTACCAGGATCTATCAATAGTAAGAGTGGACTTACAAAAATTCAATGTGATGATTTAGTAAACTTTGATCCTTATACTGAAGCATCTTTTCTTAGTGATGATACAGTAGAAGTTTTTGCAAATTCTCCAATTGAATTCAAATTAAAAAACAAAAAATTTGGACCATACAATAATGAAAAAATAACAATTCCTACATATGCTGCAGTTTACATGATTTGTAAAAAACTTGCTAGAATAGCTTGATTTTGCTGGTAAGACATTAATTTACCAAATCTTAAGAAAATTTAGTTTTGTATTCTGCCTCTACTGATAAGCAAGCTCCACCGCCTGATGCTGGAAAATACATCAGATTGGGCATTGTTGCAATTATTGGAATAGTTATTTTCTCTATGGTTGGAAATCAGGCAGTTATTCTATCGATGAATTTTACAGAATTTGGCGATCAATTTACCAAACCTCTCTATTACACACTTGTTTCAACAATAATTCTTTCTGCCATTGCTCTTATTCGAGTTAACATTGTGGGGAGATCTTCAATTTTCTGGTATGCAATTAGCACTGGAATTGGATTTTTAGGAAGTGGAGGACAACAACCAATCGCAAATTCTCTAAAAAGTTTTAGAGATTACAAATTATCATCAGTACAATTTGTAATCTGGCAAATTACAAAGATCCTGCTTTTCGGAGCTTTCTTTGCAAATATCATGTTTGGATTTGCAGCAATGTCATTTATTGATGGAAATTCTTTGGGAATTGAAAATTTACCTTCCTTGTTTACTTTACCTTTTGTAACTCCTGACAATAATCCAAACTATGCTGCAGAAAATGTTGTTCCGATGATTCCAGCTTTAGTAATATTGATTCCACCATTACTTGCAGCAATTGGACTTCGTCTATTTTTGTATGTTGGAATTCATAGAATAATTAATGTAGTTACATCTTATCTTCAAGATTCTAACGAAGGAAAACCAAGATATCTAAATTATGTTTCAACAATTGAGGGAATAATTGGAATTGGTATAATTTGGGCAGGAATTAATCTATTTTTTACAGATCAAATTGACTATAATACAAGATATGTAATTGGAGGTACTCTTGTCATAGGATTTGCATTAATTGCATTTTCAATAGTTGATAGAATTAGAGCACGTGTACTAACTCATATGTTTAAACGAGATGTATACGTTAGATTTCTAACTATTGTTGCAATTGCAATTATTGTAGCAGGTGTTGTTTCAGTAAACAACAGTATTGCAGATGCAAAAAAGATTGAATTTTTAGGACCTTATACAGCTCAACAAATTGGAGTAAATCGTTATCTAGGAGAATTAAATGATGTTCAAGAAAATACTCACAACGTCCAATTGACATCTGTTTCTGCAAATAATATTAAAAATTATGTAAAACAAAACAGTGACGTTCTTGATGTTATTCGAGTTTGGGATTGGGAAGCAGCTTTTGCTAAACTAAAGCCTGAGATAGGTCTAATTCCATACGTAGACTTTGAGGATAATGATATCCTTCGTTTTAACAATACTTTGTACTGGACAGCCTCAATGAAACCAATTCTGCCAACATCTGTTAGTCTTGAAAATAGATGGTATAACGAACATCTAGTATACACTCACGCACCTAATGGATTTCTTACTTTACAAGCAACTAATGGACAGATTGTAGACAGTGGTAAATTCTTTAAACAAAGAGAAATTTACTATGGTGAGGGTGGATTATTTGAGCAAACCTGGTCTGCTTATCCTAATTCAAGGGATGCTCAAAACAGTGCCGAACTTGGTGGTGTATCTTATTCAGGTGCAGGTGGATTGGATGTTTCCCCACCTTTGAGTTGGATATTTGAGCCAAACTTTTTGTTATCATTTCCAGGTGAATCAGTTCACATTATGAGATACAAAGATGTGCATGATAGAATGGAGATACTATATCCTTATTTCTTGTATGATTTATTTGGAAAAGAATTAGATTCTCTTCCTGTAACTGATGGAAAAAGTTCCTATTGGTTAATCCCATTAATTATTGGATTTGATACAGGTGATGTTCCTTGGTCTGTAGGAAATCCATACTTGCGTTTAGTAGGTTATGCTCTTGTTGATGCTTATAATGGTGATATCCAATTACTAAAAACTGGAGATGATTTCTTTACTGACATGTTTGCTAGTCAGTATAAAGAGCAATTCAAACCAATACCATCGTGGTTAGAAGAACAGATACGTTATCCTGTTGAATTATTCAACTGGAAAACTGAAATGTATAACATATACCATGTAACTGATGTTGAGACATTTATTCAAGCAAATGAATTCTATGAAATTCCTCGTGGCCTTGATACATATTATGTTGAAGCAAAACCTCCTGGATTCAAACAAACAGAATTCTTAGGATTGCTTTCATTGGAATTAAGAGGATCACAGGGTAGAAATCTTGCAGGATATATGGTAGTAGAAAATGATCTTGCTAGATTAGGCGACTTGCAATTCTATGAAGTCCCATTAAATTCTACAACTAAATTAATTGGTCCTACAGCAGTTCGAGAAGCCCTTGATAGAGATCCTGAATTTGCCCAACTGAAGACTTTATTGAGAAATCCAAGAATCGGTGATAATATTTTATATCGTGTAGGTGATCATGATGTTTACTTTATTCCTGTATATACCGCAGGTGCAGGTGGAGTGGTTGCTCAATTGGGAACTATTGCAGCAGTAGGTGCTGCATTTAACGGAGAATATTTCGTTGGATTAGGTGAAACTCAAGAAAAAGCATTTGAAGCATATTTGAAGAAAGTTTCCGGAGTAGCATCAACTACAACTACCCCTAATGATAATTATGTTGAATTAGTTAGAAGTGATAGAATTAATATCATAAAGTCAGTATTTGAAACAAATGGTATTTCTGTATCAGAACCCACATCCATTCAAATCCCATTATCATTTAATGAAGGAGAATTATTCTTCTTTACTGAAAGTGATCGTGTAGATACTGAAAAATTCTTGTTAGAATTCATTGATGACTTTGTAAAACCACGTAGTGACAGAGTCTTCATGTGGCAAGAAGATACTGACCTCAATATTGGAACTGTATTTGTAAAAGATGGACTTCCAGAGATTCATTATGTCTCAATCGAGGTTGGCAACTAATTGCTTCTGGTTGTCGATAACGGTTCTATCTACACAAAACAATTAACTGATTTTTTAATCCAAAAAAATATTTTATTTGAAAAACATTCTCCTCAAAGTTTAGAATTAGATTCACTTTTCAATTATGACTCTTTCATTCTTTCAGGACGAAAAAAAAATGAAAAAAAAATAAACGAGATTAATTCTAAAATCATCTCACATTGTATTAAAAATAATAATAAATTACTTGGAATTTGTTATGGTGCAGAAATTTTAGCACTTACTTTAGGTGGTACAATTAGAAAAATTTCTACCCCCCAAAAAGGAATAGAATCAATCGAAATTATCAAAAAAAATTTCATTTGCAATAAAACTATTGATATTTTTGAAAGTCATAGTTATGAGATCTCTAAATTGCCTAGTGTTTTAGTTTCAATTGCCAAATCAATGAATTGTAAGAATGAAATAATTCAATATAAGGAAAGACCAATTTTTGGAACTCAATTTCATCCAGAAATGAGCCCTGATGGTAATGATTTAATTGAAAAATTCTGTTCTCTTTGATTGATTTTAATAACTCTCAAATTTTCTTCATTTTGTGGAAGAAGAAAACCATGAATTACTATTACCACTTGTAGATGATGAAAATATCTGTTTGCCTTTACCAATTAACGTAGTATCAAAATATTGGAATATTGATTTACCTATGGCAGAAGCTATAGAATCTGCAAAAAAATATTCTGGATTTGATGGCAGTATTTTGATTGAAGGAATAGAGATGGCAGAAAGACATGGTTTAACATGCAAAATAATTCATTCATCACTTTCTGAATTAAAAAAAATTATTGATTTGGGAATTCCACCCATTGTAATTCTTCCAGGAATTCCTGAAATAACTCAACATGCTTCTGTAATTACAGGATATGATAAACAAGAAAAAACAATTTTACATTATATTCAGAAAGGTAATCAAAAAGGTGAACAACAAGAGGGTGCAATTCCTCAAGATATTTTTGAAAAAGAGTGGTCTGAAGAAGGAAAATTATTGCTAATTTTAGCACCTTCTGACATAATTGCATCTATAAATCTAGAAAATGACTCTAGTAACAAATCAAATAGATTATGTCTTATTTCTGAAAAACAAAATATTTTAAAAAATAGTTCTGAAGCACTTGAATCATTAAAACAATCTTTAGAACTTGATCCAAATAATTCTACTGCGCTTAATCTATTTGCTGCAATGCTTAACGCTCAAAATTCCTCAGAATGTATAAAATATTATGAGAAATGTTTGCAAATCAACAAGAACTCATATTTGACCCATAACGGTATGGGAAATTTTTATCTTAAGACCGGTCAATTTGATAAAGCAGAAAGCTCCTACAGCAAGGCAATCAAAATTAATCCAAAACGTTCTGCAAAAATATACAAAAACCGTGCTTATCTTATGGAAAAACAAAACAAAAATTCTGAAGCAAAAGATGATCTCAAAAATTATTTGAAATTTTATCCTAAAGCTTCTGATAGAGGAATAATAGAACAAGCAATTAGAGAATTATAATGCGGAGTGCGGGATTTGAACCCGCGCCCTTCAGCTTGGGAAGCTGACGTCATACCAGACTAAACTAACTCCGCCTAGAACCATATCGTCAATTATGATTAAATATCTTAATTGCTATCTCAAAATATGGATGCAAGATGCCCTGAATGTGAAAAGGTTGCAATATTAGATGATGATATAACGAATGTAAAATGCCCTCATTGTAATTTTGAAGCAGATTATGATACATATCTTGAAATTATGAAAGATCAGGCTATCAACATGTCATCTGATTACATTCCAGATAGACCTGGAATTTAATTACCAATAATTCCCTTTATCAGAACAATCTAAATGAGCTCCACAATTTGGGCAAAACATATGACATGCTTGCATGTCAACCATTTTATTATCACATCTAGGACATCTGATCTCTTCTGTCATGCCTATCATTACAAATCTTAATTTAAAAATAATGTCCAAAGGTTAATTAGTCGTTCAACTTTTTTCGGAATAATTGGCAAACTTCAAACTTACAATCTCAGATATTAAAGGAAAATCAATTTCAAAAGAACTCAAAGATAGTGATGCTAATCCATTGTTAGGGTTAGAGTTAGGAAATGAAACTGATGCTTCTATTGTAGGATTAACTGGAAAATTAAAACTCACTGGAGGCAGTGATAAATCTGGAGTCCCAATGAGAAATGATATTCATGGTGCAGCAAGAAAAAGAGTTTTACTTTCTAGAGGTGTTGGTTTACAAGATGCAGAATATGGACAACGAAAAAGAAAACTAATGCGAGGAAATTCAGTATCAGAAGAAATCTATCAAGTAAATTGTAAGTTTGATGGAGAATTACCAGTTGAAGCTCCTGTTGAAGAAGCAACAGAAGAAAAAACTAAAGATAAAAAAGAATAACTTAACATATACCGCTACTACTTTTTGACTCATGCATTGGAGAGAAACTCTTCCTGATTGGTACATCAAAAAATATGGTTATCAACCATGTGTTAACATTGGTACTGCAGGTCATGTAGATCATGGAAAAACTACTCTGATTCAAGCTTTAACTGGCTCATGGACCAGTGTTCATAGTCAAGAATTAAAACGTGGAATTACAATTCGTGTTGGTTATTCTGATGCAGCATTTTACAAATGTAAAAAATGTGAAGATCCTTTAGGATATTCTACAACTCCAAAATGTAATAATTGTGGAAAAGAAAGTGAATTATCTAGAGTTGTAAGTTTTGTAGATAGTCCTGGACACGAAAGTTTGATGGCAAATATGCTTTCAGGTTCGGCATTAATGGATGGTGCATTACTTTTAGTTGCTGCAAATGAAAAAGTACCAAAACCACAAACTAAAGAACATCTCTTAGCACTACAAACTCTTGGAATTCAGCAAATAGTTGTACTTCAAAATAAAGTTGATTTACTTTCTTACCAAGAGGCCCTTGATAATTATAAAGAAATTACAAATTTTGTTATAGGAAGTTATGCTGCAAAAGCACCAGTAATTCCAATTTCTGCACAATCTGGATTAAACATTGATGCATTAATTGGCGCTATTGAATCAACAATCAAAACACCAGATAGAGATGAAAAAGCAGATACAGTAATGCATGTTTTACGTTCTTTTGATGTAAACAAACCTGGAATAAAATTAAAAGATATCAAAGGTGGTGTAATTGGTGGAAGTTTAACTCAAGGAGTTTTCAATATTGGTGATGAAATTGAGATTAAACCCGGAATTATGAATGAAAAGAAAAAGACATACGAACCATTACTTACTGAAATCACATCACTAGGAACTGCTGCTGGTATTGTAGAATCAGTAAAGCCAGGCGGTTTAGTTGCAATAGGAACAAAACTAGATCCTTCAATGACTAGAAGTGATTCTTTTATTGGTTCAGTTATTGGTAAACCTGGAACACTTCCTGATAATTCAACTCTGTTAAAATTAGATGTTAACTTGTTTGATTCTGCAGTAGGTGCTACTGAAGATATTAAGGTACAACCAATTTCATCAGGAGAACTACTTCGACTTAACATTGGTACTGCACCCGTTTTAGGTACAGTTAAAAAAATAAAATCAAAGAATGTTGAGATTGAACTTAGAAGACCTGCATGTATATTTGAAGGTGGCAATGTAGCAATTAGTAGAAGAATTTCTGAAAGATGGCGACTTATTGGTGCAGGAATAGTTGGTTGAAGTAATCTGTGACACAAGTTTTTTAATTCATCTAGCCACAAACAGAATCAAAAATTTAGATAATCTTGATGTTGAGATTGGTCAAATTAGTTTTGTTGTACCTCAAGTTGTTAAAAATGAGTTATTTGAATTAGAAAAAAATCCTGAAAAAAAACAAGATGTACAATCAACTTTAAATTATATTAAAAATTTAAAAATAATTCCAATACTTGGCTCATTTGCAGACAAGGAATTACTTGATTATGTTATAAAAAATAGAGTAATTGTAGCTACAATGGATAAAGAACTGAAAAAACAGATTAAAAATAATGGAAGTTCAATTATGTCTTTTTCAAATAACAAAATTATTTTAGAATCTTAGAAATATTTAAGATTGAGTAATTATCATTATTTTCAATGACATTGAGTTTTGAGAGTGAAGCATTTGAAAATGATGGAGTTATTCCAAAAAAATATGGCTATAAACATGGAAACATTAGTCCTCCTCTAAAAATAAATAAAATCCCTGAAAATACAATATCTCTTGCTTTGATAATGGATGATCCTGATGCAATGGGAGCTGTTGGTAAAGTTTGGGTGCATTGGGTTGTATGGAATATAGATCCTAAAAATTGTGAGTTTAAAGAAAATTCTATACCTGAAAATTGTAGTGAAGGTCAAACTGACTTTGGTGAAATTGGTTATGGGGGTCCTGCTCCTCCAGATAAAGAACACACGTATATTTTCAAATTATATGCTTTAGATCAAAAGTTAGATGTCATCAAAGGTTCAACTAAACAAGAAATTGAATCATCTATGAAAAATCATATTATTGAAGAAACTATACTCCAGGGAAGATTTGCTCCTTAATTTAAAAAATTTTTAAGATTTTTTATACTAAGAATAGTAAACAAAGTTTTTTCAAAAACATCACTTACAAGCAAATACTAAACTTGTTTCTGTAGGTAATTTTGATTTAAAATTAAATCATTTTTTAATTATTGGTGTTTTTATTTATGAAGTGAACAAGGATTACAAACTAATATCTTAGATTAAGAGTATCTCTCAGCTAATCTATATCTCATGTATTTGTCATCTGGTGAAAATTTAGCTGGATGTACTGAAATTGTTTCTTCACTACACTTTGTACATTTTTCTTTTAATGTATAATGATAACACTTTGAACATTTTCTTAGTAAAAATCTCATTTTAGTTTTCTCTTGTTTTCTTTGAATCTTCTCTTGTAAATTTGAATGAACCTTTTTTCTTTTCTATGTTTGTTTCAATTTCTTCTATTATTGGTTTTAATAATTTTTCAGCTGACTTGAAATCTTCTGAAGTAATTGAGAGTCTATATTTTGGTGCACCCAAATATGTAATATCTATAGTAGAATCTTTTTTAATAATATCTAATAATGTTTTTTTAATTATTTCAACACCATTAGACTGATTATTTGTAATTTCCATAATTCCTCTAATTTCTACTGATGGAAGTTTAATTTTTGAACAAATATCTTCAATTACAGTTGCAGTTTTTTTTGCAAGTTTTAGTTCTTTGACTGATTCAATTCCATTTCTTCCAATTAATATGAAAGCATCATACACTGAATCAAATTTTGAATAAATATTATCTTCTAATTTCTCAACTTCCTCATCTGATAATTTGGCTTTTTCTTGAACGTTTTGTAATAGAGTTTTACCTTTTTCAAATTTTTTGACTTCTTTGAGCTTTTGTTTTTTCTGGTCTTTTGAAACTTGTTTTAATGAAAGATCTATATCGCCCCGTTGAGCATTTACTTTTTTTACAAGAAGAACTTTTTTCTCCCCATCTCTGACAAATCTACTTACCGATCTTATCCATCCAGGAGCAATTTCTGATATGTGTAAAAATCCTTGAATGTCATCATATTCATCTAGTGTGACATATGCTCCATGATCCATCACTTTGGTAATGGTTGCAAGAATAATTTCTCCTGGTTCTGGCATTTCTTGGATTTCAGTAGACATTTCTTCTAAAACTCCTTCATGCGTAAATTAATGTTTGCTGACTAGAAATCAATGCCTTTTTTTGCTTTAATTCCTTGTTGAAATGGATGTTTTATCTCTCTCATCTCTGTTACAAGATCTGCAATTTCAATAACTTCATCTTTAGCATAATTTCCTGTTAATACTAAATCTACTCCTTTTGGTTTTGATTTTATTATTTGTAATACATCATCAACTGAAATTAAATTAAGATTTACTGCATAGTTTATCTCATCTAAAATTACAATATCATAATTCCCTGATTGAATTTTTTCATTACTAATTCTAATTGCTTCTTGTGCCACCTTTTCATGATCTTCTTTTGGACTTTTATCATCAATTATTCCAACAAATCCTTTACCAACTGCAACCATTTCAAATTCCGGTTCAAGTCTCTTTGATGAATCCATTTCACCATAATGCCATGAACCTTTAATGAATTGAATCATACACGTTTTCTTTGCATATCCAGTTGCACGCAAAGCAATTCCTAAAGCTGCAGTTGTTTTTCCTTTACCTTTTCCAGTGTATACTATGGTTAAACCATCATTTTCCATAATTTCTATTCAATGGATCTTACTAAAAACATTGAGGATATCTATAATCTATCAATTTAAATAAAAAATCATCCTAGTCATGCAAATTGAGAATTCCTAGAATTGTAATTGCAGGTGCTACTAGTGGGGTTGGAAAGACATCGATAACATGTTCAATAATTTATGGATTACAAAAACATGGTTTTTCTGTTCAGCCATTTAAGGTTGGACCTGACTATATTGATCCCAGTTATCTATCTAGTATTTCAAAAAATAAAACATACAATTTGGATGCATGGCTTATGGGTGAAAATCAATTACTGAATAGTTTTACTTCAAATTCAAAATCTAACATATCTGTAATTGAAGGTGTGATGGGATTTTATGATGGATTTGGTGGAGATTCAAATTATGCTAGTACACATCACGTGGCATCATTAACAAAATCCCCCGTACTGCTAGTTTTAGATGCAAGTAAAACTTCTCGTTCTATTGCCGCAACTGCACTTGGATTCATAAAATTTCATAGAAATTCTCGTATTGTTGGCATTATTTTAAACAAAATAGGTAGTAAAAAACATGAACTACTATGTAGAAGTGCTCTAGAAAAAACTAAAATTCCAATAATTGGCGTGATTCCAAAAAATCCTTTACTAAATATGCCATCAAGACATCTTGGATTAATTTCAACCTTAGAAAATAATATTCTTAAAAAACAAATTAAGAAAATCTCTAAAATTATTTCAGAAAATATTGATATTAATCAAATAATAAAAATTGCAAAAAATTCATCTGATTTTACTAAAAAATCTAAACCAATATCTAAAAAATCTGTAACTACCATTGCAGTTGCACTTGACACTTCATTTAATTTCTATTATCAAGATAATTTAGAAGCATTACGTCGTGAAGGTGCTAATCTAAAATTTTTTAGTCCTGTAAAAGACAAAAAGATTCCAAAGTGTGATGGTCTTTACATTGGTGGTGGCTTTCCAGAGGTTTTAGGAAATGCTCTGGAAAAAAATCAAGTTATGAAAAAATCAATAAAGAAGTTATCTGAAGATAATCTTCCCATTTATGCTGAATGCGGTGGATTAATGTATTTGACAAAATCTATTTTATCTGAAAATAAAAAATACAAAATGATTGGCCTATTTGATGCTGAAACTAAAATGACAAAAAAAATGAGACTAAATTACACAAAAGGTAAGATAATTTCTAAAACCCCAATATCTGAAAAACTACATAATTTTCATGGACATGAATTTCATTATTCACATTTAGATTCAGTTTCATCTGATTCAAAATTTGCTTATATTTTAGAAATAGGTGATGGAATAAAGAAACATCAGGATGGATTAATTCAAGATAACACATTGGCATCTTACGGTCATCTTTACTTTGATAGCTCAAACTATGCAGAAATTTTTGTTAAAAATTGTATAAAATCTTCAAAGAGATGATTCTGCTCTCATTAATTTGAAAATTGCATTAATTGTAGCAGAGACTGAAGAACTTCCCCCTTTTCTACCGATATTGGTGATAAATGGTGCCTCCTCTAACTTTGATAACTCTTCTTTTGATTCTGCAGCACAGATGAATCCTACTGGAATCCCAATGATTAAAGCTGGTTTTACTATGCCTTCTTTGACCATCTGAATTACTTCTTGAAGTGCAGTTGGGGCATTTCCTATCGCTACAACTCCTCCATCAATATCTGACGCAGCAACTCTCATGGATACTTGGGATCGAGTTTTACCTTCTTTTTTAGCCAATTCCATTATTTCTGGTTTTGAAATATTACAAATTATATTATTTCCAAAATCTTTTGGATTTTGTTTATTCATTCCTCCAATTACTCCGTTAACATCAACTACTATACTACATCCATTTTTCAAAGCTTCCATTCCACTTGCAATTGCATCTTTATGAAAAATTAATTTATTTTTATTTGCAAAATCAAAATCTGCTGTTGAATGAATTATTCTTCTAACAATAGGCCATTCTTTTTCACTAAAATTATGTGATCCTATCTCGTTCTCAATCATTTGCATACTTGCATCTTCGATTGATTGACCTTTCTTAGTTTGCATCTTCTACCTCTTTTGCTCTCTCTAAAATTAAATCTATCATTTTTTGATCCGTTCCAATATGTTTAGTAATGTATGATTTTTCTATAGTGGATTTTTCAAGTGCTGGAATCAAATCATTATTAATGTCAGTTTTTACATGTGCTCCTTCATGAAGAAAATAAAAAACAATTATCAAAACTTTAGGATTATCTTTTTCACATTTTTTAATTCCCTCAAAAATATCTGGTTGTTCTATTTCTAGCCAGCATCTACTAACATTTCTGTAATGATTTTTTAATTCATTTAAAATGTAATCTAATGATCTTTGTGCATTAGGATCTTTACTTCCATGTCCAATAATCATTACATCTACTTCACTATTTGGAAGAGAAATTTTGTTTTCTTTTAATGTTGCAGCTATTCTACTTTCTACAATATCCGACATAGTTTTGTGCATACTCATTTGTTTTGTAACTACAAATTTTACTTTGGTATCTTTTTGATATTTCATTACTTCAGTAACTGCAATTTTCACTTTTCTACCGGGATACAAAAAGTAAGGAACTATGGTTAAAGAATCAATATCTTGTTTCAGAGATTTAGGAATTACATCCTCAATATATGGTGGTTCTACCTCTAGAAAACAATAATCTGTAAAAACATAGTCTCCTTTTGCTTTTATTCCCTTACAAATTACATCTAATTCTTCAGATGCTTCTCTTTCTCTACTACCTCTATCAATAAGTAATAACCCTCGTTTCAATTCATAATCCTCGCTATAGCTATAGTCAAATTTGGTGGGAATTTCTGCTTTTCTACTATCAATTTCCCATTTGATACTTTGATGGCAGCAGCTTCAGATACACTTGCAGTTCCTTCAAATGCTTTTACAGTTTCAGAAGGATTTGGAGCAGAAATCTCTGCTAAATCTTCTCTATTTACATACTCTACTTGAATTCCCATTTCTATTCCAAGATCAATTAATCCTTTTACATCCTCTGGTTTTTTTATTGATACTAATTTTGCAATTGATTTTGAACTTAGTTTGAATTTTTCTAAACAAAACTCAATACCTTCCCTGATTGTTTCTTTTGAAGTATCCCAATGCAATCCAATTCCAATTACTAAGCTTGGTGGACGATATATCACAGATTCCTTTGATATATCATCGTCAATAGTTTTATCAGAAATTATTAAATGCGCTTTAGAATTTGATTTTTTTAATCCTTCAATATTTTCATAAATTGTAACATTTTTTGGTAATTTTTTACACCAATTTTTTTCTCCAGTTTCCTGAAATACTCCTATTGGTTCTTCATTTACCATATGAGCACTAATTTTAGTTACAGTTGAATCATCATCTATTTTCCAATTAAATTCCCTTCCCACAAGATCTACTGCAATTGTTTTGTTTACATCAGCTGCTGTGGTAATTACAGGTAAAGCTCCCAATTTTTCTGCAATTTCTTCAGTAAGTTCATTGGCTCCACCTATATGTCCAGATAAAACACTGATTACAAAATTTGTTTTATCGTCAATCACAATCACTGCAGGATCTGTTTTTTTATCTTTCAAATATGGAGCAATTAATCTAATTACTGCCCCTAATGAAAAAATACAGATTAATGCATTATTATTTTTAAAAAGTTCAACGATTTTCTCAGTTGTAGGCTCAGAGTACCATATTATTCCTATTGCATCAGTTGTTAATTTTGATGGAGCAAATACATCCCAATCAGGAAATAACTGTTTCAAATTTTCTCCAATTTTTACTCCGTTTTTAGTAATAGCAAGAACAGTAGTTTTTTCCATAATCAAAATCTTCCAACTTTAATAAAATACCTTACTGTTCAGATTTTCTAGCTAAAATATTTCCTTCAAAATCAAACAATATTACATCAATTGGAACGTTTTCTTCAGAATGTTTTCTCATATGTTTATACGTCTCACCACAAATCAAGTCAAAAAATCCTACAATCTTATTTTCTTGAATAATTTCTGAAACATGTCTTGCTGTATTTGCTTTTTTTATCTCTTGTATTACATTTTGATTAGCGTTGCATTTTTGAGCTAATTCAGCTAGGAAACTCATATTCACTTTAGATCCTTTAACATGAGTTTGTTTTACCCCTGCTGCCATTTTTGCCAGCTTTCCAATAAAACCTACAACATACGCTCTTTTGATATCTTTTCTACCACATTGTTGAATTGCATATCCTGAAAAATCACCTATCTGTACAAAACAATGTACTGGTAAATCTACTATTTTTTTTGCAAAATCTTCACTTCTTCCACCAGTTGTAAGTACTACTGTGTTATTTCCTGCTGCAATAGCTACATCCAAATTTTGTCTAATTGATGCTGCATAAGCTGCTGTAGAAAATGGAATTACAATCCCACTAGTTCCTAAAATTGAAATTCCGTTTATAATTCCTAATCTTGGATTGTCCGTTTTTGGTCCTAACTCTTTTCCTTTAGGTACTGAAATAACTACTCTAATTCCTTTCTCTGAGAGAATTTCTTTTCCTACTTCTCTTAGATTTTCAGTAATCATTTTTTTAGGAACTGGGTTTATTGCAGGTTTGTTAATTTCCAAACCTAATCCTGGTTTAGTTACTATGCCAACTCCATTTCCACCATCAATCTCAATTTCATTAATTTTTTCAGTAAAAGACAACTCTACAATAATTTCTGCTCCATGAGTAACATCAGGATCATCCCCTCCATTTTTAATTACAATACATTTTGCTTTGTCAGACTCAAATTCACATGAATCAATTGGAATTTGAATATAGGATTTTTTTGGTAATAAAATATCTATATTCTCAATTTTTTTTTGATTAATTATTGATAATAATGCAGCTTTTGATGCAGCAGTTGCACAACTTCCTGTAGTATAACCTGTCTTTAATTTTGTCTTTTCTTCTTCCACATTAGTTGTATTCATTTTATGGTATTAACTCTTATTTCTTAATTTTTAAAAATTATTCAAATAGATTTAAAATTAAAACAAACTTGGTTCTATTATGGTTAAACCTCTGAAGATTGTTGTAACTGGAGCTAGTGGATTTATTGCAAAAAACCTTCGAAAATATTTATCAGAAAAAAATCTTGAATTAATTTCAATATCTAGAAATGACTTTAAGAATTATAAATGTGAAACTAAAATTATTTCAAAAAATTATGAAGTAAAAGATCTCATTAAAAAAATACAAAATTCAGATGCATTAATTCATCTTGTTGGAATAGGAAAACAATCTGTAAACACTGATTATGATATGATAAATACTGAATTAACAAAACATATTGTAAATTTAAGTAAAAAATCTAAAATAAAAAAAATTATTTTTTTAAGTGGTTTGGGAGTTTCATCAAGCACATCATTAGGTTACTTTATTTCAAAATATAATGCAGAAAAACAAATTATCAATTCTGGTTTAGATTATACAATTTTTAGACCTTCATATATTATTGGAAAAGATGATTTGTTTTCAAGAAATTTGAAAAAACAAATTAAATCTGGAGAAATTATAATTCCTGGCTCTGGGAACTATTCAATTCAACCTATCCATATCTCTGATGTTGTAAAAGTTATTTTTGAATCAGTATTAGAATTAAAATTTAATAATAAAATTATTGATCTTGTGGGGCCTGATTATGTAACTTTTGAAAAATATGTTAAACTCTTTTCTAAAGGAACTAAAACAAAAATTAGAAAAATTAAACTTGAAGAGGCATATCATAATGCAATAATTAATTCAAAATTTGATTTTGGAATTGATGATCTCAATATTCTAATTGGTAATTTTAAAGGAAATCACAAGAGATTATCTAAAATATCTAAAATTGAATTTAAATCAGTATTGAAATTACTACAATCCAGCAGATTGCTTTAATGTTTCAGATTTATCGGTTTTTTCCCAAGTAAATTCTGGTTCATTTCTTCCAAAATGACCATAAGCAGCAGTTTTTTTGTAAATAGGTCTTTTCAAATCTAATTGAGATATGATTCCAGATGGTTTCATATCGAAATTATTTCTAACTAATTCCTCAATTTTACTTTCAGGAATTTTATTTGTTCCAAATGTATTAACATAAAGTGATACTGGTTCTGCAACCCCTATTGCATACGCTAATTGAACTTCACATCTATCTGCTAATCCTGCAGCTACAAGATTTTTTGCAATATATCTACACATGTAACATGCAGATCTATCTACTTTAGACGGATCCTTTCCTGAGAAAGCTCCACCACCATGTCTTCCAAATCCACCATAACTATCAACAATTATTTTTCTTCCAGTCAATCCTGCATCTCCATGTGGACCACCAATTACAAATTTTCCTGTTGGATTAATGTGAGTTTTAACTTCTTCATTCCAAAGATTTCCTAAAACTGGCTTGATTACTTTATCAATAATTTCTCTTGATATTTCCTCTTGAGAAACTTCTGGAGCATGCTGTGTTGAAATAACGACTGTTTCAATTTTTGTAGGTTTGTTATCTTCATATCTCACAGATACTTGTGATTTACCATCAGGTCTAACCCATGGTAAAGTACCATCTCTTCTAACTTGTGATAATTTTTGAATAAGTTTATGTGCTAGTAAAATTGGCATAGGCATTAATTCTTTAGTTTCATTTGACGCATAACCGAACATCAAACCTTGATCTCCTGCACCTTGTTCTTTTTCTTCAGTTGCTGTAACACCTTGACTGATATCTGGACTTTGTGAATGTAGTTTTAACTCAACTTTACAACTATCACCATCAAACATCAAATCTTTGTTATCATAACCGATCTCTCTGATTGTTTTCCTAACTAATTCTTCTTGAGCTTTTTTATCAAATTCTGCTTTTGATGTAACTTCCCCTGACACTACTACATAATCAGTTGTAACCATTGTTTCAACTGCAACTCTGGAATTAGGATCTTGTTTAAGATATTCATCTAAAAATGCATCAGAAATATTATCACATATTTTGTCTGGATGTCCTTCGGTTACTGATTCAGATGTAAATAGAAAACTATTGGTCATAAAACTTCACTATTAACTAGAGTTCGTTTTCTAGTTTGATAAATAATACGTTATTGCCTCTTACGATAACTCTGCCATAATTTGCAATTGTCTTGCCATCATGAATTTCTTCGGCATCAGTCATAATCAAATTCATATAGGAATCTACGTTGTCCATTTTTCCTTTATACTCAACTTCATTTTTCAGTCTTACAGTAACTTTCTTCTTGGTACTTTTTTGAAGAGTTGTTAGAGGTCTTTTTGCGCTAGTTGGTTGGGACACTAATTGTTCACTTAATTTGCAACTTTGTTCTCTAGCATAAAAGCCTTACCTCTTTTATGAAAATTGAAATTCCTTAAATTTTTTCTTCTATTTCTAATAATTATACAAATGATCTCTACTGGTTTACAAAAATTAGACAAATTCTTGTCAGGGGGAATCCCTGATAATGTGATAGTAGATGTATTTGGTGGAAATGGAACTGGAAAAACTCTTTTCTTGTTACAATTAGCAATAAATTCAATTAAAAATGGTGGCAATGTTCTGTATTTGGATACCACAGGTGGGTTTAGACCTGAACGAATTATTGAAATTCAAAAAGAATTAGAAATAGAGATTAATTTATTGGAAAAAATTACTGTGTCTAGAATTACAAATACTTCAGAACAAATCAAATCCTTTAGTTCTCTTGAACAAAGTAATTTTTCTTTAATAGTAATTGATAATATAACTGATTTATTTTCTTATGAATATCAAAAAGATGAATCTACATTTGAAAAAAATCTACTATTTATGAAATACATGCATGAATTATCAAAATTCGCTATCAGAAAAAAAATCCCAATAATTATTACTAATATGATTAGAATACTAAATGATACTGAGGTAGAAAATATGCAAAATGCAATTGATCCTTACACTCATATCAAAATTCATCTTTTTAAAAATTCATCCAAATTTAATGGTAAAATCTACTGGGCTTTAAAAAAAGAAAATTTCTCTTACACAATTAATAAAATTGGATTATCTGATAATAGTGAAGATTTTTAACGGTCTTTTCTAATGATAAATTATGGCAGGAATTTTTGATTCAATACCAATTATCACTGTAGTTTTATTTGCACTTGGCTTAGTAGGTGTAATTGTTTATGAAAGATCACGATCAAATACGCCAGTCGAATCAACTTCTTAATTCTTTATTTGGAAAATTTGGTTTTTCTAAACTAACTGAGATTCAAAAAAAAGCATCACCTATAATATTACAAAAAAAAGATTGTCTTGTAATTGCACCTACTGGTTCTGGTAAAACAGAATGCTCAGTGATTCCAATTTTTTCACTTGTAAAAAATGTCAAAAAATCTGGAAAAATCAAAACTCTATACATCACTCCACTAAGAGCATTAAATCGTGATGTCTTTAGAAGAATTACAAAATATGCTAATGAAAATCAATTAACACTTGAAATTCGTCATGGTGATACTAGTCAAAAAGATAGAAAAAAAATAACTGAAAATCCACCTGATATTCTAATTACAACTCCTGAAACACTTGTTATTCTTTTAACACAAGTCAAAATGCTCTCTGCATTAACTGATTTAGAATGGATTGTAATAGATGAAGTACATGAATTACTATCTAGTGAAAGAGGTTCGCAACTATCACTAAGTATTGAAAGACTAGAAATTAACTCAAGATATCCTCTTACAAAAGTTGGATTATCTGCTACCGTTGGGAATTTTGAAGAGGCAGGCAAATTTCTTGTAGGTACTAAACGAAAATGTGAGATTATTCGAGATACTTCTGTGAGAAAATATGATGTAGAAGTAAAATATGTTGATGGGACTATTTCAGATGTTGCTCAAAAAATTATCGATTATGTTGTAGAGTTAGAATTAGATTCTCCAATTCTTCTTTTTACAAATACTAGAGGGGAAGCTGAATTTTTAGCATCAATCTTAAAAGAAAAATCATCTTTGCCTATTGAATTACATCATGGATCTCTCTCAAAACAAGTAAGGGAAGAAACTGAACTAACTTTACGTGAAGGAAAACGTGGTATTGTAGTATGTACATCTTCATTAGAATTAGGTCTAGATATTGGATCAATTGAATTGGTAATTCATTATGGTTCTCCTAGACAAGTGTCTAAATTTGTTCAAAGAATTGGTAGAAGTAAACATAATCGAGATGCATCAGCCCAAGGAATAATTATTACAAATAATCCTGATGATGAATTTGAAACAAGAGCTATTCTTGATCGTATTCATGAAGGTTCGATTGAAGAGCAAACAATTCATGAAGGTTCTCTTGACGTTTTAGCTCACCATTTAGTTGGATTATCAATGCAAATTGGTGAAGTTTCAATAGAACAAGCTTTTGATTTAGTAACCAAAGCATACTCGTTCAGAAATTTAAAAATTGAAGATCTACTTGATGTGATAAATTTACTTGATTCAAATTATTTGATATTTTTTGATAGAATAAAAATGACTTATTGGAAAAAAGGCGGTTCTTTCAAATATTATTTTGAGAATCTTTCAACAATACCTGATATTTTGAAATTCAAAGTTTTTGATAGTGTTGGAAAAAAAATTATTGGATCTTTAGATCAAAGATTTGTTGGTGATTTTGGTGATTCAGGAAATATTTTTGTCTTAAAAGGTTCACAATGGAGAATTCTCAATGTAGATGAAAAATCATTCAGTGTAAATGTTGAGCCTTTCAGAGGGGGAGGAATCACTGTGCCATATTGGGAAGGGGAAAGTATTCCAATTGATTATAAGACTGCAAGAAAAGTAGGATCTTTTCGCAGCAAAGTTAAGAATAGAGATATTGTATTGACAAATAAAATAATTGAAAAATTAACTATCGATCCAATTCCAGATCAAAATAACATTGTAATAGAATCTAATCGCTCTCAAGGATCAATAGTAATTCATTCCTGTATGGGCTCAAAAATTAATTCCACACTATCTACAATACTTTCTTCAATGCTATCTACAATGTTGGGCTCAATAGTTGATTCTCGTTCTGATGGATATAGAATTTTTTTGTCTTCTACAGCAAGAATTTCAGAAAAACTCTTCATAGAAATTCTAGAAGATGATTATGATTTACAATCTGTTGTTACTGCATCTTTAACTGGAACACATAATGTAAATTGGCGAACTTGGTGTGTCGCAAAAAAATTTGGGGTTGTTGGTCGTGGTGCAGTATATGAAAGAAAATCTGCTAGATTTTTGTATGAACGATATTCTAAAACAGCACTTGTACATGAAGCGTTACGTGAATTATTTCATGATAAATATGATCTTAAAAATACTGAAAAAATTCTAAAAAAGATCCAAGATGATGAAATTCATGTTACTTGGTTAGAAGTTGATAAATTTTCAAAATTGGCTGAACCTATTTTAGATCATACTGCAAAATATTATGCCTCTCCAGCAAATCTTGATAAAGGAATTATTGATCTTGTTAAAGCTAGACTAGAAAAAACTAAACATCGTTTGATTTGTGCTCGTTGTGGAAAATGGGAACGTGTAATGCAAACCTTTGAGGTAAAAGATTTAATGATTTGTCCTTATTGTAAGGCAAGACAAATCACTGCTACATATTATTCAGATTATGATCTACCTAAAATAATTAGAAAAAAACATGATGGAAAAAAACTTTCTGCAGAAGAAAAACACAAGTTTGTTCGTGCCTGGAAAGTTGCCTCATTAGTTGAAAATTTTGGTAAAACTGCTATTACTGTAATTTCTGGATATGGTGTGGGTGCTGACACTGCTGCAAGAATTTTAAGAAATATGGTTGATGAAGAACATTTGTTTAAACAAATCTATGAAGCAGAAAGACAATATGTTGTGACAAGAGGTTTTTGGGATTCTTAATTCTTTTTTGTAATTTTAGAAAATGGGGTAATGAAAAGTTCTATTCTACCTTCTAGTCCTGGTTTTGCATTTAGTCCTGTAATTGAAATAATTTCTCCCAATTCACATTTATCAATAATTCTTGCTTGATTTCTCCAACCTTTTACCCAAATTTGACCTGTATCATCTTCAACAAACATTTCTGAAAGTGCTATTGATTCACCTGATTTTGTTTGAACTTCGCGTCTTTCAGGAACTTTCAAAACTATTGCTTCAATACAATAACTTGCATCTATTTTGACATCATTAATTTTTGTTCTAAGTTGAGACAATGAAGGAATGGATTCATCATTTTCTAATTTTCTTACAAAAGAATTTTCATCTAATGATATTGAATTTCCATAAACTTTTGATGGCATGCATTCAATGATATCTCCTTCTACACAAATACTAGTTGAGTTTGACGAATCACTAATGTTGAATAAATTCTTTTTATTATCAACAGCTAAAATCATACTTTTACCATTTTCTGTTGGTATTATAGAAAGAACTCTTGTAATTATTGGCTCTGCTTCTTTACCACCTTCAATTTCAATTATTGTAGAATCATTTCCATGAATTTCAAGGCCCTGATTTCCAGATTTTACTCTAACACCAAGTAGTCTTACTTTGGCAGATTGTGAAATCATATTTGGTATGGCAGATTCATCTTTCCCCCATAGAACTACTCTCATTCCATTCCCATCTTTTCCTTTAATTCTCATTCTTAGTGCTTTTCCAGGCATGCCGCGAGAATTTGTAAATTCCATTCCACTAATCACTCCATCAATAGTTCCAGAAATTACTAGATCTTTTTGACCTTCTTTAGATTCACTAACATCTTTTGTAATAGTATCAATAGTTGGAATTTCACTTTTAGTATCTGTAGTTTCTATATTTGATCCAGAACCGATGTTGATTGTTGGAGAGCCATCTAGATCAGATTTTACATAAGCTTTGATTATTTTAATTAAATCTCCTGGTTTTAGATTTTCAAGGCCAGGAAGATTTGCTTTTTCATCCCATAATTTTACACTAGCTGTAGAATTTGTATCGTATACAGTCATTGTTCTAAGATAAAATGGAGAGCCATCCTTTCTAGAAAATTGTTTTGCAGGTGAAAGATTCAAAACTCTTGTCTCTAATGAAATTTCTTTTGCTCCAGCGTATAGATCCTTTAAACTAATTTCAACTTTTTCTGGCTCTGATAATGTAATTCCGTAATCTGATGCAATTAGAAATAATGCTCCCTGATCCGTTAGATAACCTGCACCGATTTTTTCTTTCTTTTGCTTAATTTGTTCTTCAAGATCATTTTTAGTTAATTCTGGCTTTTGTGCAAGTAATTTATCAATAAGATTTTCAAATTCAGACAATTCGTTTTTTGATAAACTTAATCTATTAATAAAAATTTCATTAAGATAAAATTTTATTTTTTTAACAAAATGATCGCTTGAACATATTTTTATTCAATTTCAAAATCATAAAGTTCGTCTATTTTCAAAATCTCTACATGATTTATCATAATTAATTCAAATTTTCTAAAAAATATCTTGATTTACCTCATTAACTAAATTAATAGGAAGATCGCAGTTTTGGTATGTCTTGTATTGATGTTAATCATCTATCAAAATCATATGGCTCAGTTCATGCAGTGGATGATCTAATTCTATCAGTAAAATCAGGTCAAGTTTTTGGATTTTTAGGTCCAAATGGTGCAGGAAAATCCACAACAATTAAGCTTCTTACTACTCTCATTCCACCCTCAAGTGGCTCATTATCCATTTTGGGCATTGATGCTGTAGCAGAACCTCTCAAAATTCGTCATAAAATTGGAGTAGTATTACAACAACCCAGCTATGAACCTACATTATCAGTGGAAAAATCTCTTGAAAAATATGGGATGATGTGGAATGTTCCTAAAACTGAACGTAAAAAAAGAATGGAGCAACTCTTGAATGACTTTGATCTAGTTGAAATTCGTAAAAAAAGAAATGAAGATCTATCTATTGGTCAAAGAAGAAGAGTGCAAGTTGCACGTGAATTTATGCATGATATGGAATTATTATTTTTAGATGAACCTACAGTTGGATTAGATCCAAGTGCTAGACGAAAATTATTAGATTATTTAAAAAATAAAGTTAAAACAGGTTTGACAATTTTTTACACTACACATATTCTATCTGAAGCAGAATATCTGTGTGATCAAATAGCTATTATTGATAAAGGCAAAATTGTCACTGTTAATTCCCCTGATGCATTAAAAAATAGATTTGGAAAAGAAAAAACTATTAAAATTCATTTATTAGAAAAACAACCTGAAATAAGTTCTCTTTTATCTGGTATTGCTGATTGTAAAATTGATTTTGAAACTGGAACAAATATAATTATTCGCTCAGAGCAATCTGAATTAGTATTGTTAAAAGTATTGAAAATACTTAATGATAATAGAATTGATATTGAAGATCTTTCAGCTGTACCCACAAATCTTGAAGAAATCTTTTTGAATATGGTAAAAGAAAATGCATCCAATAATTAGACTTGTAAATAGAAATCTTACGATTTCTCTTAATCCTGGGTTTTTAATTTGGCAAGTAATTTTTCCTTTAATCTATATTTTTGTAGCTGGTTTTGCTTATGCTCCGTTAATTAATGCTGTTCCATTTGGAAATAAAGAACTTGATTATCCTGCATTTTTAGCATCTGGAATGATTGGGTTTAACATAATGAACAGTACACTGATCTCTGGTATCATAATCTGGAATGATAGAAAACATGGAATGTTTGAACAAATTATGTCTGGACCATTTACTAGGAGTCATTACATCCTAAGTAATATTTGCACAATTGGGATTATTGGATTAGTTAGTGCAGGATTAATAGCTGTAGTTGGATATCCTGTATTTTTTGAATCTGTAGAATTTTCATTTGTTACAATTCCAATAATCATTTTTGGTGCTATTACAGGCTCGGTTCTTTTTGGTTCTTTGGCATCAATTATCTCAACTAGATTACGCTCAAGTGAAGGATTTAATGTAATTATTAATACTGTTTTTCTTTTCTTTGCTTTTGTTAGTACTGCATTTTATCCAGCTGATGGGGCTCCAGAACCATTACGTACTGCATTTTATCTAAATCCATTAACATATCTTGTAGATGTAATTAGAGCAGGAATTTTTGGAACAATCGATGAATTTGTAATTATTGAAATGATTATTCTAGTGGCAATTGCATCAACTTTATTTGTTATCGCTTCACGATTACTTACAAAATTAGACTTTTAAAAATAAAAATCATTTGTTAAATTTTTCATATAGTTCATTAATCTTTTTAACAATATCTAAATTGTCATAATCTACTAAATTTAGATTAGGAATAACACAATGTCCTCCAATGATACCTGGAAACATTTTTGGTCTATTACCTAAATTTTCATGAATTTCATCTGCAAATTTCCACATTTCATCAAAATCTACACCTTCTTTTTCACAAATCATTTTTGTAATTTGAGCATAATTGATTAACCACCCATAGTAAGTTGTGTCAACTAAAATTTTTGCTAATTCTGCAGTTTTTGTAGTTGACATCCATTCAATTTTTTTAAATCGTTTTTCTAAATCTATTTTTATTTTAGGTTCAATTTGTTTTTCATCTGAAGAAATAAATTTTGTATATTTTTTAATATCATCTAAAAATCTTCTATGCACACCTCTTACTGGTGAATATAAAATTGGTATTTGAGAATTGTTTTGTATGTTTTTTGTTGTACCAGGTTTTACTGTAGAATGAATTAGAACAACTTTTAATCCTATAATTTTTTTTATCCAATCTACTGTGATGTCTTCAAAATTTGTTAATTCTCCTGGTAGACAAACATGAAGGTATTCTGGATTACTTATTTGATTATTTTCTGAATAATTCTTACATTTTGAACTATCTACATCAATTCCAACACAATCAAAATTTCTTTCTTTTAGTAGATGAAATAGAGTTTCTCCAACTTCCCCCATTCCTAAAATGATATCAGTCATATGCCTAATTTCAGAAAAACTCTCTATGTTATATTCGTGTACAAAACTTGATTATTTTTAAAGAAAGTAGCCCGGCCCAGACTCGAACTGGGGTCAAAGGCTTCAAAGGCCTCTATGCTTGACCGCTACACTACCGGGCTGCTAAATCGAGCACTCTCATTCCCTTAATGAACTTTTTATTTGAATTTGACTCTTAAAAGTAAATTCAACTATTCTTTAATTGTCTTGATCAATTTTTTAATGGGATCTTCCATTTGTTTTCTAATTTTTTGTGCTCTTTTTTGACTCTCATTATTATTTTCAAAATTTTTCTTAATGTAATTTGAAATTTTATTGGGACTTGTTTCTCTTTTCACCAATTTTTTTCTCACCAAGAAATTTTCTATTATGTTTGGAACTGCATTATATGATATTGTCGGGATTCCCATTAATCCAGATTCAGCAGTCATGGTTCCACCAGATCCAATAAAAATATCTGTATTTTCTAACAAATGTTTTCCATCATATGTCATTTTTACAATTTTTACTTTTTTATCAATAATTTTTTGTAAATTTTCAATTTGTTTTGAATATCTGCCCAAAACTACAATATTTTCATTTTCAAACTCTTTTTCTATCTTTTTTATAATTGGAATGATTTTACTAGATTTTGATGTATACGATGCTTCTTCTTCTTCAACTCTAATCAAAATATTCTTTCTATTGTTATTTTTGAATGGTAATTTTGATTTTTTATTTATTTTTCGTTGGATTGTAACAAATGCATCAATTGCTTTGTATTGAATAATATTTTTTTTATCAATTCCATATTTTGAAAATTCCTTTTTAGGTATTGTAAAAGGAATTAATAATTTTTGAATTAATGGTAATGTTAATCGCATTACTGCTTCAGCATGTGGAGAATCACAAAATGCTATGTGTTTAATTCCCAAACCATATGCTATTCTTGCTGCTTCAGGAGAACAAAAACTAATTGCAATATCTGGAGAAAATGTCTTAATTTTTCTTGACAGTTTCTCCATTCTGTCAATACTGGCTTTGAGTTTAGATTCTTTGTCTCCTCCACCGTGTTTCCCAACAAAAATTAGGTCAAAATTACGTATTTTTGCCAATTTTGAAACTTCCTCATAATCTCTTGAAGTACACAAAAGATCGTGTTTTTCCACTAATTTTTTAACTATTGGTTCAGAAAACAATAATTGTTTTGGTGTAAGAATATCTATCCAAATTTTCAAGTGATTTCTCTAATTATGGTAAGTTCAATAAGTTTTTCTTAGTCCAATACTAGCTCTAATGTATGGGGGGAGCAAAAGTTGTTGTTTATGGTCTTAGTACAGAAGGATATGCAATTGCATCTCAAATGGCAATAAAGGGTGCTGATGTTTACATAATTGATGAATCAACTCCGTCAGCAATTTCACTAAAAGCTGAAATTGCAAAAACATATCCAAATGTATCTTCTCTCAAAGAAGATGAACCTCTATTAGCTATGGAACCAATTGATGTAGCAATTTCAAAAGCACAATATCTTTTCTTTACGCCAAGAATTAGAAAAACTGGTCAAGATATTAAAACTGAAATTCATTCCAAATTTAAGGATGCAGTTGCATCAATGAAAAAAAATAGCTCAGTAATTTTTACACTTCCAACAGGATTTGGAGGTAACAATGAAAATATTTCATTACTTGAACATGTAACAGGTCTTGAGACTGGAAAACATATTTCATATTTTTACTACCCTCTTGAAGATCTTAAAGAACAACCTAAAATTATTGGGTCCTTTAATGGAAAAGAAGATCCAATTTTAGCTGAATTACTTACAGTAGGTAAAAAAGAGAAAAAGTTTGTAGCCATTTCATCATCTGAGCATTTTCATGCAATTGATGTTTTATCCAGATTTTCTAGTCTATGCAGCGTTTTAGAAGTTTGTAAATATGCTCAAGATGATATTACCAAAAATGATCTTTCTTCAGATGATTTTCAGGAAATATTTTTAGACAATATGGTTAGTGGATTATTTGATTTAAAATCTCTAGGCTCATCCTTTGAAGGTGCAAATTCTCTCATGTATCTAATTAATGGAAGTGTTAAAGGAATTGATGGATACATCAAGCGTTTAATTGATGAGATACGTTCAACATTAAAGAAAAATGATCTAAAAGCAAGTAGAACAAAGATTGCATTGTCTTGGACACTTGATCAACATGCAATGCGTGGAGATAAAATTGAGATGCTTCAAAATCTAACATCTAGATTACGTGATTATATTGGTGATGTTGAAGCTTACGAAGATCCAAACTTTGATCTTTTTCATAGTGATAAAACAACAATAGTTGTAGCTTGTTCAAAATCTGATTTTGATAATATTGAAAAAACAAAACAGGATTCTGATTTAATTATTGTAAAAGCCAATCCTTTATGTGAAACAATCAATAATAGTATAAATTAGCTAAATTACTATTTTCATTGAATTGTCCAATGAATCTAATTCTGATGAAATACCAGTTAATGTAGTATCTGAAAATGAAGATGAAAATAATTCTTCTAAGATCGAATCAAATTCTTTAGAATCACATATTGATGAATTGACTACACAATTAGAATTAGAACAAAAAAGATCATCTGAATATGAAGAAAAATTCAAACTTGTATTGGCTGACTTTCAAAACCTAAGTAGAAAAACACAAACTGATATAGAAAATGGAGTAAATTCAAAAATTAATGAATTTGCATTAGATTTTTTACAAATTTATGATGATTTTGTTAGAGCAAAAGAAGTTTTTTCTGAAAGTAAAGTTAATTCTGATGGTCTTGATTCTATTTTAAAAAATATGGATTCATTATTACAAAAATACAATATTAAGCAAATTGATGCATTAGGGGAAATTTTTGATCCAAATTTCCATGAGGCAATATCGATAATTACAGATCCTACTTTAGATGATAATACAATTACAAAAGAGCTCAGGAAAGGATATATTTCTCATGAGAGAGTTATAAGACCGACACTAGTAGAAATTTCAAAAAAAGGATGATGATAAAATATGGTTAAAATAATTGGTATTGATTTAGGAACAAGTAACTCTGCAGCAGCAGTTGTAATGGGTGGAAAACCCACGATTATTCCTGCAGCAGAAGGTTCCACAGTAGGTGGTAAAGCATTCCCATCAGTAGTAGCATTTTCAAAAGATGGAGATCTTTTGGTTGGTGAACCAGCACGCAGGCAAGCAGTTACCAATCCTGATAGTACAATAGTTGCTGCCAAAAGAAAAATGGGTTCAGATCATATGTTTAAAATTTTAGATAAAGAATACAAACCACAACAAATTTCTGCATTCATTCTTCAAAAAATTAAAAAAGATGCTGAAGCATTTATTGGTGAACCAGTTAGTAAAGCAGTCATTACTGTTCCTGCTTACTTTGATGATAATCAACGACAGGCTACTAAAGATGCTGGAACAATTGCTGGTCTTGATGTTGTTAGAATAATAAATGAACCAACTGCTGCATCTTTAGCATTTGGCTTAGATAAAACAAAAGAAGATATGAAAATCCTTGTCTTTGATTTTGGTGGTGGTACATTAGATGTTACTATAATGGAAATGGGTGGAGGTGTTTTTGAAGTTCTTAGTACATCTGGTGATACACAGCTAGGTGGTACAGATATGGATAAAGTCCTAATTGATTTCATTATTGATGAATTTAAGAAAAAGGAAGGTGTTGATCTTTCTCAAGATTCAACTGCAATGACAAGAATTAGAGAAGCTTCTGAAAAAGCTAAAATTGAATTATCTACTGTAATGGAAACCGATGTTAATTTACCATTTATTGCACATGATCCTTCATCTGGTGCAAAAAATTTAGAATTAAGAATCACTAGAGCGAAATTAGATGAATTGATTGGTCCTATTGTTGAGCGATGTAAACCATCTGTACTTAAAGCACTTGAGGATGCAAAACTTTCCAATTCTGATATTAATAAAATTGTGATGGTTGGTGGACCAACAAGAATTCCACTAGTGAAAAAATTTGTTAGTGAATTAGTTGGTCAAGAATCTGAATCAGGAGTAGATCCAATGGAAGCAGTAGCGATGGGCGCAGCAATTCAGGCTGGAATTATTGCTGGAGATGTAAGTAGTGATATTGTTTTACTTGATGTAACTCCGTTAACATTAGGAATTGAAACATTAGGTGGTGTTAGAGAACCATTAATTGAAAGAAATACTACTATTCCTACATCAAAGAGTAAAGTATTCACAACTGCAGCTGATAATCAAACAGCAGTTACAATCCATGTTGTTCAAGGTGAACGACCTATGGCAACTGATAACGTATCATTAGGAAGTTTTAATCTTACTGATTTACCGCCAGCTCCTAGAGGAATTCCTCAAATTGAAGTTAAATTTGATATTGATGCAAATGGAATAATCAATGTTACAGCAAAAGATCTGGGAACTCAAAAAGAAGCAAAAATTACAATTGAATCTACATCAAAACTTTCTAAAGATGAAATTGAAAAATTAAAAGAAGATGCAGAAAAATTCTCTGATGAAGATAAACTAAAGAAAGAGAAAATTGATTTAAGGAATGAAGCAGAAAGTTACATTTACACTGTAGAAAAACTAGTAAATCATGATCTTAAAGATAAAATTTCACAAGAACAAGGAATTAAAATCAGTGACGCTGTTAAGGAAGTTAAAGAAGTTTTAGATAAAGAACCAGATGAATTAAAACCCAAACTTGAAGCATTACAAACATTGGTAAATGAAGTTACAACAGAACTTTACAAAAATGCATCACCACCACCTGGTGCAGAAGGACAACCTGGTGCAGAAGGACAACCTGGTGCAGAAGGACAACCTGGTGCAGAAGGACAACCTGGTGCAGAAGGACAAACTAATGAATCATCTTCAACTGATGAATCAAAAACTAGTTAGTTTTCTAATTCAATCATTTATACTGTAATTATGATAAAGGAATGATTCATGGCTGCAAAACGTGATTATTATGAGGTTCTAGGTGTCTCAAAATCATCCTCACCTGATGAAGTTAAACAACAGTTTAGAAAATTAGCATTAAAATTTCACCCTGATAGAAACAAATCTTCAGAAGCTGGGGAACATTTTAAAGAAATTTCTGAAGCATATGGAGTTCTTTCAGATCCTGAAAAAAAACAAATCTATGATCAACACGGGCATGCTGGTGTAGATGGAAAATATTCTAGTGAAGATATTTTTCAAGGGGCACAAGGAGGAGGTTTTGATTCTATTTTTGAATCTATTTTTGGTCGTGGAGGTGGAGGATTTGGTTTTAATCAACAACAGCAACAAGGTTCTGATCTTCTCTATGAGACTCATGTGACATTAGAAGAAGTATTACATGGTAAAAAAATGGAAATTAATTTACAAAAACAGGTTCAATGTGATATTTGCAATGGCTCTGGTGCAAAGCCAGGTACAAACAAGAAAACATGTGGAACATGTAATGGTCAAGGACAAGTAAGACAAACTCGTAACATGGGATTTGCTTCATTTGTTACTGCTGCACCATGCTCTGCTTGTAGAGGTCAGGGATCTATAATCGAAACACCTTGCAATGAATGTAAAGGACAAGGAAGGAAAAAAGGTTCAAAAACTGTAACCTTTGATATTCCTCCTGGAATTGATTCAGGAGATTATACTGTATCTGGAGAAGGAAATGAAATTCCAGATGGTGTAAATGGAGATTTAATTGTTAGAATACGAGTACAACCACATTCAAAATTTAATCGAGATGGAAAAGATATTTTTTACGATCATGATCTTTCTATGATTGACGCTGCTTTAGGTTGTGAAATTACTGTTCCAACTTTGGAGGGAACAGAAAAAATTAAGGTTGATGCAGGTAGTCAACCAAATACAATTATCAAATTAAAAGGGAAAGGGGTGACCCATATCAATTATAGAGGAAAAGGAGATCAATTTGTAAGAATTGTGGTAAATGTTCCTAAAAAACTCAATAAACATCAAAAAAATCTTTTAGATGAATTTAGAAAAACTAGTGATTAATGAATAATATGAAAATTGCATTAGATGTTGATGGTGTACTTGCAGATGTTATAATTTCTTGGTTAAATTATAGTAATTCTATTAGACCAGAAATTGCTAAACATCAGATAACTAGTTGGGAATTTTGGAATGAATTTAATATCGATCGTTATGATTTTTACACTGAGCTTAGCTCTTGTTGGAAAAATTGGCCTTCAATTCCTACCACTGAAAAAAATTTATCATCTATAACAAAATCTCTCACTGAACTTGGTCAAGTAGATATTGTTACTGCAAGGGAACGTTCAACTAATTCATTTGTAAAATCTTGGTTGGATCATCATAATATTGCATATGATAATTATATATCAGTAATTGATGGTCCAATGAAGGCTGATTTAGATTATGATGTCTTTATTGATGATTCTCCATTAAATGCAGAAAAATTTCTTACAAATAAGAAAAAAGTAATTCTTTATTCACAACCATGGAACCAAAATTTTTCTGAAAATAATATTAACAGAGTTTCAAATCTTTCAGAAGCAATTAAAAAAATAAAATCCTTTTAATTTTTCTCAAATTTCCTAATGTTAACTTGATGACCATTTCTAATGTGTGTAGAATGTGTTGTATTTACTAATTCACCAATTTTGTCTTCACTATAGAATTTAGTATTGTAACGCCCCAAAACTTTCTTACAATTAGAACAATATACTTCACTGAATTCCATTTTATTTCTTGATTATTCTGATATGGTTGCTTCATAGTATAATAAAGAAACTTATTCTAGATCTCAAATTTTTCCAATGCGGGAGTCACCCAGCCTGGTCAACGGTGTAAGGTTCAGATCCTTATCTTCTAGGAGTTCGTGGGTTCAAATCCCACTTCCCGCATTTACTGATTAATTTTTTCTAATTTAGCCTTGATATTTTTTAAAAGTAGTGTGTTGATTATTTCACCAGATGCTTTTCCTCTTAATTCCTTCATGACAATTCCCATCAAAGGTCCAACTGCTCTCTCTTTTTGATTATTGATAATTTCTTGATTTTTATTTACTATATCTACAATAATTTTTTCTATTTCTTCTTCATTTATGGATTCAATTGATGCATTTTTCATTGCTTCTTCTGTGTTATTTGATTTTCCAGACATTATACTTTCAAATATTATTTCAACTGATTCTTTAGCAATTTTATCATTTTCTAATAAACCGAACAATTTGAAAATTTCATCATTTTTTAATAAATTAGAATTTAATCCACTTCTTTCTAAATTTGTAATTGTTGAACAAAGAATTGATGCAACAAATGTAGGATTAGTTTTAATTTTTTGAATAATTTCTTCAAATAATCCAATATAACGTGAATCAAAAATTTGTTCTGCTAATTGTGGATTAAGTTTGTATTTTGTTTCTAATTCTTTGATAGAATCATCCCAAGATTTTGGAATATTATTTTGAGCATCTGATAATTCTTCGTTTGTAATAATTATTGGGGGGATATCTGTTTCTGGATACATTCTTGCAGCTCCTGGTCTTGGTCTAAGAAATTTTGTTTCACCTGATTGAGTAGCTAATCTTGTATCTATTGGTATTCCATGATTTTTGATATACTTAATTTTTAAAATTATTTGATCAATTATGGTAAGAATTTTTTCCTCAGGAGATGCTAAAATCAAAAAAGCATCATTTTCATTAATTCCAGAAAATTTCTTTAATTTTTCTAAATCTGTTTCTTCTATTCCGTAGTTTGGTAATTCATCTGAATGAAAAACTCCTCCAATTCCAAAAAATCTGACTAATTCTGCTACTTCTTTACCTAATCTTATGCCTTCATAAGGAGAATATCCAAAAATTCCGGCCATGTTTCTAAATGTAATTGCCATTATTTTCTGATTTTTCTTTAATGCTGTTTGAATAATTTTTGATTTACACTCTAAAAATAATTCTGTAATATCTTTTCTATCTTCCTTATCATAAATCCAATTTTTTTCTTGGATTTTCTTTGAAATTTTTAATAAACCATGTTGTCTTTTTGCTTCATATTCTACAACCTTTTCTAATTGATCTAATTGTTGTACACCTTTTACTTCAATTACAACTCCATCCCCATCTTTTATTGATACGTTAACATCTTGTCTTATTGAGCCTAATCCTCTTTTTACTTTCTTTGTACTCCTCAAAATTCTTCCTAATGACAGTGCAATTTTTTTAATCTCGGTTAATTCAACTTCAAAAGGATCTGTTGCGATTTCAACTAAAGGAACCCCTAAACGTTCTAAACCAAATTTTCTTACAGAACCTTCATCTCCCAAATTTTTAGCAGCATCTTCTTCTAAACAAATTGACTGAACTCCTATTTTTATTTCTCCTGTATCAAAAAATCCCCCCTGGGAAATCAACATAGTACGTTGAAATCCGGTCGTATTAGAACCATCAATTACTGTTTTTCTCATTGGATAAATTTCACTGAAAATATTTGATTTTAAAGCAGAAGAAATAATCAATGCAATTTTTTTAGCATCTTCATCTAATTCATGCGGTGGCTCTTCATCCTGTTCAACTAAACAACTACTTTCATCATTTGCATAATACATAATAGTTTTTGATTTTGTACTTTCAAATAATGCTGCAGGATCAAATTCACCCAATTCACTTTTAGATGCACGTAATTTTCTTTGAAATTTAATTGAATATTCATTAGATTCTATTGGATTGCAATTACAAAATAATTTCTTGTTTGTTGCTAACTGCTGATGAATTTCTAATCCAACTTTTACACCTACATCTTTTATTGAAAATTCTTCCATATTGACACCTGATTATGTTGAAAATTCTGATGCTATTTTATTTAGCATGATTTCTTTAATTTCTTCACGATTTTCAGTGTTTCCTGTAGCCCACATTGCTTTTACCAAGGCAATTTCAGGTATCATATTTTCTAGAGGAATTATTCCCAAATCGAGAAGATCTCTGCCACTTTCATAAACTGTCATTCTTACTCTACCATCAATACACTGTGAAGTCATTCCCATAAAGATGCCTTTTTCATTTGCCATTTTTACCATTGGATACATGTTTTCTCCAATGTGGCCCAACCCAGTTCCTTCAAAAATTATTGCTTTGTATCCTACATCTATGATATTTTTCATCAAAGTTGGATTATATCCTGGATAATATTTTACTAGGGCAACTTTTTCATTTATTTTTATTTTGGGAGTGTATTCATTTATTGTAAAAAAATTATCTTTCATATTGCTATGAATTTCATTATTTACAATTAAAAATGCAGGATCTTTTCCTATTGTTTGAAATGCTCCTCTTTTACTTGTATGATTTTTTCTTACTCTTGTTCCAATATGGCATGCAACTGTTTCATCGTTTTCATCTTGATGCATTGCTATGTAGATTCCATTTGTTTTACATTCTGTAAGAAATTTTACAGCTCCGATGAGATTCAGTGCAGCATCTGATGATGCACGATCTGATGATCTTTGTGAACCCACCAATGCTATTGGAATTTGAAATCCTGCCAATGAAAAAGAAAGATAGGCAGAAGTGTAATGCATGGTATCTGTACCATGTGCAATGATAATTCCAGTATAATCTGAATTCAAATATTCATTTACTGTTTGAGCAATTTTTAACCAATGTTCAGGCATAATGTTTTCAGAATATTCTGAAAACAATACTTTGGTGTCTATATTTGCAATTTTAGCAAGCTCAGGAACAGACGAATTTAATTCTTCAGCAGTTAATACTGGTGTAACTGCTCCAGTTCTGTAATCGATTTTACTTGCAATTGTACCTCCAGTTGATAATAATAGAATTTTTGGCAACTTTTCATTTTTCTCAATCTTCTCAACCTTCTCAACGATTTTTTCTGAGGTTTCATTTTTCTCAATCTTTTCAATTTTAGATATTTCTAAACCAATGTTGTATCCACTCTTTAATTTTAAAACAATATGTTTATCGTCACTATGTTCATATCTGGGCATAATAATTCCTAAATAAGTTATATCTGCTAGAATTTTTACAGAATCCCTAATTGAAATTTTGTTTGTTTTAAGAAATTCTAAGGATTTTCCTTCATATCCAGTATAATCTGACATTTATGAGAATTAGATTTGTTATTTTATTAAAACTACCTGTAATAGGAAGCTACTAATTTTTCGCCTATCTTGAGGTCTTTTTGTTCTCTTACTTTCTTTACTGCTTCTTCAAAGTGTTTCATGGTAACTTTAGCATCAACATCCTTCTTTTCAATATCTTTTACATCTGGATTTTTATCTAAGAATTCATGAATAACTAAAGATACTGCTGTATTTGCAATAGATGCTGTATCTGCACCACTAAGTCCATCAGTTAGTTCTGATAGTTTATCGAAATTAACATGTTGAGGATCACTCTCATCACTAATGAATGGAATCTTTTCAGCATTAATTTTCAATATACTCTTTCTACTTTCTTTATCTGGAAGTGGGATTTGAATAATTTTATCAAATCTTCCTGGTCTTAACAATGCAGGATCAATCATGTCTGCTCTATTTGTTGCTGCTAATACTATGACTCCGTGCATATTTTCCATTCCATCTAATTCTGTTAGTAATTGACTTACTACTCTTTCAGTAACTGCGGTCTCTCCACCAGCACCTCTAATTGGAGCAATAGAATCAATTTCATCAAAGAATACAACACATGGTGCAGACTGACGTGCACGTTTGAATATTTCTCTAATTCCACGCTCTGATTCTCCGACCCATTTAGATAATAGTTCGGGACCTCTAACTGAAACAAAGTTTGCTTCACTTTGAGTAGCCACTGCTTTTGCAAGTAAAGTTTTACCAGTACCACTTGGACCGTGAAGCAATATTCCTCTTGGCATACTATGTCCTAGTTTATCATAAAGACCAGGATACTTCATTGGCCATTCTACTGCTTCTTGTAACTCTCGTTTGACTTCTTCTAAACCTCCAACATCTTCCCATTTTACATCTGGGTTTTCAATGAAAACTTCTCGCATTCCAGATGGTGTTACCTCTATCAATGCTTTTTGGAAATCCTCATGATTTACAATTAGTTTATCCAAAGTCTCTGGTGGGAGTTTTTCTTCTTCCAAATTCAAAACTGGTAATAATCTTCTCAAACATTTCATTGCAGCTTCTTTACAAAGATATTCTAAATCTGCACCAACATATCCATGACTGACTGAGGATATTTTTTCCATGTTAACATCATCTGATAAAGGCATGTTTCTACTGTGAATTGCAAGGATGTCTTTTCTTCCTTTTTTATCTGGAACTTTAATTTCAATTTCTCTATCAAATCTTCCAGGTCTTCTTAGTGCTGGATCAATTGCATTTGGTCTATTTGTTGCAGAAATAACAATTACTTTTCCTCTAGATTCTAGACCATCCATTAATGATAACATTTGAGAAACAACTCTTCGTTCAACTTCTCCTGTAACTTCTTCTCTTTTTGGAGCAATAGAATCAATTTCATCAACAAAGATAATTGATGGAGCTTTTTCTCTTGCTTCTTTGAAGATTTCTCTTAATCTTGCTTCACTTTCACCATAAAACTTACTCATAATTTCAGGACCTGAAATGCTAATGAAATGTGCTTGACTTTCATTTGCTACTGCTTTTGCAAGTAGTGTCTTACCAGTTCCTGGTGGACCATACAACAATACGCCTTTTGGAGCTTCAATTCCTAATTTTTCAAAGATTTCAGGATGTCTTAATGGAAGCTCAATCATTTCCCTAACTTTTTTAATTTCATTTGAAATTCCACCAATGTCTTCATAAGTTACTTGAGGAACTCCACGTAATGTTTCTCCTTTTTCTGCAATATGGAAAACAGTTTTTTGAGTTACTAAGACAGCATCAGCTGCTGGATTAACTCCGATTACTTGAAAAGTTAAACGTCCACCAAAGTATGGAACCATTACATTATCACCTTTAATCAAAGGAACACTCTCTAAAGCATCTGCAAGATATCTTTCATCTATTGGAGGAATTGCTTCAAGCGGTGCGACAACTACTTTTTCTGCAGCAACTGCCTTTATTTTTCTAACAGATATTGTATCTCCAATTGCAATTCCCGAATTATTTCTTCCTAGTCCATCAATTCTGATAATTCCCTTACCTTCATCTGAAGGATAAAGTGGAAGACATTTTGCTACTGTTCTTCTTTTACCTTTAATTTCTATAACATCACCTGTTGAGGCATTTAATGTGTCCATTGAATCATAATCGATTCTTGCTACGCCTCTTCCAACATCTCGTGTATACGCTTCAAGAACTTTAAGAGAAAGAGCATTTTGACTCATACATACTGGCCTGAATTCTAATTTTTATACCTTTGTGGTAATTACTAAAACTAACAGGTAAAACTACCAGATAACACCACAAGCTTAAAATTCTCTTTGCGTCGGAAACGATCAACTTGGGTAAAAGACCATTAGTACGAAGACGAGGCCGTGGAGGTAATCAATTTAGATCTACATCTACTGGAAAAGTAGGCGCAAAAGCAAATTATCCACGTTTTCCACTATCTGAACAGCACACAGGCGAAATCATCGATCTAGTTCATGAGCGTGGAAGAGAAGCACCATTATCCAAAATTAGATTTGAAGATGGTTCTGTTTCATTTGTACCGGCAGTTCTTGGAACCACAGTAGGTGCAAGTTTACAATTTGGATTAAAATCAGAAATTAAAAAAGGAAATGTCATCAGTGTTCAAAATATACCTGATGGTACAATTGTATGTAATATTGAAAAACACTTTGGTGATGGCGGTGCTATTGTTAAATCAGCAGGTACTGATGCAACCATATTTTCTCATGGTGATGATGGTGTAACAGTTAAACTTCCATCTGGTAAGTTTGCTACTCTTAATCCTAAAAACAGAGCTATGATAGGTACGTTAGCTGGTGGTGGAGCAAGTGAACGACATTTTATGAGTGCAGGTAACAAGTGGCGTAGTTTTAAAGCTAAAGGAAAGAAATATCCGATTGTAAGAGGTGTTGCTCAAGCAGCATATGTACACCCACACGGTGGTGGTCGTCATCAACACGTTGGACAAAGTTCTACAGTTTCAAGAGATGCTCCTCCTGGTGCAAAGGTCGGTAGCATTGCTGCAAGAAAGACTGGAAGAGCCAGAATCAAAGAAAGAAAGTAGTTTTTCTTTTAACCTAAAATTGATTAATAGCTCATCTAATTACTATTTTCGTGATAAAACAACGTGTTAGACTTTTTGTAACTGGAAAGGTACAAGGTGTTTTTTTTCGTCAAACTTTGAAAGTAATGGCAAAGAAAAATGATGTTTTTGGTTGGGTAAAAAATCTCAAAGATGGTAGAGTTGAAGCTGTTTTAGAAGGTGAAGGAGAAAAAATTGACCGATTAATTGAATGGGCTCATGGTGGTCCTGCAAATGCAAGAGTAGAGGATGTAGAAATACGTAATGAAAAATTTACTGATGAATTTTCAAAATTTGATGTGTTATACTAGTGAATTCCTTCAAATGCATTTTTAATAGTTTGAGTAATTTCTGAAATTTCTTGATCTATTTTTATTTGAATTATTTGAATTGGATCTTTTCTGCTTTTCTGAATTTTTATAATAACTCCTTCTCTTTCTGGTTCAACATCTGCAAACCATCTAAATGTCATTGTTTTACAAAAAACAACTCTATGCATTCGTACATCTTCAACCACTTTATCACCTAAAGATAAACAAAATTCTCTAATTGAATCAAATAATGGTAATACTGTGGTTGGAATTTGTTTCTTAAAGTCTTCATAACTTCTTTTAGTTCCAAATGAGATAATCCCTTCCATGAAATTCCAATTTTTATTTTAATTATAAAGGTAGTAGATCTGTTGGCTCCAGTCTAGACGAATAGCCCCATTTCAAGGCGTACAAGATCCGCCACGTTGACGAGGAAGCGTGGATGCTCCACCTTAGGATTGCTCCCTCCCGGACCTCATCCCTTTCGATGGTTCGGTCTTAGAAGTTATCCCTTCGGATATTTCTAGTCCTGCAACCACCCGCCTCGGCGTGATTTCATTTCCGCACACCAAGCGGGAATTACCCATCTAGAGATTTACCCAACAGTTGCTGATCTCTGCATATAGCCGGTTTCAGAATAGGGCACGGCTGGCACCCTGATCCTACCTACTACCAATTTTCCTAAGAAAGTATGTTATATTTGCATTAGGTTTGATTTTCTTTTAGTTTTAGAACTACGCTGCATACTGAGCATACTTTTCCTGTGCAATCATTTCCACATTTTTCACATTTCATTTTTTCTTTAGAACTAAAATTTTTTATTGCCATTGAAACTTTGAGAATTGATTGATACAAATTATTTTTTATTCCGCTATGTTGATTTTCTAACGAATTTAAAAATTCACGAATTTCTGTTCGTATGCCCTCATTCATGTGTGGACATGGTTCAGATTGAAATGGCATGTCATTTGTAAATGCGTAAAAGACTATTTCAGACTCATAAATCTCACAAAATGGTTTTATTTTTCTTAAATCATTTGCAGAAGTATCTGGATCCATCCATCCGATCTTAGTTGTATCACCAGAAATCATGTTAATGACAAATGTTTGCAATGTATCATCAAGATTATGACCTGTTGCAATTACGTCTGCACCAATATCTTTTGCTGCATAATCTATTGCTCTTCTTCTTAGAGTTCCACAGATTGAACATGATGATGTTTTCTCACTTTCTCTTAAATCAAGGGCTTCATCTAGTGTTAATTCAAAAAGATCTTTGTATGCGTAAACCTTGTGTTCTACATTTAGTTCTGCACAAAATTTTTCTACAATTTCTAATGCTTCATTTCTATATCCTGGAATTCCTTCATCAATGGTAATGGCTTTTATTCTAAAACTATGAGTTAATGCCATTTCATTAATAATTTTTAATAGTGCTAGAGAGTCTTTTCCTCCAGATACTGCAACAGCTACTAAATCATCATGTTTTATCATATTATATTTTGAAATGGTTTTTGCAGTTTTTCTTACAATTGACTTTGAGAAACATTGTGAGCAAAGTTTTTCCCCAGAATATTTTCTTGTATATGCTGCAGGATTTTCACATCTATCACAATTCATGAAATCAAATGAGTTTTTTTCATTAATGATTCTTTAGGTATTTTTTATATTGTAAACCAGCCAGATTTCAAATATGACAAGGCAATGTTGAGGCCAAATAGGGCAAATGTGAATGCGTATATTCCCCACATTACAATGTTGACTGATTTATCTGAGATTTTTTTATCAATAATAGTATGAATGAATTTACCTCCATCTAAAATTGGTAGTGGAAGCATATTGATAATTCCAATGAAAAACGAAATCATCCAAAGCCATAACAAGAACATTGAAATGTTGAAATCCACATTTGTCCAATCAATGAAATTCATTATAGGTTTGTATGGGATAGAGTTATCCCTCATAATTCCTATTAATCCTCTTTCAGGATCATCTGGTGATGCCATTACTTGTAATGTTTTTTCTAATGCTTGACCATCTCTTAGTATAGATACACTAGCTGTTTCTCCTGGATTTAAGACAGGGAAATCCGCCGGACCGCGAATCGGAACATCATTAATTGTAGTAATTATATCATTTGCAAGCAATCCTGCTTGTTCAGCACCTGAATTTTCTATAATTGAAAGTATCAAAACTCCTTGTGATAATTCATAAAATGTGTTTAAGATAACATCTCCAAATAATGGAATGCTTTCTAAAACCATTCCAAAAACTGGATTTGTTAATAAAATTGCCCCAAAAACAATTGCAAATAAAACATTTGATGTTGCCCCTGCTCCAATTACTCGTAATTTTGAAATCCTTTTAGCTTTATCAAATTCTTCTTCATCTGGTTCTACAAATCCTGCAAATAATGCAATGAATACTGCAAATCCACCTGTCTTAATTTTTATTTTTTCTAATGCAGCTACTATACCATGTGCCCCTTCATGCATAACTAATACAATTGGAATTGAAAGCAAAAAATACGTAATAGCTGGAGCTGAAGTTAATGTAACACCTGGAATTAACACTGTTAATTCTGAAAAATTTGATTGTGCAACAAAATAGTTTGAAACATTGTTTAACAAAAAGTAAAATGCAAATCCCATCATTATGAAACCAGCAATTACACTCACATCTGCAAAAACTCTGATACCTCTTTTCGTTCGTCCAAGTACTTTGATTAAAACATCATTGACACCTTTGTTCTTGTATACAAGACTATACGCCTTTAATTCAAAACCATATTTTTCTAATTTGAGAGCTTTTGCAATTACTATGATGACTACCCATGCCATTAAGACATAGATTATTGCATTCTGAGTAATAAAATCAAGTTCCAAACTAATTGTTAATTTTTTAAAGTACGGCCATTTATCGTTTACTATGAAACCAGTGATAATTATCTCCACATATCCTACCAAAAAATCACTTTCTAAAATTTCAAATGAACTTGTAAAAAACAAGACAGTTGCATGTGTAAATATTTCTAAAATTTCATCAATTTACTCCTGGGAAGGAAAAATAAAAAACTCTTCAGAATATCTAGCTATTTTCAAAACTGTTACAAAAAATAAGACCCTATTGAAAAAGAAAATTAAAGAAACCCATCCATATAATGTTCCTGAAATAGCAGAAATTGATATCACATCAATTAACAAAACTTATCTAAAATGGTTAGTTGAATCAACTTCTTAGGATTCAACTGAATATCTTAACAAAGAAACAATTCCGCCTAAACCTGTAACTCTAAGACCAATATCTGTTGAAGAGTCAACACTGTAAATTTTTACTCCCTTGTTTTCTGCATCATTTAGAAAATCCATTATTTGTTGTTCATCATTATCTTGTATTGCTTTATCAGAAAATACTAATGATTCAACTGCACCCATTTGGTTTGCATTAAAAGTTTCATTATATCCCATAGTAAATTTTCTACTTTTCTTGTTTGCTAAAATCATTACTTCATCAATTATTGAGGAAGCTTTGGCCAATTTACTATCTGACATTATTTCTTGCATTGTCTTTGATTTTGTGAATATGTAGATTCCATCTTCTCCTCCAGAATCAATTCCATCAACAAGTTGAATTTTAAATTTCTGAAGTTTTTGAGATTTCTCTATGAAATTTGCAAATCTTTTCTTTGTTTCACCTGGACCAAAAATTACTATCGTGTCTCCTTCTTTGAAAATAGATGATAATGCCTGCTGTACCTGTTCAAAGAATTTTTCAATATTGAAACTAGTCTTGTATCTTTTTCCGCCAGAACCTGAATAGATATTTGGCATAAATTCCAAATGTGTACCTCTTAATCTAGCAATTCCACTATCACTAGTGTCAATTGCTACTAAAACAAAACTAATTTGATCATTACTTGATTCCAAAAGTTTTTTTTCTATTGGTAACCATTTTTTTTTTGAAATTGTAATTCCATCATTTAATTTTAGAATAAATGAATGATGTGATCCATGTGGTACTGATTCATTACTTGATTCAGAAATTGTACCGCCTACTCTTAATTTATCTAAGACATCATCAAGTGAAATTTTTTCTACTGTTAATGCTATTCTAACTTTAATTCTCTCACCTTTATCTGGCCTTGCATAATCTTTATCTTGTTTTAGAACTCTTGTTGTATCTCCAATTACTTTGTCATCTTTTTTGATAATACGACGTAAATTCAAAAGATCTTCAGAGTCTTCTGGAATAACAGATATTGAATTATCGTCTATTGTCTTTGTAATCATGATATTATTCTAATTTTCAAAAAGAAAAGAGTTTAACTTGTTGTTTCTTCTGCTTTTGCTTCTTCTGATTTCTTTTTTAGATAATTTTCAACCCACTCTAAAGTGAGAACTCCTGATTCAGATAAATTTGTTAAAGAATTTGCAGAAGCTTCTCCTGAAACTTTACCGTTGTTTCTTTTTAATTGTCTCCATTTTAGAGATGTATTACCACTTTTTGAATTATAGATTATTCCTAAAACATCTTTTCCATTAACAAAAGTAATATCTCTGATTTTTTTTAAAGTAACTTTATCAGCTGCTTCAACATAAATTGCTCCAAGATTATCTTCTCTTTCAGCAAAAACCTCAGTATCTTCCAAATATGCTCTTGGCGCATAAGACATACATGTACTAGAAATGACAAATCGTCTAAAACTTTCCAATGATGCTGGGGTATCTATTGCAACCATTTGGAATGATTGAACTATTGGCCATTTATCAAGCTTCTTGAAAGACTCAATAGGTAACTGCTTGAAATATGCCATGCGGGCTGTGATGTACCTATCCCTTTGATTGATGATGAGGATCTTGAGTTCTGAGCCTGCTTAGGATTTTAATTAATGTTATTAATTAAAAAATCATGAAATCACTTACTGAATATCTGACATTTGAAGTTAAAACTAGAAGAGCCTTTGTCAATATTACTCCTGATGTGAGTAAACTAGTAACTAAAAGTAAAGTTCAGGAGGGCCTTTGTCTTGTAAATGCAATGCACATCACAGCAAGTGTTTTCATTAATGATAATGAAGGCGGATTGTTACATGATTATGAAAAATGGTTAGAGGAATTGGCTCCACATGCACCAACTACACAATATGATCATAATAAAACAGGTGAAGACAATGCTGATGCTCATCTAAAACGACAAGTAATGGGAAGAGAAGTTGTAGTTGCTATTACAAAAGGCAAATTAGATTTTGGACCATGGGAAGAAATCTTCTATGGTGAATTTGATGGTAAAAGACCAAAAAGAGTTTTAGTTAAAATTATTGGCGAATAATTATCCAAAGTCTGCATCACGTTTTTGACTTTGTGATTCATTCTTTCTTGCAGCATCTCTGAATTCATCATTGTGATTTTGAGGCCCATGTCCACATTTTACACATGCAATTTTGAATCCATCATCATTTTTTTCATAGGTTTCGCAACCACAGAAACATGCCATAATTAAATATAATTTCTAAGATGATATATCTTTTGGGTTAAGATTATGCTGACTTGCAACATTCGCCCATGGGAATTTCATGATCATGTGGACATTTTCTTGGATGTTTTAACATTATACAAAGAGCATCTGTAAATTGTTTGTTCATGTGATGTTCAATTCCACAAACCATCTCTTCATCAATTTCTACTTTGAGTGCACTATCCATGAGCACCTCTAGTAATCTACTGTTTCTCATCATACTGGAACCTATTCTTTCCCCATCTTCTGTAAGTTTTACACCTGCTTTATTATAATTTACAAGATTTTTGAGATTTAATTTTTTGAGCATTTGAACAACACTTGGTTGTCTTACATTGAGCATTTTTGCAATTGTACTAATTTTCACATCTTCTCCTCTTTCTTTAATGTGCCAAATTGCTTTAAGATACATCTCTACGTGTTCTGCTTCAGCAGTACCAACAAAGAGTGTTTCTTCATCTATTGCATCCATGTCTATACCTTCTTTGAATCTTTTAATAAATATTCAAAGTATTGACGTGCAAAACCTGCTAATCCTGCATGATCTGCCCAAATAGCAACAACTTCTGAAGAATTCACTCCTCCTAATTCTGGCCCTAAGAGAATCACTACATATCTTTTATCTGAAATTATACCTCCTCCAAACAATCCTTTCTTGATTGTTACTTTGGCGACTCGTTTGATTGCTGTAATTGATTCTTTATCCATTTTATCTGATGCGAGAATTGTAATTTGTACTCCTTTATCATGAAGTGATCTTAGTTTTGGTAATGCTTGTTTTACTAGATCTACTCCTGCTTCAGGTAATGCAATCATCACTTCATTTCTACATGTATCTACCATTTCCAAAATTTTAGCTGCAATGTTTATTGCACCAGATAAAACCCAAATATCTGGTCTTTCACTAGTACCACTTTTCTCGTATAATGGAACTAGTTCATTTAGAATTATGTTTTGATTCTGTGAAAAATCCGTTTCCATCTTTTGTTTTGTAGTTTCTAATCCTGTTGATGGAGATTTTGCAAAATATTTTGTTGGCCTTGCATCATCTGAACCAATCCATCCTTTCTCCTCCAAAGTCCCTAAAACTTCGTAAATTTTTGAATATGGTACTCCTGATTTTTGGCTAAGATCTGATGCTGTTAATTCTCCTGATTTGAGTAACGCTGAAAATGTTCTAATTTCATAACTGGTAAGACCAATTTTTTCTAATGACTTTCGTGTTTTATCTGATATACTCATATGCGATCTTGTCGATCAGTTTTGGTATTTAAATCAGGTATGCCTACCTCCTAAATCCCCCACGGGGGCAAGTAGGAAATGGATTATATACCATCTTGGAAAAATTAACAATACAGCCATGGCACTAATTCAGATATCCAATCAATCAACTAAAAATTTAGGTAAAAAATCTACAATTAGATTCACTCAAAGTATTTGTCCAGACTGTAACATGATTCTGGATGCTGAAGTCTTTGAGAGAGATAATCAAGTATTTATGTCAAAAGTTTGTCCAACTCACGGTGAATGTGAGGAATTATACTTTGGTTCTTATGAAATGTACAAGAAATTCAGTACATATTGGATGGATGGCAAAGGTGCTCATTCTCCAAACGTAATGATTGACAAATGTTCATGTCCAAACAACTGTGGATTATGTTCAAACCACTTATCCCATAGTGGATTAGCAAACATGATTGTAACTAATAGATGTGATTTAACATGTTGGTACTGTTTCTTTTATGTAAAGAAGGGACTTGAAGGTGCTTACATGTACGAGCCAGATCATACTCAAGTTCGAGGAATGATGAAAACTCTAAGAGCTGAGAGACCAATTCCAGGAAACTCTATGCAAATTACTGGTGGTGAACCAATGCTTAGAGAAGATATTGCTGATGTTATTAAAATTATGAAAGAAGAAGGTGTTGACCATATTCAAATGAATACCAATGGTATCAGACATGCAATGGATCCAGAAGCAGCAAGAGAAGTTAGACTTGCTGGATGTAACAACTTGTATCTTTCCTTTGACGGTGTAACTGCAAGAACAAATCCTAAAAACCACTGGGAAATTCCATATGCACTTGATAGTTGCAGAAAAACAGGCACTACAGTAGTATTTGTCCCAACAGTAATCAAATCAATTAACGACCACGAACTAGGTGGAATTATCAGATATGCACAAAAGAACATGGATGTAGTTCATGCAGTAAACTTCCAACCAGTATCACTAACTGGAAGAATGGGTAAAACTGAACGTGAGAAATACAGAATTACAGTTCCTGACTGTGTTCAAAGAATTGAAGAACAAACAAACGGTGAAGTAACTGTTGATGATTGGTTCCCAGTTCCAAGTTGTATGCCACTAACTAATGTTATTGAAGCATTCTCAAGCAAACCAAAATACGAATTATCAATTCACTTTGCTTGTGGTGCAGGAACATACATCTTTGAAGATGCAGATACAAAGAAATTTGTTCCATTAACAAAATTCTGTGATATTCAAGGAATGTTGGAATTATTTGAAGATAAAGCAGAAGAAATTCGTTCTGGTAAAAACAAGTACTTTACAATGCTTGAAGTTGTAAGAAAACTCAAAGGTTTTGTTGATACAAAGAAACAACCAGCAGGATTAGACTTAGCTAAAATGTTTGGTAACATACTCATGAAGAGATCATTTGATTCAGTTGGTTCATGGCACGTCAAAGGATTATTCCTTGGTATGATGCATTTTCAAGACAAATACAATGAAGACTTGGAAAGATTACAAAGATGTGATATTCACTATGTAACTCCAGACCTCAGAATAGTTCCATTTTGTGCATTCAATGTAATTCCAGAATGGTATAGAGATAGAATTCAAAAGAAATATTCTATCACAGTAGAGGAATGGGAAGAACGAGAAGGTGTCAAACTAGAAGATGGTCTATACAGAGGACTCATGAGACGTGGAGCAGGTGATGAACTTGCTGCTGGCTGTGCAAAGAGTCAGATGTTCCATGACGCTGCTCAAGCAACAATGTAATTTCAAAAACTTTAACGATAAATCATTCATAGTTACAAAACAGTAATAACTAATCTAGTAATCAACGGTAATATGTCATCTATAATGTTTACGGCTAGAAATTTTAATTTTCAATATCGTCATTTGTTAATCATTGGAATTCTAATCATTGCATTTTCAATTTCTTTTATGATTCGTTCACAAGGCGCAGATTATGGATATGAACTAAATGAATTTGATCCTTACTTTAATTTTAGAGCAACTGAATATATTGTAGAAAATGGTTTTTTAGACTATTTTGAGTGGAATGATGATCTGAGTTGGTATCCCAAAGGAAGAGACGTTTCTGCTACATCCCAAGTAATGCTTCATACAACTGCTGCAATAACCTATCAAATGTTTGCAGGGTCTTCCAGTCTTTATCATTTTACCATATTATTTCCAGTAATTTTTGGTTCACTGACAGCTGTTGTGATATTTGCACTTGTACGAGTGATAGGAGGAACAACGGCTGGTCTTTTTGCAGCAATATTTTATTCTGTATCAATACCAATTCTAATTCGTGGAACAATTGGCTGGTTCAAGTCAGAACCATTAGGATTATTCTATGGGTTGCTGGGATTATATCTTTTTTTAAGTGGAATAAAATCCAAAAATAAAAAAATTGTAATATGTAAAATAATTGGAGGTGGAGTATTTCTAGGATTTGGTCTTGCTTCGTGGGGAGGATTACAATTTTTTATAATTCCAATTGGAATTTTAATTTTAATACTTCCATTTGTAAGAAAAGATCACAACTTTTTGATATGGACTATTCCACTTTTTGTTATTTCATTACTTTCAATAACATCTCTATTTGAAAGACCGGGATTAGGTTTTGTATTTGGTATGGGCGGATTATCATTAATTATTCCAACAGGATTTATGATTGGTTTAATAGTTATACAAAAAATTAAACAAGAACATCAAACACGAAATGGATTAATTTTATTATTTACATTGATTATCCTAGGTTCTTCTTTCCTTATTGTCAATGAATCTGGAAGTTATCTTTCCTTACCTAGCTTTCGTTACCTGAATGCAATTAATCCTCTTCTTACTACAACCGAACCACTAGTTGATTCAGTGTCTGAGCATGCAACAACTACCATCTCACAATCTTTTTTATTCCATTCAATATTGATGATTTTTGCAGGATTAGCAGTTTGGTTAATAATTAAAAATATTCAAACAAAAAATTCTAATTTTATAAATAATGACATGATATCTTTTTCATTAATTTTAGGTATTTCTGGTGCTTATATTGGTTCAACATTTGTTAGATTGGAGGTTTTTACTTCAATTGCTGTCATTGTTTTGGCATCTTTGGGGTTGTCAGTATTGATAAAAGAATTTTTTAAAAACAGTTCTAAATCTAAAAAACCAATCCATAAAATATTACAACTCCCATTTGTCGCAGGAATAATTATTTTACTATTAATTCCCATGATTTATCCTTCAGGTTCTGAACCATCATCAATTTCCAATATGTCTCCCACAATATTGAATGGTGGATCACATTTTCAAATTGCAACTAATGATTGGCTAGATGCATTGGAGTGGATTAAAAACAATACTCCTAAGGATGCTGTAATTGCATCGTGGTGGGATTATGGATATTGGATTCAAACTATGGGAGAAAGAGCATCACTAGCAGATAATTCTACAGTTCATACAAATGTAATTGAAAATATTGCAAAATTACTACTTGATAATCCCGATTCATCATGGAGCACTCTAAATCAATTGGAATCTGATTATATTCTAATTTTTGTTACTGCTGAAAAATTGAATCTTTCTTCTCCTGAATCATTTTATAGATTAGGCGGTGGAGGTGATGAATCTAAAAAACAATGGTTCATGAGAATTGCAGGATTAGATGAAAGAAAATATCTACATGCTGATGGATCAAGTGGTACTGATTATTTTTGGAATCAAACTTTACTTGGTAAAATGATTCCATTTTCTTTAAAGGGATACGTTAATCCGAACAATCTAAATCAGCAGTCAATAAGTTACATTCCTGGAATGATTGGCATATATGAAAAAGACATCAAATATGCTTCTGATGACAATGGGCCACTAAGATTAGTTTATGCATCTTCAAGTTTTACTGAAGAAAAAACTGGACCTATGATTGGTGTATTTGTGTATGAAATTAATAAAAACTATGATCCGATTTTAAATGAATCAAATTTAATTTTAGAAAAATAATTGAAAATTTAAACTAATAAAAAAATTATATATTTTCCATTTTATGATGAATATTTTTTTATTTTTTTTACTAATTCAATTCCACTAGACATTACGACATCTTCTTGATTTGAAAGAAATTCTAATATTTTTTTATACATTCTACCACCCTTCATTTTCAAAACATTATCGTGCCATAAAATTGTCATTATATTAAAGTCAGAATCTAATTTACGACAAGAATTTAATGTTTTTTCAATTATAGGGATAATTTCATTTTCTGTAATTTTCATATGTGTAAATAGATATGCATCCATCAATGTAACTGGAAATTCGATTACACCATCAATTAACTGATATCCCATATCCTCAATCGTAATACTATCTTTAGTTTTTCTATTTGATGAATCATAAACAAAATTTAATTCTGACAATTTTTTTTGCAATAGTTTATCATTTGATAAATAATGAACTCTATTACCCTGAATTTTTGAATTTGTAATTTTTTCAAGATTTATTTTTTCTTTCTTAATTTTATTAATATCATGAATTGATGAAGGATTTGTATGCAAACCAATCTCCCAACCACCATTCATTAGCGTTTTAATGTCATCTTTATACTCATAGAAATCCCCATTTTCATAAAATGTCCTAAAAAAGAATGTTGATCTTACTTGGAATCTCTCTTCAATCACCATATATTCCTCAAAGTTTCGATATAGTTGATTCATTGGTGTTTTTTGAAATAATTTTTCATCAAACCTGTCTTTTCTGGCTAAAATATGCTCTTTTGATGGTCCATCAAAACTCCAATCTACATCATGACTCAAAAATATATACTGTTTTTTCATTAAATACAATTCATTTATTATCAATAATATAAGATTGTTATAAGATTCAATTATGAAAAGGATACTAGTAACTGGCTCAGGCGGAATAGGTGGAGTAAATTTTGTTCGAGCACTAAAACTATTTCCAGAAAAATTCTTCATTGTAGGTACAGACTTTAACCAATATTATCTTCAATTTGCTGAACTTGATGAGCGTATCATCTCGCCAAAACATTCTGATGAATCTTTTATCCCTTTCCTAAATCAATTAATTGAAAAACATAAAATTGACTTTTTACATCCCCAGCCATCATCAGAGGCACTTGTAGTATCACAAAATTTAGAAAAAATCACAACTAGTACTCTTTTACCTCCCCCAAACATAATTTCTACGGATAAACTTGAGACCCAAAAAATCTTATCAAAATCAGGAATATTTGTCGCAAAAACAAAAACCATTGAAAATTATGATGTAATATCAAACTCATTTGAGGAATTAGGGATTGGGCCACATTGGATACGAGCAAAAAGTGGTGCTGGTGGAAATCTTAGTTTACTATGTAACAATTCAAGTGAAGTTGAATATTGGATGAAATTATGGATCTTAAGAGGAAAGGCAGATTTTAGTGATTTTATGCTACAGCAATATTTGCCTGGTAGAAATATTGCATGGGATAGTTTTTGGTATGATGGAAAATTAGTTTCTTCTTTTACACGAGAAAGATTAGAATATCCGCTAAAACATATTTCTCCCTCAGGTATTACGGGAACTCCTACTGTTTCTAAAATAATTGTTGATGAATCAGTAAACAAAATAGGAGAAAAATCTGTTAAATCTGTTGATGCAAAACCTCATGGAAATTATGCTGTTGATCTAAAAGAAGACAGTAATGGAAATTGGCATGTTACTGAAATTGATTCAGGTAAATTTCATACTACTACTCCATTATGGGGGTTTATCTCTACAAAATTTCTAAAACAAGATCCCATTTACAATTTACCATATCTGTACACCATGTTAGGTCTAGGAGAAATATCTGATCCGGGATTTATAGGAAATGATATCTATCCTGATGGTCTTCATATTTTACGTCATATTGATTGTGGTACTTGGATTTACAAAGATGATGGAACAAAGGAAAAAATATTATGATAAAAGGGATTATCTTTGATTTAGATGGAACATTGGTACGCCTTCCAATAAGATATGATGAGATTTTAAAAAAATTACAGAATCTTTTTGATACTAGAGATGAATTTAAACCTCTAATTCCAACTATTATTGAAAAAGCAAATAATGATTTAATTTTAATCAAAAAAGCATTTGATTTGATTTGTGATGAAGAAACTATGGCTACGAATAATTTTAAAATTATTGATGATGCGATTGATACCCTTAATTATTTTAAAAACAAGAATTATTCAATTTGCTTGATTACCATGCAATGTATGAAAGCAGCAAAAATAGTTTTAGATAAAATGCACGTTTCTGAATTATTTTCTAGTGTGATTACTAGAGATGTTAGTTTTGAAAGACCTTTTCAAATCAAAAAATCAGTTGAATTTTTATCACTTTCACCTGATCAGGTCGTGGTTATAGGTGACCGAATACATGATGTACATTCTGCTAAGAAAATTGGTTGTAATCCAATACTCTTTAACAAGGAAAAATTTGGTTCATTTAAGGAATCTAAAGTAATTTCGGAATTATCAGAACTTACAAGAATCAATCTTTCTTTATAGGAAGACCTTAAAAGGTATTCAAATAATTTTGTTTTGTGAAAATTTTAATTATTTCTCCTACTCAATCAGGAATCGGAGGGGTGGCCCAACATGTTAAGGAATTAAAAAATTTTTTAGATGATAAAGGACATTATGTTGAAATAATTTCTTCTGAAAACACATTTACAATTCCAATTAAAGGATTGAAAAATCCAAGTTTTATGATTTCATCTTATATTAAAACTAAATTTGCAAAAAATTTTGATATTGTTCATGCTCATAACATTCCATCTGCTTATGCGATGAAAAATGTTAAAGGAAAAAAGATTCTCACTCAACATGGTATATTTTCAAAACAAATAGAGCATTTACATGGTACTACTACTGGAAATTTAACAAATAATTTTGAAAGAAATGCTTTGAAATGGGCTGATGTAATAACTGTTATTTCAAAAGAAGCAGATGAATATTATAAAAAATTAGGGTTTAAAACAATTCAAATCCCAAATGCAATAAATTTAAAAAATTTACCACTAGATGAAGACAGAAGATTTGAAAAACAAATAATCTTTGTTGGAAGACTTTCTAAAGAAAAAGGAATTGAAACAATAGTTGAAGTTTCTAAAAAACTTCCAAATGACATTAATTTGTTAATCATAGGATCTGGACCTGAAAGTAAAAAAATTAAAAAATTATCTGAAACTCTGGATAATATTCACTATATGGGTTATCAAACTCATATGAATTCTATAAAACTAATCAGAGGTTCTGATGTCTTGATTCAACCATCTTTACATGAAGGAATTAGCACTACCATTTTAGAATCTATGGCTTGTAAAATTCCAGTAATTGCATCAAATGTAGGGGGAAATAAAGAATTAATTTTGGATAATGAAAATGGATTTTTGATAAATCCTGAATCTGCTGATGAACTAATTAAAAAAATTATGATGATCTTAGAGGATAAATTTCTTGCAAAAAAATTTGGCGAAAAATCTTTTGAATTGATTCATAATTATGAATGGTCAAAAATAGGATTAAATTATTTGGAATTATATGAATCACTTCTTAAAAAATAATTATTATAATTCTTAGTTTGATTATTACTTTGAAACAAATTCATTATCAGAAACTTCTTTTTTAAGAAAACTAATATGTAAATAGTTTATATGAAATTTGAGTTAGAAAAATTCTGGCAAATAAAAAAACTGCATTAATTACTGGTATTACTGGACAAGACGGAGCATACCTTGCAAAATTTTTATTAAAAAAAAATTATAATGTATTTGGTACGTTTAGAAGGTTATCTACGCCTAATTTTTGGCGAATTTTGTCATTAGATATTCAAAACGATGTACATATGATATCTGCTGATTTATCTGATATTACATCACTAATAGAGTCCATCAAAATTTCAAAACCTGATGAGGTTTATCATCTTGCTGCACAAAGCTATGTAGGTGCATCATTTGAACAGCCTATTGCAAGTGGTGAGCACACTGGACTTGCTGTAAATAGAGTTCTTGAAAGTATTAGGTTAACAGATCCACAAATTAAATTTTATCAAGCATCATCAAGTGAATTATTTGGAAATTCTAGTTCACAATCTCAGAATGAAAAAACCCCGTTTCATCCACAAAGTCCATATGCTATTGCAAAACTTTTTGGATATTGGACAACAAAATTATATCGTGACGGATACGGGATGTTTGCAACTAATGGGATTTTATTTAATCATGAATCCCCATTACGAGGATTAGAATTTGTTACTAGAAAAATATCAAACGATGTAGCAAAAATCAAACTTGGGTTGATTAAAAAAATTAGTTTAGGTAATCTTGATAGTGCTAGAGATTGGGGATATGCCCCAGAATATGTGGAAGGAATGTGGAAATTGTTACAACAAAAATCTTCGGACGATTATATTTTATCAACAGATGAAACCCATACTGTACGTGAATTTGCAGAATTAGCATTTTCCCATGTTGATTTAAAATGGGATAAACATGTTAAGGTGGATAAAAAACTATATCGTTTATTGGATGTTAATTTTTTGAAAGGTGATTCTACAAAAACAAGAAAAAAAATCAATTGGAAACCAAAAACAAAATTTAGAAAATTAGTTGAAATTATGGTAGATGCTGATTTAGAACGATGGAGTAGGTGGATTAAAGGGGAGCATTTTCCTTGGGATGCAAATAATTACATTAACGAAGCTAATTTACAGTTTAGGAAATTTTACAAGACTAAGCAGTGAATTATGTAATTTTAATCCCTTTATGATTTCTAAGCAAAATTATTTCAAAAATTCTTTATACACTTTAATTAATTTTTTAATTTCTATATCTGTATCGTATTTCAATTTTACTTCTTTTTGAAACTTTTCTCCGTAACTTTCTCGTATTTTTTCATCTTTAAGATATTCTAATTTTTTAACAAAATCTTCTTTTGATGAACTAACAATAAGCAGATCCTCTGGCATTCCAAGTGCACCCGTAGGTGTTGTAATAACGGGCATTTTACATGCCCCTGCCTCTAACATTTTTGTTTTTGAGCCAATAATGTGTGAAGATTCTGGATATGGTGAAAGTAAAACACTACAACTTGATAATGATTCTACATAATTGTCTACTCTTCCTAAAAATTTAGCATTAGAAAAATTTAATTGATTTCTAAAAAACTTATCTGAAATACCAATAAAAACAAATTCAATATCTTTTAATTTCTGAACACAATAACTAATTAACTTCCAATCATAATTTTGGGTTCCAGGTAAAAATGGACCTACAACAGCAATTCGCAATTTTTGACAAGTTGTTGGAATAAATTCTTCTACTTTTACTGCAGGTCTAACAACTGTAGCACTTTGAATATTTTTTACTCTATCAAAAATTGCATCACTTGCACAAATAACATGCAATGAATTTCTCCAGATTTTTTCTTCCAATTTTTTTAGTTGATATGATTTAACAAAATATCCCCATTTTTTCCAAGAATGAATGGGAAATTCACGTGTTTTTGCTCTAGTCTCAAAAGCTGCAATACCATGAGCATCTGCAATGTAGGATTTCTCATCAAAAAATCTACCTGTTAATTGCTGTGCATGAATTAAGCAATTTTTCGGTTTTGACATATTTTCATTAAATTCATCAATAATTGAAATATTTGCAAAGTTGTTTCTCTTCAAAGCTTCTACTTCTCGCTTGACTCTTACTACAGAACCATTTGATTGATTTAACGAATATCCAGTAGTCATTACAACTTTATTCATACAAAACACTGAGATGTTAGATATTTATTCTAATTTGATTTAGGGGTACTTTCAATTTTTATTCGTTCTCTATAAGGTTGATAATTATGGGTTTTTTTATGTTCATCTGAAGATTCAAAAATTATGCTGTCTTGAAGTGCAATTAGAAGATGAGCTGCATGTGCAGGAGTTTTTACAACATCACCTGCATTTAATATTTTTTTCATTTCTTTATAATTTTTCTTTTTAGCTCCATTTTTTGTTAAAGGAATTTCTTTGTAAACAATTTTTCCAATTAAAACATGATGATGTACTATTTTATTATGATAATGACCACCCCTTCCATGCCCTTTTTTTATTTCAGCTATTAAGAAAACCTCTCTTTTATTATAATCACCACTAAAAACTGAACCTCTATTGTCATTATTTTGTAAAGTTACCTTCAAATTTACTTTTTTCATATTATTCCATAAAATTATCTTGATTTAACTTTTGTTTGGGCTTTAATTCATATATTAAAAATTATTTTTTTAAATTTGTGAAAATTCTTCATATGCTTCTTGATAAATTCCATTCATTTTTTCTCCAAAGTTTTTAAATGAAAACTGCTCCAAAATTGATTCATCAAAGTTTTTTGATAATTCTTTTTTTTCTAGAATCTCTAAAATTGCTAATTTAATATTCTTACTTTGATTATTTTCAATTAATATACCCGTACCTATTTTTTTATTCACAAAATCTTTTGTAGCACCAGCATCTGTTGCTACAATGGGTAATTTTGATGCAATTGCTTCAATTACTACATTTGGTAATCCTCCAGATCCTCCAGCATTTATTAAAACAGAAGATATATTGTAATAATAACAAATTTCATTATGATTCATATGATTATTTAATAAAATCTCTTTTTGTAAACTATTTTTTTCAATAAATTTTTTAATTTCTGATTCTAAAGGCCCATTTCCAATAATTATCAATTTCACTTTATTTTTATTTTTTAAAATTTCGTTAAATGCTTTTAATGTATTTTCTATTCCTTTACCACTAACTAATCTTCCTATGTATAACAAATAATCTACATTTTCATTATAATTTAATTTTTTACAAATATCTTCTTTCTTTCTTTTTTGAAATGTATCAAGATCTATGGGATTCATCAAAAATCTTATTTTATTTTTTGAAATTCTAAATTCTTTTTGTAAAATTTGAGTTTCTTCTTTCCCTGAACAAATAATTTTATGACATCTTTGTAGTGCTTTTCTCTTTATCGATTTTCTTATTGGATATAACCATTTATAATTCCCACCTGCCCATCTAGCAATAACTGGTATTTTGTTATGAATTTTAGATGTACAATAATCAAATAAATCTGGAACTTTGTACATGATATAATATCCTGAAACAAAATGACAAATATCAAATTCTAGAATTTTCTTTACTAATTTTGGGGAATAAACTATGGGCTCATGAAAAAAAGGTATCTTTTTGGCATTAATTCTTACTATGGAATGTCCATATTTGTGTTGAAAAGTTTTAGTTTGTTTAATAATTGATGGAAAAAATAGTACTGGTTCTAAACCTTGTATAGTTAAACTCTTGGCAATTCTATGATAGAAATGATCGTCGTTACAAACAAATTTTTCCATATAAGAGTCATCCAAAATAATTTCATCACCTTCGTCCAAAAATGCTGAAACAAGAGCTATTTTCTTTATTTTCATTAATCTAATGTTGTTTTTGTGATAAGCATTTAACTTTTTTTTAAAGAATAATAATAACTGAATTACTAAAAATTTATTGCAAGATAATTTCAATATTTTGGGCAAAGGACCAATTCTTTTCATAGGGTGTCATCCTGATGATGTTGAATTAGGTTGTGGGGGATTAATTTCACGAATTAATCAAAAATCAAAAATTTTTACTTTGACATTATCTAAGAATCAACAAAATTCAAAAAATCCTAATCTCATTTCTGAACATCATAAAAGTTTACAATTTTTGGGAATTAAGAAAAATCACATTTTATTGGGAGATTTTACAACACGCGAATTCTCTTATTCCAGACAGGAAATCTGTGATTTTCTATGGAAAATTAAACAAAAAATTAAACCAACATGTATTTTTGTTAATTCTTCAGATCTTCATCAAGATCATCAAGTTTGTAATATGGAATGTCAGAGAACATTTAGAGATACATCAATAATTGAATTTAATGTTGAAAGAAGTACATTGTATTCTAAACCTTCTTTGTTTGTTAGTTTAACAAACAAAGAAATTACTAAAAAAATTAAATCATTAAAATTTTACAAGACTTATAAAAACAAAAACTATTTTCAATCTAGGAATATTTTAGCACAGTCTGAAACTGCAGGAATTAAGATTGAATCCCCTTATTGTGAGGCATATAACATAGTTTCATTGATAATATAATTAAAAAACATCTGAATCCCCCATTGTAAAATACCAGTTTTTTGATTCTAATATTTCTGATGTTATATTATGATCTAATTTTTTAATAACAAAATAATTTGTAGTTTTTATCTGTCTTAACAAATTTTTTTCAATTTTTAAATTTTTGATATTTGGCCACCATATTGTTACTTCATCACATTTCAATTTTTTTGCTTCTTGAATTGCTATATCAATTATAACTTCACTAAGATTTAGAATATTTCCAAAAAAATCAATTATGTTTAAAGTATTGTTATATTTTTTTACAATGATGAAATATTTTCCTTTTTCAAAAATTGTATAATAATTTGCAGGGTTTTTCTTATATCTCCATTCAAAATATTCTTTATTTTTAAATAATCTTATGTTAAATTGATTTTTCTCTTCAAAATCTTCCCACATTTTTCCAATCTCTTCTGGAAACCTATTTTTATATGAAATAGGATATTTTTTTAAATTTTTCTTATCTAGACAAATATTTCTTAAATAAATTGGTCCTGAAAAAAAACCTAATTTCCTAAAACCTTCTATAGAATTTTCATTTGCACTATAACCTACAATAAACTTGTATCCTTTTTTCTTAGCTGCACTAAAAGTTTTTTTTGCTAATTTTCTAAAAATTCCTTTTCGTTGATGCTCTGGATGAGTCATAGTTAGAAAACTAAGCCCTCCCAAAACATTTCTATTTTTTAATTTAATAATAATGGGAATAATTACATAAAATCCGACGATTGTTTTTCCATACTTCATCAAATACCCAATTGGACTTCCATTAGGAGTTCTTTCTAATTTATAATTAAAATTTTTTAGTGATTTTTTTCTTTTATATGCTAAATGATACAAATCTTTAATTTTTGGAACATGGGATTTATTGAAGCGAATTACTTGATATTTTTTATTCATAATTAGTTTTTTTTAAATGAGAAAGATATTAGAATTTATGTAAAATTAAATCTATTTTTAGATTTTTGTCCCAATTACTCGTAATCCTTTTTGTAATATTTCTAAACTAAAATTGTTCTGTTCCAGAATTTTTTTTACTTGTTCAAGATTTTCTTCTCTAGTTAGCTTATCTGTGTAATGAACCTCGATGAAAATTTTTTTACATTTTTTTAGAGATTCTGTAGCTCCTAAGAGGGCATCATGTTCTGAACCTTCAATGTCCATTTTGATTACTAGAATTTCTTCATCTGTAAATTTTTGATTATTTTTTAATTGTTCAAAAATATTATCTAATGTATCACATGGAATCTTTATGGCATTTTCTGATTTTACAAAAGCACTGGAACTTGCTGTCCAAATCCCCTGTTGATACAATTCCAATTCATCTTTTTTGCTATATACTCCCATATTCACAAGAACTACATTCTTCATATTGTTTACATCAACAATATTTCTTTTTAGGGCTTTGAATTCCTCAGGATGAGCTTCAATTGAAATAATCTTGTTATTTGGATACTTTGATCCTAATTGTAAGGTATAGCTGCCAACATTTGCACCAATATCTACAAATGTATCATTTGGAAGTAATTTAATCTCAGAAATTATCCCTTCATCTCTTTTAAACAAAGTTTGATAATCCATTGTATTTTTCCTTATAGCAGCTTTAATGTTGTTATTTGAAATAACTATGAAATCTTTAAACATAAATGAACTTGGGGAAATTCTTTTTTCTCTAAAAATCTTATTTCTCTTTTCTTTTCCTACAATTGCTCTTACAGATACACGTGCAATAATATAACCCCATGATGAAAGCTTATACAGAAACATAACTACAATATTTTCTTGAGTTTATTAAATTATTGCAATTGTTTTTTATTTTTATAATTGATTTTTTTAAAACATATGAATACCTATTGGTTTTTGTTTATCGAGCATATTACAAAAATTCCCTCAGTATTTTTTTTCATTTCCTTGATAAGATTTAGCCTCATAATGTCTGAATGATTTGTTTAATGAAGGTTAATAATTTAGAGCAAAAAATCGGTTAACTAATAGTGATTTAATTATTCTTGTTTCTAATGCCTTTTTGTTAATAAAAAATACTTTTTGATTTTAAAATTAGTCTTAGTTATTGAATAGTAAAGATAATTCATCAAAGATTTTTAAACAAGCATTTATGCGTTAAAATGAATTGGTAGATATTGTAATTGTGGGTTGTGGCTTTATTGGTTCTACTCTAGCAAAATACTTTTCAGAGAAATTTGAAATAACAACCATAGATGTAATCCCACAACCAGAATCGTTAAAAAATTATAAAATATCCCATAAAATTGCAGATATTACAAATTATGAATTATTACAAAAAGAAATTGGGAATCCTAAAGTAATTATTCATACTGCTATTGTTCAAATTCCTAAAATTACTGAGGACAAAAAATTGGGCTATGATGTCAATGTAATTGGAACTCAAAATTTATGTGAAATTGTCAAATCTAATCCTGAAATCTTGGGAATGATTCTGATTAGTTCTTGGCATACATATGGCGAAAGAGATCTATTGGGAAAAATTAGTGAAGATATTGGATATCATCCAGACAATGTTGAAGAAAGATCTAAACTATATGCTTTATCAAAGACAATTCAAGAATGTATTGTTAGATTTTTTGATGAGAAGGAAGACAAAATTTTTGGCGCAATAAAAATTGGAACTGCACTTGGAGAAGATATGCCAAAAGGTACTGCAGCAAATGTTTTTATCAAAAAAGCTCTTTCTGGCGAACCTATCACTCCATATAAACATAGTATGAACCGACCTATGTTTTATGTATCCGTTAATGATGTTTGTATAACAATAGAAAAATTCATTGATTATATCCTAAATCACAAATCAAATTCAACTAGTAGTATTGATCATATAATGAATGTAGCATATCCAAAACCTATTTCAATTTTAGATTTGGCTGAAATTGTTCAAGAAATTGTTAAAAGACTAAGTAATGGAAAAATAAATCCTGAAATCTCTATTGTAGATAAATCAATACCCGAAGTTGGAAATCCTGATGATAAAAATAAAATAGATTTAGATATTTCAAAAATCAAAAATTATTTTGATATTGATTCTCTACAAACTCCAAAAAATGCAATTGAAGAATTAATAATCTCACGAATGGATGATCAATAGTTTTAAAATTATTTTCATATGATTAATTATTAATCAGATTTTAGGTAAAATTTACTTATTGCTGATGTAAAAGCAAGACCAAGTACGTTACTTATAAAAAAAGATAATGCAATTCCAATTGCGCCATATGTTGGACCAAGAACTAAGATCCCAATGATTTGAGAAATAACTACAATTATTGATGTGAACAAAATTAATCTATTTTTTTCTTGTGCCCAAAATCTAGGAAAATAAAATGTAGCTTGTATTGTTGATGGAATTACAGCCCAACTAATTATTCTAATTACATCTTCAGACTCTATAAATTTTGGGAAAACACTTGATATAACCATTGGAGCAATTGTTGAACCTAAAATAGCAATTCCTACTGATATCAAAACCATGATTTTCTTTAATTTTTTATTTGCAATTCCTGAAGCATCTTGTGCTGTTAGATATTTTACTGACATAGCTGGAAGGAGATTTAATATGGAAAAAAATTGCAAGCCCAGAGAATAATTTCCTAAAATAGCAAAGCCTAACAATGGTGCAATGATTAATTTATCCAAAGACCCATAAAATGTTCCACTTATGCTGATTGCAAAATTATTTAATATGAAATTTCTTTTTTCTCTAATTAATCCAAAATTAATTTTTGAATTTTTAAAAGTTTTTACAATATGATAAATAAAATGTATGTGAGATAATCCAATTCCAATTAATATTCCATTTTCCCCAATAATATAATATAGACCTACTCCAAATCCAACAAGAAGAATTTTCTGAATAATTATATATTTAGAATAATTTTGATACAACTTTCTACCTAATAGATCATAGGTAACAAGTGAAAACATTGCATACGCAACAATGACCAGACTAATACCTAAATTAAAAAATAAAACAAAAATGATAATTGAACCTATGACATTTGCGATAATTGTGATTAAATAGATAGTTGCTTGAATGTCAATTTTTTTAGCAGTTAAAACCAATATTGTATTATTTGAACCAAATAATGTTATTCCTGAAACTAGCGCTGCTATAGAAATGAGAAATGTCAATTCACCATAATTTTCTGGACCTAATTCAGATGCAATATAAAACCAGAAAAATGCTGCAATACCTGCACCAACACCATCTGTAATTCCTATTGATGAAATATCAAAAATTTTCTTTTTTATGTTGCTCATTTTTTTAATAACCTATCTTTTCCCTTCAATCATAGTATTTTTTAATGAATTAAATAATTTATAGTCAATTTTAAACACCTTTACTTGGTATTCAAATCCATTATCTTTTGAATCATAAATTTTTTTGAGATAAGGATATTTCATTTCATCAAAAAATAACTCTCTCAAAATTTCAGAACGTTTCTCCTTTCCATCAGTCATGATATGCGTCAAACCTTTTTCTTTTGAATTTGAGATAAAGTTCCGTAAACTATCTTCATTTTCATCCATAACAATAAAAAAATATAGATTAATTTCAGAATATGGGCTAGGCCATTGACTCATTGTTTGAATTGAATTAAGATACCTTGATTCAGTAGATAACACGTTAATTCCTTCAACATTCTTTGATATTTCTTTCATTATCTCAAAAGATTCCCTTTCATGGTCATAGTCAATTTTTTTATAATCATAAAATAAGACTGATGAAAAAATAATAGCTGAAATTATTATAACTATGATAAAATTTGATTTATTCAATTTTCCAATAATTCTTTCTATTGATAAAACAGCAAGAACTGAAAATATTGGAAAAAGTACGTAAAGATATCTTGTATCTGGAGCAGGAATGGTATAGGCATACAATGCAGGTATTGACATTAACCCTAATGACAAAATTATAGTCAGTTTCTTAAAATCTCTATCTTTAAAAATTAGATATAATCCCAGTGGCATAAAAATAATAAAATTTGGAATCATTATCCAGATTAAATATTTCCCAAATAATTCCAATCCGTTCAAAAAATTATTGTTAGAATTTTCTGTAGAGTCATTGTTTGTTAAATTTGATACTAACCTTTCACCACTACCAAAATTTCTCATAAAAATTCCATCATTTCCATTAATCTCAATTTGATAAACGCTAACTGGCAAAACTATCGCCAATAAAATTCCTAAAATTCCCAAATACTTCTTAATCACATCTATCTTTTCCTTTCTGTGTTTAATTAAAAACATAATAGATAAAACCATAAAAAATGCTAAACCTTCTGCTCGAATTAAAATAGATAAAGATACCAATACAAATGACAGGTAGTGTACTTTTTTGTTGGAAGAAAAAAATGAAACTAAACTAGTAGTAATTAATAAAATGTAAAGAGGATCACCAATTCCTAAAAATGAATTAATCATTATTCTTGGATCAAAAGCAACAAACGCTGCACCTATAATTGCAAATTTTCTTTCAACAAAGTTTTTACATAAAAAATATGTTGGAATTATTATTAAAACAGAAATTAATACTGAAACTATTCTTTGAGTTTGCATCAGTGTAAAAACATCTTTTGAATCAAATATTGTAAAGAATATACTTACAAAAATAGGCCAGCCAATATTGTTTGGAATCCAATCATTAGGTAATTTTCCTATCTGATAAATATCTGAACTATACCAAAAATAGTATAGAGCATCAGCAGTTAATGGAATTTGAGTGGGAAAAAAGTAAACTCTAATTATTAATGAAATTCCAATTATTGATAAAAGAATTAAAAAATATTTTGAAAATGAAAAAATTCTTGAATTTGTGCGTAAATTAGGTTGTTTTCCTTGCATGTTTTGTAATCATAATCACCGACGTTTAAATAATAATTAATAGGAGAAAAATTGTTAAAATGAAATATAAGCAGATTCTTCTTACTAGACCTCCTACAGGCTCAAATGCTTTACAAGGTGGCTCAGATGCAGATCCACATCCTCAACCTCCTTTGGGATTGGCATATCTTGCTGGTGTATTGGAAAGACTACCTGATGTTAATGTATTAGATATTCTTGATGGGAATTTTTCAGAAAATTATGTTTATGATGTAAAAATGGCTGTAAAGAAACACAATCCTGATCTTGTTGGGTTTAGTGCTTTTACCCCTTTTGCAAATCCAGCACTTGAAGCAGCAACTGCTGTTAAAGAAGTTAATTCTGATATCTTGACTGTTTTAGGAGGACCACATGCTGTTCTAGCTGATATCACATTACAAAAATGTCCAGATTTAGATATTATTTCTTATGATGAGAGTGAAGGACAGATTGAAGAGATTGTTTTAGGAAAACCTTTAGAAGATATTCCAGGATTATTTATCAGAAAAAATGGTAAAGTAGTTCCTACAAAACCACGTTCTTATATTAAAAACATGGATGAGTTACCTTATCCTGCATATCATAAATTGCCTCATTTTCCAGATGGTTATCATCCACACCCTCCAAAAAGTACTGGTAAAAAATGGTCAAGCATTATGTGGAGTAGAGGATGTCCATTCTTTTGTAATTATTGTAACAGAGAGAACAGTTTTGGATTACAGTTTAGAAATCAATCCCCTGAATATGTAGTCGATCACATAAAATATCTTCATTCAGAATATGGTATAGAAGAACTAACATTTTATGATGATGTAATGTCTCTTAATCGAAAAGCTACCATGAAGTTATTAGAAAAAATGACCCCTGAAAATCTTGGTTTTAATTTAATATGGGATGCTGAAACTAGAGTTGATCTGGTAGATCAAGAAATGCTTTTTGCAATGAAAAAAGCTGGATGTAGGATGATGTCTTATGGGATTGAACATGGTGAATTTATTCATGAGATAAAGGGTGGAACAGCTACTTTAGAGCAAGCTGAAAATGCCATTAAATGGACTCATGATGCAAAAATTGAGACTGTAGGATATTTTATGATTGGATTGCCTAAAGAAACTCCAGAAACAATACGTAAAACAATTGATTTTGCAAAAAAACTAAACTGTACTTATGCTCAATTTGCAATTACTATGCCCTTTCCTGGAAACAAACTGTATGATGAGGCCGTTAAATCTGGTATGATTCAATTAGATGATACTTGGGATAAATTCGTGTATTCTGGTATCGGTACTGGTGGCGTTCAACCTCCAGTACTTACTACCCAAACTCTTTCTGCAGAGGATTTAGCAGCATGGGCTAAAAAAGCATATCATGAATATTACTTTAGACCATCATACATCTTCCAAAAAATGTTAAAAATCCGATCTTTACAAGATTTGAAAATGTATTACAATGGTTATAAGATGCTAAAGAAAGATACATCGTGATTGAATTTGAAAATTGCAGTAGGATTGCCGGCATTTAATGAAGAAAAAAATATTGCATCAATTATCACTAAATTAGAAAAAATCACTGACACGATAATTGTATGTGATGATGGTTCATCTGATTTAACAGGGAAAATAGCATCAAAAATGGGAGCCAATGTGATTAAACATGAAAAAAATAAAGGATATGGTGCTGCAATTCGTTCCTTATTCTTAAGAGCAAAAGAACTTGATGTCGATATTTTAGTAACATTTGATGCTGATGGTCAACACAATGTTTTAGATATAAAAAAAGTAATTGAACCTATTGTAGAAAAAAAGGCTGATCTAGTAATAGGTTCAAGATTTCTTGATGATAGTCAAGACTCAATTCCATCTTATAGAAAAACTGGAATTAAAATTATTACAAAACTTACAAACACATCATTAAATGAAAAAATTAAAGATTCACAAAGTGGTTTTAGAGCATATGGTAAGGAGGTACTTTCAAAATTAACACCATCTGATTATGGAATGGGTGTTTCAAGTGAGATTTTGATTAAAGCAAGCTCTAATGGATTCAAAATTACTGAAATTCCCATAAAAGTTTCATATGAAGGTGATACTTCCACCCATCATCCAGTTTCTCATGGAGCATCAGTTACTCTTAGTACTTTAAAATTCATTTCAATTGAACATCCTCTAAAATTTTATGGAATCCCTGGCCTTACATTTTTGATAGTGGGTTTATTTTTTACAGTTTGGACATTACAACTTTTTTCTGAAACTCGTGAGATAATTACTAATGTTTCATTGTTGGCTATTGGAACAATTATTTTTGGAACCATGTTGATGATGACATCCATTTTATTATATTCAATTGTTAACTTAGTACGTGAAAAAAATAATTAGGATTTTAAGTTAAATCTTTATGATGAAAATAATTTATTATGACTAGAGAATTTTATTTTAATAATTTTATAAGTGTCATCATAAGAAAATTTCTTAATGAATATTTTAATAATACATGAGGTTGATTGGTTAAAAAAAGTATCATTTGAAATTCATCATTTATCTGAATTATTGTCATTACAAGGCCATAATGTATTTGCTATTGATGTTCCAGAACCAAGTTATTCTTTGGTCAATAAACAAAAGTTAGAAAATTATCATAGAATTTATGAGAATGCATCTATAACCCTATACCGAACCCCTTCAATTCCGTTTAAAGGGATGAATAGAATTTCAGCAAGTTTTTTTTCATATAAGTTTATTAAAAAAATTATTCAGGAAAACAAAATTGATTTTGTTTTAATCTACTCAATTGTAACAAATGCAAAAGCTGCAATTAAAGTCTGCAATGAATTTAAAATCCCTATCGTTCATAGAACATTTGATATTATTCATGATTTGATTAGAGAAAATTATCTTAGAAAGAAAGTTAGAAAAATTGAGCAAGATGTTTATCCTAAATTTGATAAAGTAATAGCTAATACACCATCTATGGAACAATGGGCTAAAGATATGGGTGCTACTGATGTTATTTTGATTCCACAAGGAGTCGATTCTAATATCATGAAACCCATGGATAAAGATCAACAACTTCTTACTAAACTTGGTTTATCTGAAACTGATAAAATTGTTTTATCTTTAGGTAGTGTAGAATCTTTTTCAGGTGTTGATTCATTAATTGATAAAATTCCTACTATCTTAAATGAAATACCTGAATTCAAATTATTGGTTGTTGGTGGGGGGTCTCACCTTACAAATCTACAAGATCAAGTAAAAAAATTAAATTTACAAAATAAAGTCATTTTTACTGGATACGTTCCATATTTTGACGTACCAAAATATTGCTCAATTGCATCATTATGTGTAAATACATTTAGAGTAAATGATATGACAATCAAACTTTCCCCTGTAAAAATATTTGATATGCTATCATGTGCCAAAGTAGTCATCTCAACTCCTTTGAAAGGTTCTCTATATGATTTCCCTAATGAATCAAATACTGTTCAATATGAGAATTTAACAGATTTCCATACTAAGATCATTGATTTATTTAAGAATGACAGTATTGCAGAAATTGAAAAAAATGGACGTGATTATGTTCAAAAAAACTTTACTTGGAATAAAGTAACTGAGAAATTTCTTAATCAAATGAATTCTATGAAAAATATTACTAAGAGTTAAGAAATATTAATAATGATATTTTTCTAGTTTTATTATGAAGGTATTAGTTACTGGTGGCACGGGCTTTATTGGAACTAATTTAGTAAACGAATTAAAAAACAGGGGTCATGAAGTTTGGATTTGTGATTTGTTAAATCATAATATGGAGAACTATATTCGTTGTGACGTATCAAAATTTCGACAATTAGAAAAAATTTTTGAATCACAAAAATTTGATTTTGTATATCATTTGGCCGCAGAATATGGAAGATGGAATGGTGAGGATTATTATGAAAATTTGTGGAATACTAATGTTATTGGTACAAAAAATATGCTTAGAGTACAAGAGAAACACAAATTCAAAATGATTGCTTTTAGCAGTTCTGAGGTGTATGGTGATTTTGAAGGAATAATGAGTGAAGATGTAATGGAGAAATTTGAGATAAAACAAATGAATGATTATGCGATGACTAAATGGGTAAATGAAATGCAAGTCTTAAATTCATCAGATATGTTTGGAACAGAAACAGTTAGAGTTAGACCGATCAATTGTTATGGTCCTTTTGAGCATTACAATCCTTACAGAGGATTTACTCCAAAATTTATTTACTGTGCATTATTTGACAAACCTTATACTGTTTATTCAAAACATACTAGAACTATTGATTATGTTGAAGATACATGCAAAACATTTGCAAATATAATAGATAATTTTATTCCTGGCGAAGTGTATAATGTTGGAGGAATCAAAGACACTAATATCAAATATATCTCAGATTTAATTCTAAATTATCTTGGAAAAGATGATTCACTTGTTACATACAAGGAATTTGAACCATTTACAACAAAAGATAAAGTAATTGATAATTCAAAAGCAATGAAAGATTTAGATCATAAACCAATCACTACTCCTGAAGAAGGAGTTGTAAAAACTATTGAATGGTTTAAGAAAATTTATAATTTATGAAATTAATTTTGTAACATCCAATCATATGTTTTTCTTAATCCTTCGTTAATGTTGATTTTAGGATTGTATTTTATTAATTTACGAGCTTTTGAAATATTCATTTTTCTTCTGTTTATATGATCAAAACTTCTTTTAGGTTTGAATATAATTTTTGATTTACTATTAGTTATCTCTATAATCATTTTTGCAATATTTTTAATAGAAGTTTCTTTTCCTGTTCCCAAATTAAAAACTTCATTAATACTATTATTTGATATTGCTGCTAATAGTATTCCATTTACAGTGTCATCCACATATGTAAAATCCCTTGTTTCATTCCCAGTACCTGTAATTATGATATTTTTGTTTGATAAAGCAGACTGAAAAAAGTTTGGAATAACATTTCTAAATCTTCCTGAAGGATCAAATGGACCATATGAATTAGACAATCTTACAATTGTATATTTTAAATTGTATAATTGATTCATAGCTTTACAATAGTATTCTCCTGTGAGTTTACTAACTGCATAGGGAGTTGATGGATTTGGTATGGTTTTTTCATTAATAGTCTCATTTTGATTTCCATATAAAGAACTTGAAGATGTGTATACAAATCGTTTCAATTTTTGTTTTGATGCATAAAGCAAAACTTGTAATGTACCTTGAATGTTTACATGCAAATCTTCTACAGGATCTTTTACTGATAACTCATTTGCAAAACGAGCTGCTAAATGGAAAACATAATCTATTTTTTTTAAAAATATTTTTTCAAGTATTTTTTTATTATTGATATCTCCTTTTATTATGGTCAAATTTTTTGATGATTTAAGATTAATTTTTTTGCTTTGTGAAAAGTCATCTAAAACAATTACTTTGGCACCAAAATCTAAAAGTTTGTTAACTAGATTTGTCCCAACTGCTCCTGTACCACCAGTTACTAATATTGAAGAATTTTTAAAATTTCTCATAATAAATTTCCAATTATTTGATTTATGTTTGTTTTTGATAACCTATTGATATATACTGAATATCTAAATCTTCTACTTTATTCTTATCAAAAATCCTTCGCGTATCCACAATTATTCTACAATCACTCATTTTGGATTTAAGTTTCCCAAGGTCAATTTTTTTGAATTCATCATGATCTGTTAAAACTAACACTACATCATAAATTGAATCAGATTTAAAAATATCCTCAATTTGAATTCCACCAAATGTTTCAGATGTTATAGGATCAAATACAAGTACATTTGCACCCTTTTCTATTAATTGAGAAATGATATTTTTTGATGGTGAAAGTCTAGTATCACTTACGTTTCCTTTGTATGCTGTACCTAATATCAAAATAGTAGATTCTTCAATTTTTTTATTGGTTTTATTTAATGATGTTTCTAACAATTTTACAACATGTTTTGGCATCGAATCGTTGATCTGTCTTGATTGATTGATTAGTTTAGAATCGTATTTTTCTCCTTTTTGTGGATTCAATAAAAGAATTGGATCTTTTGGTAAACACGGACCTCCTACACCTGGTCCTGGAGTTAATAGATTCACTCTAGGATGAGAATTACATACTTCAATTAACTCTTTTACATCAATCCCATATTTTTCACACATCATTCCTATTTCATTTGCAAATGCAACATTCACATCACGGAAAGTGTTTTCAACCAGCTTTGATATTTCTGTAATTTTTACTGAAGATGATAAAATTTGAGATGTTACAATTTTTTCATACAATTTTTTTGTAAGGACTTCTGAATTCTGATCCAATGTCCCGATTAATCTTGGTGTTGTTTGTATTTCTGTTAAACCTTGTCCAGGTGATAATCGTTCTGGAACAAATGCAATTGAAAAATCCTTAATTTCATTTAATTTTGTTGTTAGTATAGGTATTACTAATTCAGTAAATGTTCCAGGAGGAATTGAACTTTCAATAATTATAAGTTTATTTTTTAGAACTAATGTTGAAAGTGATTTACACACATTTTCTAATGCATTTAAATCTGGAGAAATATTTTCTGTTAGAGGCGTTGGCACACAAATTATCACAACATTTGACTCTTCAACGGCATCAGAAATTTTTTGTTTTGTAGAAAATTTGTTCTTTTCAATACATTCTTCTAATAATGATTCTAATCCTTCTTCTTTAAACGGAGATTTTTTTATATTTAGTTTATTTAGTAATTCATTATTTGTATCATGTCCTATTACTTTAAAACCTGCTTTGGAGAATGTTAAAGCAGTTGGAAGACCTACTTGACCCAATCCAATCACGCAAATTTTTGCATTTAAATTATCAATTGATGATAATAAAGAATCGCTTTTCATGTTAAATCATAAAATATTTTTCAACTTAATATATCATAGTAAAAATTAGATTTCTAAAATCTATTTCTTAGAATTTTTTCAATTTTTTTGCTAGCATTTCCATTTCCATATGGGCTAGATTTTGAAATAATCTTACAATTTTTGAGATTTTTGTTGATTACTTGAATAATTTTTTGTGCATCTACATCAACAAGTTCAGAAAATCCTAATTTCACCGCTTCAGGTCTATCTGTTGTTTTTCTAATTACTATAACTTTTTTCCTAATTGATGGTGCTGTAGCTTCTTCTTGAATCCCTCCCGAATCTGATATTATGAATTGACAATTTTTCATCAAATTTATCATGTCAAAATACCCTACAGGAGGAATAATCTGAATATTTTTTGAATTTTTAATTTTATTATATAATCCAAATTTATGTAATTGCTTGATTGTACGTGGATGTGCAGGAAATACAATATTTGTTTTGCTTGAAATAAGTGCTTTTGTAATATGTAACAAAGACTTGGGATTGTCTACATTTTCCCCTCTATGTAGCGTTAAAAGCACAAATTCATCTTTTTCTACTACTAATACTGATTTTTTTTTTATTTTATGAATATTGTTTTCAATGGTATCGATTGATGTATTTCCAGTAACAAAAATTTTTCCGTGTACATTTTCATCTTCTAAATTTTTCCGTGCATTTTTTGTAGGCGCAAATAAATTTTCTGAAATGTGATCCACCGCAATTCTGTTATGTTCTTCTGGCATACGCCAATCATTACTTCTAAGACCTGATTCCACATGACTAATTGGTATTCCACACTTTATCGATGTAATTGATGCGGCTAAAACAGTATTTGTATCTCCTTGAACAATTACTGTATCAGGATCAATTTTTGTAATAATTTTTGCAAGTTTGAGAATAATTTCTCCAATTTGTGTAGCACGATCTGTTGTTGTATTTTGTAATTTTGTTAATTTCATTTTGTAATCTGGTTCTCTCATTCCTAACTCTTTGATGAATTGTAAGCTCATATTGTAATCGTAATGTTGACCTGTAAATACAATTTCTGAATTTTTTTTATTTAGAATTTTTGTTAACTCACATAATTTAATAATTTCAGGCCTTGTTCCAATAATTATTGCAGTTTTCATGTATTTTAACTCCGTTGTTGTTTCATTAATCTTTTGAAATTATTTTCAAATTTGGAATAGGCACAATAAATTTACCTCCGTCTTCTAAAAATTTCTGATTATTTTCAATTATTTCCTTTTCAAAATTCCATGCTAATAATAATGCATAATCTACATTAGATACAGTAAGCTCATTATCTGATTTAATGGGAATATGACTTCCTGGAGCATATTTGCCAATTTTTAAACTAGTTTTTTCAGTGGCAAATTCTATTAATCTTGTATCTATTTTACTAAAATTTAGTAATGCTACTCCTTTTGCTGGCATACTTAGAGCAGCAATCTTTTTGTTTTGCTTTTTTAAATCATTTAACAAATACACTAATTCATCTCTGTGTTTGTTTACCCTATTTGAAAAATCTTCTAAACCTTCTATAGTATGAATACCAATTTCTTCTTCTTCTTTAATTAATTCATTGATTTTTGGGGATGGTTTTTGCATATTATTTTTACTTACAAAACACCTAATCACTCCACCATCAATCTCGTATCTTTCAACATCAAATAATGTCATGTTATGATTTTCAAATAATGTTACTAGTGGTTTGATGGATTCAAATAAAATATGTTCATGAAAAATCATATCATATTGTAATTTTTTAACAAGATCTACAAAATAATGAACTTGGAAAATAAATACACCGTCATCAGCAAGTAATTCTTTAACTCCATTCAAAAAATCATCATAGTCATTTATGTGCGCAAATACATTTGTTGCAGTGATGATTTTTGCTTTTTGATTATGTTTTTGAAGAATTTCTTTTGAAATCACTTCTCCAAAAAAGCCTGTGATTGTCTCAATTCCATTATTCCTTGCTATTTGTGCAACGTTTTCTGATGCATCAACTCCTTGAATTTTTGTTCCTAATTCTTTAAACCCTGTTAGTAACATTCCGACATTACTACCTATGTCTACAACCAATGATTCTGAATCTAAAGAAAATTTTTCATATGCATTTTTTGCAAGTTCATAGTGATTTTTTTTCCTCGTTTTTGTATTTCCTGCCTCATATGCATAATTTTCATTATATACTGTTTCTTGAGATGGCACATATCCTAATTGAGATAATTTACAATTTTTGCACAAATAAGCCTGTAGAGGATAGTAAATCTCTGGTTCCTGTAATTCTTTTTTAGTCAAAAACCTGTTTCCTAAGGGTGAATGTCCAAGATCAAGGAATAATTCTAAATCATCACTCTTACAAAATCTACAATTCATCAATTCCATTCTTCTAACCCATTCAAAAACTTTGTGAAATTATGTTTTTTAATTTATGATCTAATAAAATTTTGATACATTGTCTCAAATTTTTTGATTTGCACCTCCATTTGAAATTTATCTAGAATTAATTTTTTAGCGTTTTTTGAAAATTCTTTTTTTTCTATACCATCTAATATTTCATTTATACCATTGTAAATTGAATTTATATTAGCTTGAACGATTTTTCCACATTCATATTCTTCAACTTCAGGATAATCACAATTTTCTGTAATTAGTACTGGTAATCCCATAGTTAATGCTTCTTGGACTGCTCTTGGATGTATATCACTAAACGATGTTAATACAAAAATTGTTGAATTTTTTAATAATTCTAATTTATCATCATGTGAAACAAATCCAGTAAATTTCACAAATGTTTCAAGTTTTAATTCTTTTACTATACTTTTGATCTTTGATACGTATTTCTCCTCACCACTACCTGCAATAATTATTTCAAATTGATCATTTGTTTTTTCTAATTTTTTTATTGCTTTTAAAAATAATTCGATACCTTTTTTCTCATGAATTCTTCCCAAGTACAAAAATATTTTTTTTGATTTATCGACATCTAATTTTTCAAAAATTGTTGATTTTGATTTACTTTCAAAATCTGATAACACTACCCCGTTATCTATTTCATATATTTTTGATTTTTCTGCACCTAACTTTAGATAAATTTCGGTTTCTGAAATTCCTATTGAATGTAATCCTGTAGCATTATGAATAATTTTTTTAGTGTACAAAAAATCTACCATTGATTTGAATAATTTATGATATTTTTGGGCCTCTGGTTGTAATGTTCCCCAAAATGAAACAAATACTGGTTTTTTTAACAATATTGCTTGTTTTGCAAAAACTAACCCTATGTGATGATACCAACTATAGACATGAACAACATCAAAATCATCTATTATTTTTTTAGCAAATTTTGTTGCTTTTGGAGAATACATCCCGAGTTTTGGAAATTTACAATGAATAGGAATTACTGATATTCCATTTATTTCAATTTTTTTTTCTTGGTTTTCTAAAAATTTGTTCCTAGTTATTTCATATCTTTTACTATTTTCAGGATTATCGAAGAAAGGATCTCCATCAGTTGTCACAATGGTTACATCATGACCTTTTTTTTTATAATATTCTGCAAAATGTAATACTTGACCTGAATCTCCCATGAAATCTGATAATTGAGAAATAACTTGAAGAATCCGCATTTTATTATTAAAAATGATTTTATATTAATTCTTTAAGATTCCTTAATTAAGCATTTTTAACTAATAATATATCAATGATTTACATTGTCTAATTCAACTTTAAAAAAAATTTTAGTTTTAGGTAGTTCTGGTTTTTTAGGAAATTTTTTTGTTAATAGATATAAAAATGATTTTATATTAATTCCAACACACCATCAAAAAAAAATTCATGCAAATAGCACCTTTGTTGATATTACATCTGTTAATAGTCTTGAAAAAATCTTTCAATCCTCTAAACCTGATCTGGTTCTAAATTTTTGTTCCGTATACAAAAATCCAGAATTTTGTGAGCAAAACAAAGATCTTGTCATGGCCGTTAATGGGGATTCTCTCAAAACAATTTCTAAAATATGTAATGACTTTTCTTCTTCTTTAATCCATTTTTCTAGTGATTATGTGTTTGATGGAATAAATGGTAATTATTTAGAGGATCATCCTGTTAATCCCATCAACTTTTTTGGAAAATCAAAAGTTATTGGAGAAAAACATGTTGAAGAATTTGCAAATGATTATTGTATAATAAGAACAGGGATGGTATATGGGACATCCCCAATCAAACAAACTTTGCCTGACTGGATTTTAGATAAAATTGAAAAACAAGAAAAACTAGAGTTAATTTCTGATCAATTCATGACTCCAACTTATATTGAAAATTTGATGGATATGTTGATTGAAGTTATTAAAAAGAATATTACGGGGAAAATCCATTTAAGTGGCCCTCAAAAATTTTCAAGATATACATTTTGTGTTGAATTGTTAAAAATCATGGGAATTTCTTATGATATAACATCTGTTTCACAAAAATCATTTGAAAAAACTGATAGACCAACTGATTCCTCATTGAATACAGGCAAAGCGAGTTTATTACTTGACAAAAAACCTGAATCGTTTAAAAAATCAATTGAAAAATATCTTAACACAAGATTCTAAAGTGAATGAATACAAAAAAAATCATGTGGAAAAATAAAAGAGTCTTGGTATTAGGTGCAACAGGACTTGTTGGTTCACATTGTGTTGAGGCGTTATTGAAAAAAAATACAAATATTACAATTTTTACTCATAAAAAACCCAATTTTTTTGGAGATCAGGTAGAAGAAATTTCTGGTGATCTTACAGAACCTGAAACTTGTCATAAATTATTAAAAGATTTTGATTTTATTATTCATGCAGCAGCTCAAACTGGTGGATTGGCCAAAAATCAAAATGATCCTATCTCAACCTTGATTCCTAATGCTAGAATGAATTTGAATATACTGGAAGCAGTAGAAAAAAACCCACCTGATGTTTTCCATTTTTCTAGTAATAATTCCATATATCCTGATGTTGATTGGCCACTAAAAGAAAATGAAGCTCAAGTCCCCATAAGCGGAATTGCATCCCACTACTCACAAATTAAAATTTTAGCTGAAAATCATTGTAGATATCTTTATGATAAAAAAAATATTCAAATTTCTATAACGCGTGGTGCAAATGCTTATGGGCCTCATGACAACTTTGATCCTATAACTTCACATACTGTTCCAGCTAATATACGAAAAGTAGTCGAAAGACAAAACCCTATGGTGATTTGGTCTGATGGAAGTGCATTACGTGATTATATTCATGGTCAGGATTTAGCTGATGGTATATTGTTAACAATGGAAAAATATCATACTGCTGAGCCCATAAATATTGCAACTGGAATTCATACTAGTGTTAGTGAACTTGTAAAATTAATTTGCAAAATTGATGGCTTTGAAGATGCAAAATTAGAATATGATAAATCAAAACCTGGAGGCCCAAAGATGAAATTAATGAGTACAGAAAAAGCTAAAAGAATCTTGAATTATACATCAAAAATTAGTCTTGAAGATGGTTTACATAATACCATTAATTGGTATAAAGAAAATATTACTAAAAATTAATTTTTTAAATATTTGAGTATTTCGAGTTTTTTAAAATTGAGAATGTTTTTACAAGCTCATCTACTCCATCATCAAGTGAATATTTTGGCTTGAATCCTGTTTTCTCAATTTTTTCATTTGAAACTATGTAATTTCTTTTATCAGGATCTTTTCCAATTGGAGATTCAATAAAATTAAATGTTGAAATCCTTTTTTTGATTTTTTCACATAGTTCAACTTTTGACAAGTTTGCTTTACTCAATCCAACATTGTATGCCTGATTTTTCATTTTATCAAAATTATTAATACCATGTAAAAATACATCAGCTACATCTCTAACATGAATATAATTTCTCTTGAAATGTCCTTCAAAAATTACTACTATTCCATCATTTACAGCTCTGTGAACAAAGTCATTTACAAGTAAATCTAATCGCATTCTTGGAGATGTACCAAAAACTGTGGCTAATCTGAAACTGATTGAATTTTTTGATTCTAAAATTAGTCTTTCTGCCTCAACTTTTGTTTTTCCATAAAATGAAATTGGTTTTAGTGGAGTTTCTTCAGTACAAAAAGTATCTTTTTGTCCAATTCCATAACCGCTATTAGTACATGGGAAAAGGATTTTTTGATTTGGCTTTCTTAATGAAAGAAGCAATTTAACTCCCTCTAGATTTGTAGTTTTTGCATCCGTTTTATTATATTCACACAGTGGTGCTCCCACAAATGCTGCAAGATGAATTATAACATCTTTGTTTTTTAATGCATTAGAAAGAATTTTTTTATCTCGATAATCCCCTCTAATCATTGAAAATTTTTTATGATGACAACAATCCAACAAGCTATTTTGTTCATACTTGAAATTATCAAGAACAGTTACTTCAAATTTTTTTTCTAATAACGTTTTTGTTAATACTGAACCTATGTAACCTGCACCACCTGTGATTAAAATATTAGTCATATTTTTCTATATTTCATGCATTTTTAGCACTTATTCAATGTTCTGAAAATATGTGAAACTATAACTATCTAAAGTTAAAATATCTTATATGAATAAAATTCATGCTGTATTTTTAGATAGAGATGGGGTAATTAACAAAAAAAAAGATGATTATGTAAAATCATGGGAAGAATTTGAATTTTTAGATGACGTTGATAAGGCATTAAAATTATTTTCAGAACACGGAATTAAAATAATTATTGTTACAAACCAATCTATTATAAATAGAAAAATAATTCCTGAAGAAAAATTAAAGTTAATTCATCAAAGAATGGAAAATATTTTAAAAGTAAAAGGAATCACAATAGATGGAATTTTTTACTGTCCTCATAAACCTGATGAATATTGTGATTGTAGAAAGCCAAAACCAGGTTTAATTAAAAAAGCTCTTGAATGTTTTGATTTATTGCCTGAAAATTGCGTATTAATTGGTGATTCTAAAACTGATGTTGAAGCAGGTAATGCTATTGGAGTAACTTCATATCTTTTGAAAAACCAAAGTCTTTTTGATATATCAAAAATTCTTACAAATACTAAATAGATTTGTCAATTATAGAACCATTTGTATTGAATGTAATTGGAACATCTATCAACCCTTTTTGATTCAATTTTTGTTTTACTGCATTTTTTTTGCCATTTTTACATAAAAATAGTAAATATCCACCGCCACCTGCTCCTAGTATTTTCCCTCCAATAGCACCAGTATCTTTTGCATGATTGTATAATCGATCAATTTTTCGGTTTGTTATTTCATCAGAAAGTTTTTTCTTTAAATTCCAATGTAATTCAAACAATTCTCCAATTTCATTGATATCTCCTTTTTTCAAATATGATATCATAGGTTTAGACATTTTATTTATTTCATGTAAGCTTTCTATTACTGAAGTTTCATTCTTAATAATGGATTTACAATATTTATCTTGAATTTTTGGAGCACTTCTTTTTATTCCTGTATAGAAACATAATAAATTATCTTCAATGTTTTTGATTTTTTCTTTTTTGATTTTTAATTTTTCTACATCAACTTTTCCTTGTTTGTTAATTTTCATAGAAATAATTCCACCATATACTGCTGCATATTGATCCTGTTTTCCACCTGCTTCTTTCAAAATACTGTGTTGAAGTTTAAATGCTAATTCTGCAAGATCCTGTTTTGATATTTTTTGTTTTGTATATGTTGATAATGCATTAAGTAGACCCACTGCAAAACTGCTTGATGAACCCATTCCAGTACCTGCTGGCAAGTCTGCCATAATTGTTGCTTCCAAATTAGATTTGATCTTGAAATATCGTAATGATTCACGAATAAATGGATGTTGAATTTTGTTAACTTTTTCTACAATTTCTGTTTTTGAATATGAAACCCTAATTGCTGGTTCAAACCATTTTTTTACAAAAATATAGATGTGTTTGTCAATTGCTGATGTCACAATATGTGATCCATACTGTGAATAATACTCTGGAAGATCTGTTCCCCCCCCTGCTAAAGAAAGACGTAAAGGTGTTTTTGAAATAATCATGAATATTTTGAGATTTGTATTGATTTATCTGTTACATATAATTCGGGGAAATTTTAACTATTTTTAGAAGATGAAAAATCTATGATAAAGAAAAGACTAATGGATTTTTATTTAAATACTTTCAAAGTCAATGATCCAAAATTTAGCAATGATTCTATTGAATCAATAGATTATGATGAGTTACAATCTATGTATGAAGAACTAGAACATTCGCCAAAAATTTTTCAACCCTCAAATTTATGGATGGAATTAAGTAAAATACATGAAAAAAGATTAAAAAAATTTGGAATTAATATTGGAATTTTACTCTAATCCTTCTTACTGCATTTATAGCTCCGTCAACATATCTGGGCAAGCGTGCTTGAACTGGATTGTATTTCAATCCCGCAATAAACTTTGGATATGCATAATCACAAATAGAGAATACCACATTATCAAACGTAGTTGAATTATCTTTACAATATTGAACTACTGCATCACCTAAGCATTGTTCAGAAGCATATTTGTTAGTAACTTTGATTTGTTCAAATGTTTTTTCCTTGATTAATTCCTCACTCACAATAAAGAATTGTGGCATAAAATCAGTAGTGGTCTTTTTTTGAATACGTGTAAATTCAAAATTATCATCAGGCCATATTTGACCCACTGCCCTAGTGACTCCAACAAGTTTATTATTTTGAGATATTTTCCCAATAATTTTTTCTATGCCTAATAAATTAGAAATTTCAACATCTCCTAAAATAGCTACCCACCAATCAACATCGAATTTCTTTGCAGCAGAAAATCCTTGATTATAATTTCTACTCAATGCATATGCGGGAATTGTTGTCCCTTTATCCATGTGTTTTCTTTCCTCTACGTATTGTTCTTTATTTCCAGCTAAGTCTTCTAATAATTCATAATGTTCAACCGTATTTTCATCCAATAATTCATTCTCATTTTTTGGATCTGATTGAATTACGATTACAGGGCAATTGTTCCTTTTAACAACTCTGATAGTCTCATTAACTTTTTTGATTTCATCGTACATAGAAATGATGAAACCAATTTTCATATGATATTTTAATAGATTGACCTAAAAAATATACCTGTGTTCATTTTTTAAAAATACACCTACTCACTTTTTATATTTCTAATTTTGGTAATAAGTGATAACTTTTGAATATAATAATTCCAATGGCAGGAGAAGGAAAATCATTTCATGATGCAGGATATTCATTTCCTAAACCTCTTATTGATATTGATGGAAAAACTATGATACAAATTGTAGTCGAAAATTTAAATCTGGTTGGAAATTATATTTTTATTTGTAAAAAAGATCATTATGAAAAATATTCTATGTATGATCTTTTGAATTTAATTAATCCTGATTGTAAAATAATCCAAGTGAATGAAAAAACAGAAGGTGCAGCAAAAACATTACTACTTGCAAAAGATCTAATTGACAATGATGATGAATTGATTATTGCAAATTCTGATCAGTGGTTAGATTGGAATCAAAATCACTTCTTATCATTTTTACGTGGTAAAAATGCTGATGGTGGAATTGTTACATTCATTTCAACTCATCCTAGATGGAGTTTTGTTAAAGTGGATAATGATGGATTAATTACTCAAGTTGCAGAAAAAAAACCAATTAGTAATATTGCAACAGCTGGAATATACTATTTTAAACATGGTAAAGACTTTGTTTGGGCAGCAGAACAAATGATTGAAAAAAATATCAGGTTTAATAACGAATTTTATTATGCACCATCTTTTAACGAACTAATTGGAACTGGAAAAAAAATTTATTCTTATCCTGCTCCAGAAATGAGGAGTTTAGGAACTCCTGAAGATGTATCAAAGTTTGTTGCAAATACAAATAAAATCATTTCAACTGAATCTTGATTTGTACAAAGTTATTCTTTAGATGTTATAATTTTGCAGTTAGGGTTTATTTCTTTTAGTTGCTGTGAAATTTCTTTTTCATATGCTCCCATATATAATAAAATAATTGGGTTTTTTTCCTTTGCAATAATTAACGGTGATTTGCATATTAGATTTGTACCGCACAATCTTCTGTTTTGTTTTGTTACTTCGTTATCTAAAACAAATTTTATTTTGTTTTCTAATTTAGAATCATTTAAAATTTTTAAAAAAGTGACAGTTAGACCATGAGCACCAAAAGCATATACTGATTCTTTTTTTTCTAATTCATTTTTTGCACTAAGCACATAATCAAAAATTCTTTTTTTATATTTTCCAAACTTCTCCAAAAACTGTTTCTCTTTTACATCTCTACTTGTTTTGTTTGTTTTTTGTAACACTAGATACATTCCATGATCTAGATATTGGAAAAAATCAACTAATTCATACCCTAAAGAACTAGCAATATTTTCTAATGAATTTTTTGAAAAATAATTCAAATGATCACTTGTAAATGCATTAAAATGTAAATTTTCAAAACTCTTTAAAATATTTGGGCATGCAATTATGCAGCGTCCATTTTCTTTCAATAATTTTCTAGATACGTTTAGAAATTCAATCGGATCTGGTAAATGTTCAATAAAATGTGATGAATAAATAACATCAAAGCTCTCTTTTTCAAAAAGATCATTTGAAAATAATCCGACATGAATATTGTAATTTTTGTATTCTGGATTATCTATTGCATCTATTCCTTGAAGTTTAGTAAAATATTCATTTAATTTTTTAAACACTATGGCATTTCCAACTCCAACTTCTAATGCAATTTCTTTTTGATTTGAATTTCTTTTAATAAATTCTGCATATTCTTCATAGTGAGTTTGCCAGATTTTGCCAAATCCAAAACATCGTTGTTCTTTATATAATTCTTCAAAAGGAGGAATAGAAATTTGTTGACCTACATCACAATTATTGCAATGCCATATATCAAAATCATATAGTCTATCATCTTCCTTTTTATCATCAGTACATCCGATAAATATAGGAAATGACGGCAAGGAAAAGATTTTTTCAATCTTATCTGATGAGCAAATTCGACATTGATTCAATTCATTTTATTTGATTTTACCTTACATAATTCTTTTTGATAAATAATTAAAATACATAGAATTTGAATCATACATATGGATATTCTTAAACATAGAGTAAATTCGTATGCTGATATTAATGATAATTTTGGTGTAGAATTAGATGTTCGTGATCAAAATGGTGATTTGATTATATCTCATGACTTACCTGTCACCTCCTGTGTTAAACTTGAAGACTTTCTTCAAAAATTGAATAAAAATAAATTGACTGCAATTAATATTAAAAGCGTAGAGATTGAACAAAAACTTGAAGAGATTATTTCCAATGCAAATTTAAAGAATTATTTTACTTTTGATTGGCCCATTCCATCATTGATAAAAGCACAAAATAATGGTTTGAATTGTGCATTCAGATTAAGTGAATATGAAAAAGAATTATTCCCAAAATGTTCATGGATATGGGTTGATTCATTTAATGAGATATGGTACGACGAAGAAATACTTTTAAATTTAAAAGATCAAGGTTACAATTTAGCTTTAGTATCCCCCGAACTTCATGGAAGAAAAAATGACCTTGAAAAATTTGAGAAGATTGTTAATACTGGATTAGCAGATGCTATTTGTACTAATAATCCTGAATATTGGTAAGATGATTAAGGCTATACTTTATGATCTTGATGGTGTTTTAGTCAATGCTACTGAATGGCATTATGAATCCCTAAATATGGCGTTAAAAGAAATTGTTGGTTTTGAGATAGGACGCGAAGAACACATCTCCACATTTAACGGAATTCCCACAAATACTAAATTAGATATTTTGCTAAAACAAGAAAGAATATCTGAAAATCAAATAGAGTCAATTTGGCAACTAAAACAAGAAAAAACATTTGATGTTATTAAAAATAATGCATTTATTGACAATGTAAAAATTCGACTTCATAAAGGAACTTCAAACTTGAGAAAAGCATGTGTGACAAATAGTATACATAAAAGTGCAAAATTAATGCTAGAAAAAACTGGACAATTAGAATACATGGAATTTGTGATTTCAAATGAGGATGTACGGCTTCCAAAACCATCTCCTGAAGGTTACATAAAAGCAATGATAAAACTTGAACTTCCTCCAGAAGAATGCATGATTGTGGAAGATTCACCCAAGGGATTAGAATCTGCTAAATGTTCTGGTGCAAATGTATATGAAGTAAAAGGATATCATGATGTAACATTAGAACACATATTAGCTAAAATTAATTATTTTAACAGGAATGGATAAATGCAAATAGTAATTCCGATGGCAGGTAGGGGGAAAAGATTTGCTGAACAAGGGTTTTCAAAACCTAAACCACTCATTGAAATTAATGGAAAGCCCATGATTCAATTAGTAGTTGAAAATCTTTGCATTGATGCACAATACACTTTTGTTTGTCAAAGAGAACATGATCAAAAATACTCAGTAGAAGATTTTCTTCATTATATAAAACCTAACTGTAATATCATACATCTTGATGAAATTACAGACGGCCCTGCATCAACAGTCCTGTCAGCAAAAAAATTTATCAATAATGATGATGAATTGATTATTGCAAACTCTGATCAATTCGTAGAATGGAATTCTAACAATTTTGTTTCTTATTTGAGAGATAAAAATGCTGATGGCGGAATTTTGACATTTGAGGCGTATGACTCTAAGTGGAGTTTTGCTAAAGTAAATGAATTGGGGTTTGTTACAGAAGTTGCAGAAAAAAAACCTATTAGCAATGTTGCTACAGTGGGAATTTACTATTATAAAAAAGGGAAATTTTTTGTTGAGGCAGCTGAACAAATGATTAGAAAAAATATTCTCATAAATAATGAATTTTATGTTGCTCCAGTATATAATGAAATGATTGAAAATGGCAAAAAAATTTGTACTTATAATGTGAAAAAAATGTATGGACTAGGAACCCCTGAGGATCTTGATCTATATCTAAAAAACTATGGAGATATTTGAGATTGAAAGAGAAAATTCTGTATTTTGCAAATGTTCCTACGGATTTACAGCTTGGAAAATATCTCGAAGATCATGGATTTGAGATTTATGGAATAATCGACGTTCCTGATTTACTCAAAAAATCCTTTAAAGAGCAAAAAATCGTCACATATCAAAAAACATGGTATTTTCGTGATCATATGAAAGATTCACTCACAAAAAAAATTGATGAAGAATATTTAATTGATTTTGAAAAAAAACATGGTATTGATCTATGGAAATTAGTATACACAGATAGGAATCTATATTTTTTCAATGATTATCATATTTTTAATCACAATGAAATTTTAAGAATTGTAGAACAAACGGCAAGATTCTTTGAATTAATTCTTGAAGAAATTAACCCTTCCTATGTTTGGATTCATGTTCCTGATTATTTTCACATAGAACTTTTGTATGAACTTTGTAAATCTAAAGGAATTAAAATTTTAACATTAAGCAGTGCAAGATTTCCTAAACGGTATATTATATCTGAAACTACAGATCAGATTGATGATAAAGAATCAATTTTTTCAGTTGCAAATGAATTTAATTTAAAATCTTTTGAAGAATTAAAGACACTCATAACAAATTCTTACAAATCTATTGCACCTGAGGAACTTGGAATAATGCTTTCTTATAAAACAAAAATTAAAGGATTTTTACATTATTTTTTTTATGTTCTAAATGATGATTATGGAAAATTTTATTTTAATTTTGGTAGAACACGTTTTAAAATTTTTTATAATGAGATTTCAAAAATTTCAAAAAGATTTTTCAGAAGATTATATATTGACAGAAATCTCGAAAAAGAAATTGATCTTAAAAAACAATTCGTTTTATTCCCACTACATGTAGTCCCAGAACGTTCTACATTATCAGCAGCACCTTATTTTTCTAATCAAATAGAGACAATCAGGCATATTGCTAAATCCTTACCGATAAATTACAAATTATATGTTAAGGAGCATCCTATCCAAATAGTGAATGGGTGGAGAAAAATTTCTTTCTACAAAGAAATTTCAAAAATGCCAAATGTTGAATTGTTACATCCTAGTTTTTCAAACGAAGATTTGTTATCTAATTGTTCTTTAGTTGCAGCTATTACCGGAACAACCGCATTTATGGCAGCATTTTATCAAAAACCTTCATTAGTTTTTGGCAATGTATTATTTTCAGATCTGCCCTCAGTATATCAAGTAAAAACATTAGAGGATTTACCTTTAATTATAAAATCTGCTTTAGCAGACAAGGTTAAAATTTATGATTTAAACGAGTTTGTTAATGCTGTTTTTGAAAATTCGTTTGAACTTGATTTCTATGGTATAATGGCGCCAATGATGAAACAATTTTTCTATGATGGGTTTACTACTGATGTTTACATCCCAAATGACAATTTGAAGAAATATCTTGATAGTAAAAAGGATCTGATTGATATTTGGGGTTCTGAATTGATAAAAAAGATTGAAGAACATAAAAAATGTGATTTGAAATGAACAAGAATTTAATAAAAAAATGCATGAAATTGAAATTAATCACCACCGATGTAGATGGAGTCTTAACTGATGGTGGAAGATATTATGGAAACAATGGAGAATCTATGAAAAAATTTCATACTAGAGATGGCATGGGTGTAAACATTCTGTTACGGAATAATATAAAGACTGGAATAATAACGAAAGAGAAATCTAAAATAGTTTCAAAATGGGCAGATGAGATGAATGTCTCATTATTATTTATGGGACAAAAACATAAAGAACAAACATTGCTAGAAATCTGTAAAAAATACAACTATCAAAATTCTGAAATTTCATACATTGGTGATGATGTTAATGATATTAAATTAATGAAACTAGTTGGTTTTTCAGCAGCGCCCAATGATGCAATTGATGAAGTCAAAAATAATGCAGATTATGTTTGCTCTCATAACGGTGGTGATGGATCATTTAGAGAAATTGTAGATTTAATTTTAAAAATCAAATTTGGCAAAAATGTAAAGTGGTATGATTAAATCCAAATTTTTACTTGTTCAGGGTAGGACTCTTCCACAAACTGACTCTTTTTTACAACGATTTCCAGACAATTGGGAATTAGAATTTCCAATTATGCAAAAACTAGGATTTTCTGGCATAGAATGGATTTATGATGCTTTTTCTGAAAATAACAATCCAATCATAAATCAATCCGGAATTAAAAAAATGAAACTATTTTCAAAAAAATATCACATTAAATTAGAAAATATAGTGTTTGACTGGTTTTTAAAATACCCACTGATTAGTAAACATAATGATCATGTTGTTGAAAAGCTAATTTTTCTAATCGAGCAGAGTAAAATTACTGGTTTTAAACGAATAATATTCCCTCTCCTTGAGGATAATAGTATCAATTCCCCTTCAAAACTCAGGATTTTTAAAAAAATCTTTAAAGAAAAAATCTGTGAGGCGCTAATTGAAAACAATATTGAAATGCATTTTGAAACTGATCTTAATTCAAAGTTAGAATTTAAACTTCTTAAATTTTTAGATAATGAAAAATTAAAAATTTGTTTTGATATGGGCAACAGTGCAAGTTTTGGGTATGATCCTAGAAAACATTTACGCGAAATTTCAAATTATTTAGGTTCTGTTCATGTTAAAGATAGAAAATTTCAAGATAGATCTTTCTCATTGGGAAAAGGGGATGTAAATTTTCATGAAGTGTTTCAATCTTTAGATTTGTTAGATTTTAATGGTCCCATATCATTTCAAGTATATAGAAATAAAAATTCTGATAATTTTAGAGTATTACAAAATAGTCTTAACTTTATTAATAATATGATTATGACTGTAAATAATGGTTCAAAGTAAAAAAATTAAAAATTTAATATCTTTAAAAAATAAAACATCTGTTATTACTGGCGGCTCTGGTCATTTAGGTGCATCTATATCTGAAGCTCTTGGAGAAATGGGGTCTAATCTTGTTTTGATTGGACAACGTGAAAATGAAGGTATAAAATTTGCAAAAAAATTAGTAAAAGAATACAAAATAAAAGTAAAATTTGAAAAAGTAGATCTGAATTCACAAAATTCAATTGATACTTTTTTTAAACATTATGATGGGAATATTGATGTTTTAATCAATAATGGGTTTACTTGGCCAAAAACTGTACAATTTGAAAAAACTAGTTGGGATGAATTTCAAGATACATTAACATCTGGCGTTACGTCTCCATTTTATTTTACAAAATTAGCTATCAAAAAAATGAGAACTCTTGATAGTGGAAGTATTATCAATATTGGTTCTATGTATGGAATGGTTTCACCGAATTTTAAAATATATCGTAATAAACCAAATATGGGAAATGCAGTTGCTTACAATGCTTCAAAAGCTGCAATGATCCAAATGACAAAATATTTTGCAGTTTCTTGTTCAAAATGGAATATTAGAGTAAATTGTATTAGTCCTGGACCCTTCCCACGACCTGGTACTTTTGTTGGAAAAAAATGGTTTGAAAAAGAATTGAAATCCATGACTCCTTTAAATCGTACTGGCCAACCTTGGGAACTTAAGGGAGGAATACTGCTATTGGCTACTGAATTAGGATCTTACATCACTGGTCAAAATATTGTAATTGATGGAGGGTGGACTATCTGGTAATTTTTATTTTGACACAAATTTTATAACACAAGACTAATTGATTTCTAATATTGGTTTTCATTGTTGCTGAAATTGGAATTAATCATAATGGTGATATCGATATTGCCAAAAAATTAATTGATGTAGCCAAAAATGCAGGATGCGATGCTGTAAAATTTCAAAAAAGAACTATTGAAAAAGTATATTCTAAAGAGACTTTGGATTCTGTAAGAGAAAGTCCATGGGGTACTACCACTAGAGAACAAAAGTTAGGATTAGAATTCTCTATGGCAGAATTTAAAATTATTGATGACTATTGTAAAAAGAAAAAAATCGACTGGTATCTATCTTGTTGGGATGTTGATAGTCAAATTCAGATGAGAAAATTTAAAACAAAATTTAACAAGGTAGCTTCTGCCATGCTAATTCATCAAAAACTTTTAGAAGTAATTGCAGAAGAAGGCAAACATACCTTTATTTCAACTGGAATGAGTACTATGAAAGATATTGAAAAAGCTGTTAAAATTTTTAAAAAATTTAATTGTCCTTTTGAACTAATGCATTCACACAGTGCATATCCTATGCCTATTGAAGAAGCAAATCTTAGGATGATTCAGACTTTACAAAATGAATTTAAATGCAATGTTGGATATAGCGGTCATGAAACTGCAGGATACTTAGTTTGCCATACGGCAGTTGCTTTGGGTGCTACATCAATTGAACGACATATTACTTTAGATAGATCAATGTATGGTTCTGATCAATCCGCATCATTAGAACCTAAAGGATTAGAACAGATGATTCGTGGGATTAGACAAATTGATAAAATATTAGGTGATGGCAAGAAACGAATCTGGGATTCTGAGCTACCTGCACAGAAAAAATTAAGGGATATTCTAGCATAAAAATGAAAAATAATATTGTCAAGTCAATTATTTCTAGTTCTAAAACAATAAGTGATCTCTCCAAGTTAACTTCAATTATTGAAAAATCTGTAAATGCTATAGTTAATTGTATTCAGAATGGTAACAAAATTATTTTATTTGGAAATGGTGGTAGTGCAGCAGATGCACAACATATAGCAGCTGAATTAATTGGAAGATTTCTTAAAGAAAGAAAAAGCTATCCTGCAATTGCATTAACAACTGATTCATCAATATTGACCGCCTTGGGAAATGATTATTCATTTGATGTTATTTTTAGCAGGCAATGTGAAAGTTTAGTTTCTCCTGGAGATGTAGTGATTGGAATCTCAACAAGTGGAAATTCTAAAAATATAAAAAAAGGATTAATTACTGCAAAAAAAAATGGTGCAATTACAATAGGACTGCTTGGAAATAAAGGTGGAACAATAAAGAATTTGGTAGATATTCCAATTATTGTAGCATCATCTTCAACTCCTAGAATACAAGAGGGACATCGAGTTATCTATCATATTATATGTGAAAATGTAGAAAAGATAGTAGGTAAATAATAATTATGAATACAATTACTATAACTGGTTCACAAGGGCTAATTGGTTCAGAACTTTGTAAATTCCTAAAAAAAAATAATAAAATAATTGAGGTGGATTTACAATTAGGTCATGACCTTACTGATGAATTATTTGTAAAAAATTGGTTTAAGAAAAATAAATCAAATTATCTTGTAAATTGCTTTGCCTTAAATGATCATGTCGATAATGAGAGAAAAAAAAATACCTTGTTTAACTCTACATTGGAATCCTTTTCACAATATATGGATGTAAATCTAACTTCACTATTTTCTGTATGTCGGGAATTTGCACGAAATAACAAAAATGGTGGAATTGTAAATTTCTCTGGAGTTTATGGAACTCTTTCACCTAGACCCGATCTTTATGATGGTTCACACAAGGATGTAGGTTATTGTGTATCAAAAGCTGGTGTGGCAAGTTTGACGCAATATTTGGCAATCCATCTTGCTCCAAATATTCGAGCAAATTATATAATTCCTGGAGGTGTTTTATTTAATCAAAAGAAAAAATTTGTTTCTGCTCTTTCAAAGCATATACCAATGAAACGTATGATGAAAAAAACTGAACTCAATGGATTAATTGAATACCTATGTAGTGAAAAATCTTCATATGTTACGGGAAGTGGATTCACCATCGATGGTGGTTATTCATTTTGGTGACTAATGCGGTTTTTATTCCAATAAGAAACAGTTCTATTAGACTTCCTAACAAATCGCTAAAGATCGTAAAAAATAATTTACGTTCGATTGATATTGTGATAGAAAGAGCAAAAAAAACAAATTTTTTTGTTATATTGACTACTAGTACTGATCCTTCAGATGATGTATTTGTAGATATAGCTAAAGAACACTCTATTGCTATTTTTCGAGGCTCTTTAAAAAATAAAATTAAACGTTGGCATGATTGTTTCAAAACATTTGAAATTCAAAATGCTTTGATTGTAGATGGAGATGATCTATGTTTTGATTATGATATTGGAATAAGATCTATTGACCAATTAACATCGTCTTCATTAGAATTAATCACATATACAAAAAATATAGTCCCTGGTTTTTTCACATATGCTATGACATTTAATGCTGTGGAAAAATTATACACTATTGCAAATTCTGATTCAATTGACACGGATGTTATTGATAAATTTATTGAAAAAGCAAATTTAAAATCTGATTTTGTGATATTAAAACCTCATGAACAAAACAAGAATATTCGATTGACTTTAGATTATGTAGAAGATTTAGAATTTTTTAGAAAACTATATGAACATCTTGATATTTTAGATGATGGTGAAACAATTGTGAAATTTTTAGAAAAAAATGAAAATATTGTTAAGATTAATTTATTTAGGCACGCAGATTTTTTAGAAAATAAAATTAAATTTAATGAAAAAATACAATGAACGAAAATAAGGGCTGGAGATTCACTGGTAATGAAAGGAAGTATATCGATGAAGTTCTCGACAGTGGTTTTGGTGCATCTGAATCAGGTTCTATGAATGAAAGATTGGAGAAAAAATTTGCTAAAATTCATGATGTGAAATATGCAATTACTGCAAATTCAGGTACTTCAACATTACATATGGCATTAAATGCATTTGGAGTTGGTCCTGGAGATGAAGTCATTATTCCTGGACTAAGTGTTGCAATGTGTGGTTATGCAGTGTGGCAATGTGGGGCAACTCCTGTATTTGCCGATTCTCTGTCTGACACTTTTTTGATTGATCCTGATGATATAGAAAAAAAAATCACTAAAAAAACTAAAGCCTTGATGCCTGTTCATATGTTTGGAGGAATGTGTGACATGAAATCTATAATGGAAATAGCCCAAAAAAATTCATTATATGTTTTAGAAGATTCTGCTCAATGTTTTTTTGCAACTGATGAAAAAGGTCAAAAATCTGGTACTATTGGAGATGTTGGAAGTTGGAGCTTTGAGAACTCTAAACATCTCTCAACTGGTGATGGAGGTATTGTTGTTACAAATAATGAAGAAATTGCCACTAAGATGAGACAATTTGGTGGAGTAGGGTACAAAAATACTAATGCTGAATCAGGTAAAGTAAGAATTTCACGTGATAAATTCCAGGATCCTGACTGGAAACGATTCAATATGATGGCATATAATTATAGAATGCCTGAATTGTGTGCGGCCGTAGGTCTTGCACAATGTGAGAGATTAGAAGAATTTGTAAATCTTCGAGTCAAAATGGCAGATGATTATTTAGAAATATTAAAAGAAAATAATGATTTTCTTGTACCTGCACACATTCAAAATGAATACAAAAATTCCTACTATACATTTCCGGCACGTTTTATTGGCAAAACTAAAGGAATTAGTTGGCAAGATTTTAGAAAAAAATACATTGAATTTGGTGGTGATGGGATTTATGCTGCATTACAAGTATTGTATAATGAACCTGCTTTTTATGAAAATAAAATAGGATATGGAAAAGCTCCCATAGCTGAAAAACTTCAAAAAGAACTGATGCTTTTTACAACTAATCAAAAAGATGGTGATGAAAGAAAAATACAACAAAATGCTTTGATTAAAACGTTGAAATATTTTAAAGAAAAATAATATGTTTTATCATTATATTCTAAAAAATCATAATATTTTAAATTTAATTAACTATTAATCTTTTTTAATAGCATCAAAATAAGTAAACTGTTGACTGAACAAAAAAATTTTAATTTTGAGGATTTACATGGAAATAGAATTAATTTAATTAATCTAAAAAAAATAACAAAATCTATTTTACCTGATATGCATGTGTGGTCTACAAATCCTAAATTTTTTAATTATTTGGAATTTCCTGCATCTAAAAATATTGAGGACACTAAACAACAACTCGACAAAATGATATCTAGAATGAATAAGGGGGAACATTATTGGTGCATACAATTAAAAGATCAAGAGAAAATTATTGGAACTATTAGAATTACTGATATTGATGTTAGGAAAAAAATATGTTGCCTTGGATATGGTCTTAATCCTGAATTTCAAGGTAAAGGATATGGCTTTGAATCTGTGAAACTTGCGATGGATTTTTTGTTTAAAAGTTTAAAAATACATAAATTGACAGGATATGCAAATCCATTAAATTTTCCATCAATTATGTTGGCAGAAAAAATGGGGTATGAAAGAGAAGGATTACTACGAGATCATTATTTAGATTATAAAGGTGACAGAACTGATGCTATTGTTTTTGGACTATTACGAGAAGAGTATCTTCAATTAAAAGATTAATTATTTTCTAATTTTGATTTAACAAAATCAATTGATTTAACAGGAGAAGGATCAATTTCATCTAAAACAGCTTTGTATATTGTAGCGTAATCCAGAAGATAGATCAAATTTATGATTTTTGATAGAATGCTACCGCTGATCGAAGTTACTTCTTTACACTCTATGTTGTTTGTTTTAAAAAATTCTTTTAGTACACCCCATACTTCTTTAGTTTTGATATAATCATCTTGACCTTTTATCAGAATAGGTTGAACATTTGATTTTTTTTCCCATGCCACAATTCCATTATGACACACTTCAATTACATCTTCTGCAAAAGTATGCATTTTGGCATTTTCATTAAGTGAATTCTTAAATCTTATACTGGCTGATTGTAAACCTGAAGGATAATAAATTATGGGAAATTCGGTAATCCATTCAGCTAAATTAAGTGCTGAGTTACTATTAGTCAAGTTTGATGAATTGATCTCTTCATTAAGATTTTCTAACTCTGATATTGATTCCAAGATCTCTTCTTGTTTAATTCCAAGGGTAGAATGTAACAACTTCAATATTGTATACAAATAACTTGTAAATGATGCTCGAGGTGAATGATATTGAGAGACAATTCTATGTTGAATCTTGTTTTTTATACAAAAGTCTAACATTTTACCGCCTGATGAAAAAGCAATAATTTTACAATTCAATTTTAGAGTCTGCTCTAAAATTGATAAAGTCTCTACACTGTCTCCTGAGACACTTGTCACCACCACCAAAGTATCTGAATCAACTGTTTTGGGTAAAACATATCCCTTTACAACATTTACATGAATTTTTGATTTTGATAAAATGGATGCAAAGACATCACCTATTGTACCCGATCCTCCCATTCCTGCAAATACTATATGATTAATGACATCAAAATTAACCGAATCTTGATCTGATTCAAATGATTCCCTTGCAATTTGAGGCCATCTATCATATACTGCAAACATTTTCTGAGTATCCACCTTTTCTAATGTAACTAGATCAAGCAATCTAAAAACCAGTAAAATAACTAGTAATAAAATGTCTACTTTATTCTAGTAATTCTTTGATTTTATCTAATTCAAATTTAGGAGAATATCCTAACTCTTTTTCTGCAAGAGATATGTCTGCTTGGCTATTCCTAATATCACCTTTTAATGCAGTAACATGTTGTATCTCTAATCTCTTTCCAGAAATTGAAACCATTAACTCTGCAAGCTCCTGTATCGTAACAATTTTCCCACTTGCAATATTATATGTTCCAGATTTCCCATGTAATATCGCATTGTGGATTGAATAAATTACATCATCTATTGCAACAAAGTCTCTTATCTGCATGCCATCGCCAAATATTTCCAGTGGCTCATTTTGTTTAATTTTTTTCATGAATTTTGTTATGACTCCAGCATATTCAGGTGATTGCCCAATACCATAAATGTTAAAAAATCTTAATATGATGCAATCAATATCGTGTTTTGATTCAAAGTCTCTTATTTCTTGTTCCATTCTTACTTTACTTTCTCCATAAGGAGAAATTGGATTTGTCTCTGACCCTTCATTTAATTTAACATTAGATGATCCTTCTCCATATACAGCTGCTGACGATGCTGCAATTAATTTTTTGACATTATTTTTTTCACAAGCAACAAGAACATTTCTAGTTCCATCCACATTAACCTGAAGTGTCTCTGTAGGATTTTTTATTGATTCTGATACTGAAATTTTTGCAGCTAGATGAATTACGATATTCTGGTCTTTTATAGCATTTTGAATATCTAGAGATTTTCTAATGTCTCCCTCTATTACTTTAACACCAAGTTCAACAAGATAAGAAATAGAATCTTTTGTAGAATTGGAAAAATTATCAAAAATTGTTACAATATGACCCTTTTCAAAAAGATATCTTACAAGATATTTTCCAATAAAACCTGCTCCCCCTGTAATCAGAATTCTCATAATGTTGTGCTATAAAATAGGACTATATTTTGTGATTGTTTTACTCCTATTGATTTTTAAAAAGCCTAATTTTCAGGCTATTTATGGATAAAGTTGCAATTGATTCATCGCTGAGAACTGTTGAATGGAAAGATAACAAAGTGATAATGATTGAGCAAACCAAATTACCAAATGAACTAATTTTTGTAGAATATGATGATTTTAACCAAGTTGCAAATGCTATCAAAACTTTGATAGTTAGAGGTGCACCTGCAATTGGAGTCTCTGGAGCATTTGGATTGGGATTAGCTGCTTTACAAAGTAAGGCAACAACAAAAGAAGAATTACTTTCAGATCTAGAAGATGCAAGAAAAATTCTTTTCGCAACTAGACCTACTGCAGTAAATCTGGGTTGGGGATTAGAAAAGATCATGAATGTTGCAAAAACTGGAGAAACAGTAGAAGAAATTAGAGAAATAGTAATTTCTACTGCTAAAAAAATGGCAGAAGAAGATATTGAGATTAACAAAGCCATGGGTAAAAATGGTTCTGTTCTTTTTGATGATAATGATACTATAATGACTCATTGCAATGCAGGTGCATTGGCAACTGTTGCATATGGAACTGCATTGGGTGTAATTAGAGCTACAAGAGAGAGCGGAAAAAATGTCAAAGTCATAGCAACTGAGACTAGACCAATTCAACAAGGTTCACGATTAACAGCATTTGAGTTGAAACATGATGGATTTGATGTTAGTTTGGTTCCTGATACAGCAGTCGGTTATTCAATGGCAAATGGTCTAGTAAACAAGGTTGTAGTTGGTGCTGATAGAATTGTAAAGACTGGTCATGTCTTTAACAAAATTGGAACTTATCAGGTAGCAACAATGGCTAAACAACACGGAATTCCATTTTATGTAGCCGCACCATTATCTACAATTGATCTCATAACAAAGGCTGAAGATGTAATAATTGAGATGAGAAATGGATCTGAAGTTACAGGCATTGGTGATAGAAAAACTGCTCCTGATGATATTGGAGTAATCAATCCTGCATTTGATATGACTCCTCCTGAACTAATTTCAGGAATAATCACTGAAAAAGGTGTGGCTAAAGCCCCATATGAGGAATCAATCCCAAAATTATTTGAAGCTAATAATTAGAAAGTTTTTATTGATTTTCAAACTGCCGTATACAATATGAGTACAGTTTCTCCACAAGCAATTGAGGATTCTTTAAAACAATGCATGGATCCAGAAGTTCCATTAAACATTGTAGAAATGGGATTAATTTATGGAATTGATGTTACTGAAAATAATGATGTTAATATCAAAATGACAATGACCACACAAGGTTGTCCTTTACATGAGACTCTAGTTGAGGATGCAACAAGATTTGCTAAAAAAGTTCCTGGAGTAAATAATGTAAAAATTGACATTGTATGGGAACCTGCATGGTCAATGGATAAAATGACTGAAGAAGGAAAAATGAAGATCAAAAATATGGGTGCTGCAATGAATACACCTGCCCCAATTAACTATGAAACTGCATTACCTCAAGGAGTTGGAAAACTAGTCCAACAAGATGATGGTTCAATGGTACTAGCTAATGAACATGAACAAGGATTTATGGTCAATCAAGCAATTGTTGACTTTTGGAAGTCTTGTAATGGTCAACGTAAAGTTACAGAACTAGTTGAAGTATTTGCTCAACAAACTGGATTGCAAAGAAAACAAGTTGAGAAAGAAGTTATGCAATTATTACAGCAACTACGTGATGGTGGATTAATTGCAATTGCAGGTCAGCAAGACACTCCAAATGTTGAATTTAAAAAATAATCTTAAAAAATATAGTTTGAATTTGCGCCATCAAAGTTTATTGTAACTCCTGAAAGATATTTTATATTATTTTCAATTATTGATTTTACAAAGTTTCCGATCTCATCTGGCTCTCCTAATCTTTTCATAGGTAATGTTTTCTCAAATTCTTGAATATTTTCTATTAACTTCTGAGTTCTATCTGTGTTAATTGGACCTGGTGCAATGTTCACACAACTAATATTTTTTTGAGCGTATTCTTTACTTAATACTTTGAATACTTCCGAAAAGGCTGCACGATATGCTGATGAAATTATTAATTTTGCATTTGGTTCTTTTATTACACTAGAACTAATTAAAAAGATGTATCCTCCATCGTTAATTTTAATATTTTGCAAGATAGTAACAAATCCTAAAAATAGTTGATTGTGATATAGATTCCAATCCTCTTCTGTGATTACATTAAATGGTATTGGAGCAGGACCTCCTGTGTTTAGAACTAGAATATCTGTTTGAGTATTTTTTTCTAAGAATTCTTTTACACTATCTAAATTTGATGTATCAATGTCTTTTTTTGATGTTGCAAAGACATCAATATCTATTGATTTTAGTGCATCTGAAATTGCTTTCCCTATTCCACGTGAGCCTCCAAGAACAATTGCTCTAGTCATACTATTCTCTAAAATTTTGATAATTAAATTTCTTTAGCACCTTTTCTTAAATCACGCTTGGAATGTCATATTAAAACAATTAGTATGATTAATTCTATGAATTTCTACGAATAGCTCTTAAACAATTTCTCATTTCTCAAATTAATGACGAATCTACTTTACGCCTCAGTTCTCACTGCCGTGATTACAATGTCTGTTTTGATACCTAATGCCTTTGCACAGTCTGATTTTAATAGAATTGACGGTGATGAAATAAAAAATAGTTCTATCTCACAAGACATACTTGCAAAAATAGAATTCTCAAAACAACAGTTTCTAAAAGCAAAAGAGATTGAAAAAACCCGTAATGCTCACCAAAAGTTCATTGATGAGCAACGAATTATTGCTGAAAAATCTTTAGAAGAAGAAATTCAAAGAATGAATCAAAGTTACAAAGCATTCACGCCAAAGAATGCTTTTGCAAGCTATGTTTCAAAGCTAAATGCTACAGATCATGGGATATTTTGGGATCAATTTGATTATCTTCAAGCAAAAATCACTCTAGCAAAAGATGCAAGAGACTCTGTTCTCAAACGAGGTGGAACATTTTCTGAAGCCATGAAACAATATGTTCAGTATGCAAAGATGCCTAAAGTTGAAATGCAAAATATCGTTCGCGATCTCAATGTAAAGCATAATCTTGCAGATGCTAAAATTCAGTCATATTTTGACATTAACGGAAAATTGCCAAGATATGATAATGATTTGGAATCACCATGTTATGGATGTGATGAGAAAATATCCAAAGTGCAGATTAGCTCTGAACAATCAGTTCCAATAAAGAGAGTTGTTTTAGAACAAAAACCTACAAAAATTAATGATCTAAGAGATTCTTTATCAGAACTTCAAAGTAAATTTTTGGAATCAAGGGATGTTATAACACAAAAGAAAATGGTTTTTGAGATGAATAATCTAATTAAGAATATTCAGGAACTCAAATAATCCAACATTTTTTTATTTTTTTTACTAAAATTGTGATTTAATTAGAATATTTTTACTATTTAGATTTCTTTAATTTCTGTTATAGTTCCTAATACTGAATCCATCTTAATGATTGCCTTTTTTTCATCCCATCCTAGTGCAACATACCAATCACCTGCATCGTCATGATACTTTGTCTCAAGTGTTTTGATATCATCAGGTTTTGCATCATATTTTTTGGCAACACCTGAAATTGCAAGTGCAATTGCATCCTTTTCTTTTTCTAGGCGTCTTTTCATTAATCCTATTCCTGGACTCATGTTTTTCTCACATTGTTTTATCTAATATAGTTAATTCATGAAATTACCCACAGCATTGAATTTTTCTAATTGATATCTTTACAATATTTCAAATAGCTCTATGATATTGTAGAAACAAAATGAAACTAATTACAAGACTAGTAAATTCTACATTTGCACAATCAAGTACACTTGTTTCACTAGTTTCAATTTTAGCAGTTATTGGTCCAATTGTAATTGTTTCAGCAGGATTTTGGGATGCTATTTCCCATCTTCAAAAAGAACCAGAATTTTTCTGGAGTCCCTCTCACATTGTAGTATACTTTGGAGTTTCAATGACTAGTTGTGCTGCAATTATGGGAAGCATGTTGATCATTAGAAAATCAATACATGGTTCTCTAAAAACTGGAATTAAACTAGTCATTGCAGGTTCTATTTTACAAATCATTTCAGGTTTTGGGGATTCTTTGTCTCATGATGTATTTGGTATTGATGGATTAATTTCATGGTCTCATCAACCATTGGAATTAGGACTAGTACTTGCATCACTTGGAGCCGTTTTGATATTAAAGAATAGAGAACATACTAAACTCAAAATATTTCTACCCTTCTCCATTGTAGCCTTTTTGTTTTTTACCACTTGGTTAATTTTTAATCTAGTATTGTTTTTTGGACATACTATACAATGTATCCAAATCTATGAGATATTTTCTTCTGGTTGCTCTATTTTATAATTTTTTATTTTTATATATGACATAGTCATCATTACTAAAGCACCAACAAGAACCATTATTCCTGATGGAAGCATTTTTTGAGAGTTTGTATTTCCAAATTCTGTTTGTATGTCAATTTGATTTTTGGCAATATTTGTAATCTTTAATGTATATTCTCCATTTTCATTAAAATCAAAATACCCTACTGATAATTTTGTTTTTACCATTTGCTCTGCAATTACATTCTCTTTGGTATCTAATATTTGAACAAAAATCTCCTCTCCTGAAAATTCAGGCATGAATAATTTGTAATATCCAATATCTATTCCAAAAAATTCTGTTTTTACTTCAAAAGAATTTGATTGTTTTAGTATAATTGAATCATATTTTTTTTCAGTTTCATCAAAAATAAATGCCGTCCACACTATTCCAACTATTACTAATACTAGTCCCAGTTTGAATGGAGATATCTTCATTTCACCATGTTGAGAAATAATTTACTTTATAAGATAATCTAAAGGGCTCGGAGGGCTTCGATCCCTCGACCTAGCGGTTCGAAGCCGCTCGCACTATCCAGACTGTGCAACGAGTCCAAACAAGTAAGATTTTAACGGGTCTAAATATCTGTCTAGATACTTTGAAGGTATCAAAAAAAGTAGTTGGAGTTGAATATGCAATTAGAGATATTGTTCTAGCCGCTAGAAAAGTTGAACAAAAAGGAATGAAAGTTGATTATCTCAACATTGGTGACCCAGTACAATTTGGATTTCAGCCTCCTGATAATGTAAAACAAGCTTTGATTGATGCAATTAACAACGGAAATAATTTTTACTCTTCATCTGAAGGTCTTTTAGAATTAAGACAAGAAATTGCCAAAAAAGAAAACGCTAAAGGACTTTCAATTAATGCTGATGATGTTCTAATCACAAATGGAGTTTCTGAAGGACTTGATATGGTGATATCTTCAATTGTTGAAGAAGGTGATGAGGTATTACTACCTGGACCTTACTATCCACCATATGCTTCCTATGTTAGATTACACGGTGGAGTTCCTGTAGAGTTTGCAGTAGACTTGAATAATTCTATACCGATTATTGATGACATTAAATCCAAAATTACATCAAAGACTGTGGCTATCTGTTTGATTAGTCCTAATAATCCAACTGGAGTTGTATTCAATGAAAAAGCACTCAAAGATCTTGTAGATCTTGCAAATCAGCATAATCTCTACATAATTTGTGATGAGATTTATGATCAAATAGTATTTGATGAAAAATTTGTAGGAATTGGAAAAGTTGCTGGTGATTCACCTGTAATTGTTCTAAATGGATTCTCCAAAGTCCATCTAATGTCTGGATGGAGAATTGGATATATTGCATTTAACCAATCTCCACAACTTGTCGAGTTACGAGAACATTTACCAAAACTAGCAAGAGTAAGAATTGCAACCAGCCTTCCTGTTCAGTATGCCGCTTTGGAATCTTTACGAGGGCCTCAAGAATACATTGGTAAGTTTGTTTCAGAAATGAAAAAACATCGAGACTTGGTTGTAAAACGACTAAATGAAATACCTGGTTTGTCATGTTCTAATCCCAAAGGTGCATTTTATGCATTCCCAAAAATTGAAGATAACAAATTTGGAACTGATAAGGAGTTTGTAACTAAACTGCTAGAACAAAAAGGCGTACTTACTGTTCATGGTTCTGGATTTGGTGAACAATATGGAAGTGGACATTTTAGATTAGTGTATTTACCAAATCTTGAAGTGTTAAATTCTGCAATGAACAAAATTGAAGAGTTTGTTAGTAATTCCAAACAGTAAACTTTTCAGGAACAATTTCTATGATACAATCAGTATCATCTAGTAATTTCTTTGCTGATTTGTTCTCTAAATCTTTAAAATATCTTGATAGAATTTTTTTTGCAATGTTTTTGACTTTTGTTTTTTCTAAAATAAGATTAGCGTTTCCTTGTACTAGTACTCCGTAAATGTTTGGTGCATTTACTCCGACATCTACACAACATGAGACTCTATGGTTTTTCTTAACATTTTGTGCCTTTTGTGTTTTAGTATTTGTCCCAATGTAGAATTTTTTTCCACTATATCTATACCAGACAGGCGCAATATGGGGAGTTTTATTTTTACCAATTGTTGCTAATCGTAATATCTTTTGATCTTTAAGAAATTCATCTCTTTTCTTCATGTTTTCTAAACCCTAACGCTATCATAAAAATCCCAAAGCATAGCATTGCAACTGACACTTTTTCATTTGTAAATTCTGCATTAAATAAAAAATCTTCAACAAAATCTATTCCCCATATGAGTAATTGCTGTATGAGAACTATTCCTCCCATAACACAGAAAAGCAAACCAATTGCAGTAAACCAATTTTTACCACGTCTATAATATTCGTGACTCATGATAAATGAGACTTAGATAATTTTGATACCTGGATTCTTTATCTTGTTTCTAATCATTGCATTAAGTAGTAATGGTGTAGACATTTCTGCAAGATATGATAACTCGATTGGTCCCAAGTAAATTGCTCTTAATCCTTTGATTTCATCAATCAAACCATTAACCACTGCAACTGATTCTTTATCATCTCCACAAACAAAGATATCATAATCTAATTCCAGTGTTGGATTGATTAACTTTTTTTCAGAAATTACATGAAATGCAGATACAAGTTTTGATTTATCTTTCATATGTTCTAAAACTAGTTTGTATGAAAATGGTTTGTTGTCTTTAATTGAGACACACTCAAATCCAACATCAGTCTTTGTCATTGGAACAATAGGTGATACAACCACACAACTATCTTTTACTTGTGATAATATTCCTGAACATACTGTATCAATATTTTCATACGGAATTGATAAAATTAAAACATCGCTTTCTTTTGCAACTGAAACATTATCGTTTCCACTAATTGTTCCTTTAATTTCTCCAAATGCTTCTTTTGCAAGATTAGTATATTCTAGAGCTGATTCAGATGCTCTTGCAGCATCTCTTGAACCAATTATGACATCATTGTTTTGAGACCATCTTAGAGCAAAACCTTTGCCCATTCCACCGGTTCCACCAATAATTCCAACTTTCATGATGATCTATCTGACAATGTTATTATTATCTCTATTTGAAAATCGATCAATTTGGGACAGATTATCTTCCTTAGACATGGGCAGGCAACAAATAACACTGAGAGAATACTAGCTGGAAGAACAGAAGGCGTCCCATTAACTGATACTGGAATTCAACAAGCAGAACATACTGCTGAATTATTAGAACACATGAATGTCTCAGCAATTTATTCCAGTCCTATACAAAGAGCAAAACATACTGCAGAAATTGTTGGTAAACATAATTCAATTGATGTAACAATTGATGAGCGATTAATTGAACTTGACATGGGAAAATTTACTGGAATGCCATATGATGAGATTTTTACCAGTCATGGTAATGTTTTTATGAAATTTTATAATGGAGAATTAGAAATTGCTCATAATGGAGTAGAGACTTTTGATCAAGTCAAAAAACGAGTTTTAGGAATTGTAGATCATGTAATTGAAAAGCACCCTGATGAAAATGTAGTTCTTGTAACTCATATGGATCCAATCAAAGCAATGCTTTCAACTATTGTAGATTTATCACCTACCAATCTTTTTGAATTAATCATTGCAAATGCTTCTCTTAACATCTTTAGAGAAAAAGAACAAAAATTCTCACTATCTGGACTTAACGTAATGCATCCATCTCGATTCGATCAGGGTTGGTAGATAATAATCTTGAAAACCCTTAAATAGAAATTATTGACCACGTCATTCAATCGCTATGAAGAAATTCGTTGGGTTATTCTTAGTATTGGCAGTTTTGATGGTAGTGCCAGCTATAGACTTAGCATTTGCTGCAGGTGATGAACCAGGAGAGTATCTTGACCGTAGAGTGGTTATTTGGAATTTATTTTATAGATTAATGACAGTTGGATTTACTGTAGGTGCAGTTGTATCTGGAACAATCATTTGGCAATGCTGGAGATTCAGAGAATCTCATCCAAACGCAAAACCAACCCCATATGAGGGCACGGACTGGTAATAATGGGCGGACACTCTAATTGGCCAGAATGGATTTACGTAGGTGTTGTAGTGGCATTGATGTGTTGGGTTGGAGCAGAAGCTTGGGAAGCAGAAAGATTAGTAGAGCATGTTCCTGAAGATGCTAAAATAATTATTGTAACAGGACAACAATGGTTCTGGACTTTTGAACATGAGGATGGTACCAAAGAAATTGGAGAACTACATGTTGAAGTTGGTAAAGCTTACAAATTTGAAATTCATTCTAAAGATGTAAACCATTCTTTTAACATTCACGATTATGTTGTTTTGATGGATGCAATTCCTGGTAGAGTAAACACTGTATGGTTTGCTCCAACTGAAGCAGGAACTCATGATATTCAATGTAGAGAATATTGCGGATTAATTCACTATAACATGCGTGGAACTTTAATTGTGGAGGATCCAAAGGCTTGACAACGCTTTTATCACAACTTTCAATGTCCAACTCTGAGGAGATTATCTAATGGTTCTAGAATTACAAAAGCCACGTCCAATTTGGCAAATAATGTTCTCAACACATCACACTGATGTTGGTTTACTCTATCTAATTTCATCACTAGCATTCTTGTTCTTAGGTGGTTCCTTAGCTCTTGCAATTAGAGCAGAATTGTTCTTACCTGGTGCACAAATTATTGGTGATGCTATGACCTTTAACAGAATTTTTACAGTTCACGGTACAACGTTAATTTTCTTGTTTATCATTCCGTTTGCATCTGCAGTTGGTAACTACTATGTTCCAATTATGGTCAGATACAAAGACATGGCTTATCCAAAACTTAATGCAATTGCATTTTGGATGATTCCTCCAGCTGGTGCACTCATCTGGTTAGGATTTGCAGACTTTACTTGGTATGCAACACCTCCGTATTCTATTATTAGCGCACCTGGTCCAGCTGCTGACATGTGGATATTTGGATTAAAAATTTTAGGTATCTCATCAGTACTTGGTGCAATCAACTTTGTAGTAACAATTCTCAAATGTAAACATCCTGACATGTCAATTGGTCAGGTTCCATTGTTAGCATGGTCTTTCTTATCCTCATCTTTGATTATCCTTGTTGCAATTCCAACATTTGCAGCAGCACTTTTGATGTTGTTAACTGATAGACTTGGAGTAAGTGGATTCTTCAATCCTGCAATGGGTGGAGATCCAATTGCATATGCCCACTTGTTTTGGTTTACATTCCATCCTGAAGTGTATGTGTTGGTAATTCCTGCAATTGGTATGATGTATGAAATTATTCCAAGATTTTCAAGAAAACCAATTTACAGTTACAACTCTGGTGTCTTTGCATTTGTTCTGTTATCTATTGTCGGTTTCTCCTCATGGGCTCATCACATGTACGCAACCGGAATGTCATTTACTGAAAAAACTGTATTTATGGTAGGAACTCTTGCAGCAGTTCCTGCATCTGCTATGCACGTATTCAACTTTGTAGCAACAATGTGGAATGGTAGAATTAAATTCTCAACCCCAATGATGTGGGCAGTTGGTGGTATTGCATTATTCTTCTCTGCAGGTGCAGGTGGTGTTGCAAACGCTGCTATGCCATTAGATTTTACAACACACGATACATACTGGGTAGTAGGTCACTTCCATCTCTTTGTGATGGGTACGATTGCATTTGGATCAATAGGTTTCCTATACTACATGTTCCCATATGTAACTGGAAGAATGTACAATGAAACGATGGGTAAAGTTCACTTTGTAATGTCCTTTGTAGGAACTGTTCTAGTATTCTTTACACAACACGTACTTGGTTTGTATGGAATGCCAAGAAGAATTTTTGATTATCCGCCAATCCCAGAATGGATTGCTATGAACCAAATTGCAACAGTAGGAGCAATGATTATTGGTGTCAGTATGGCAATCTTCTTAGCAAACATGATTTACAGTTCTGGAAAAGGAAAACTTGCAAATACCGAAGATCCATTTGGAGTCGGTGGCAAGTACTACTATCCATTTGAGGCAAAGAACCCATCACATTAGGAGATATATGAAATGAGTCACGATAATTCCCAAATTTACAGAACAACTCCAGCTAGAACTGGAAAAATGATGATTATCATGTTAGGTATCTGTCTTGTTGGTGGAGTAATTTTCTTTTCAATGTGGGACTATTGGATTTCAGAACCAGCCCCAGTTGTAGCAATGATGGCAGGTGATTCAGCAACAGCAGGTCCGGCAGCACACACTGGTGCAACTATGACACAAGATCTTCATTTTATTGAATCATCTGACTTTAGGACTTTGGCATTTAACGCGTTACCTGGAGAACCTGATAATAATCCAACAATCAAAATGGCAGTTGGAGACAAAGTAATCTTTAATGTAGATAATGCAGGAAAATCTTTCCACTCATTTGGTGTAACAACTTTAGATGAAGGCTTTGGAGGCGTTGTTGCAGGAAGTGAAGTTGCAACAGCGTCAAATCCACTAAAACCAGGTCAAAGTGGAACTTCTGAGTATATTGCAGGTGAAGAAGGAGTTTTCTATTACATTTGTACAGTTCCAGGTCACAGAGAACAAGGAATGGTAGGTAAAATCATTGTAGGAGATGTTTCAGTTGAAGAAGAAGTAATGGAGGCAGTACCAGAACCAGAAGTAATGGAAAAAGAAATGACTCCCGAACCAGAGGTAATGGAAAAAGTAATGGCCCCAGAACCTGTAGCATTTGATGGTACAATATCTCTTCCAGATGGTTCCGGAGTTCCGGGATGTGATGAAACAAATGAATGCTATATTCCATATCATGTTACAGTTTCAGCAGGTGAAGAAATTACATGGTCAAATGATGACTCTGCAGCTCATACCGTTACAAGTGGATTACCAGGAGCTCCTGATGGAATCTTTGATAGTAGCTTGTTTATGGCTGGCGGTACATTCTCAGTTACACTAGATGATGCAGGTGAGTATCCTTACTATTGTATGGTACATCCTTGGATGACAGGTATAATAACAGTAAATTAGAATAGAAAATATTGGCAATACAATATCTTGCATTAACAACATTGATTGTTTTGTATTCGCTGATGTTTATTGGTGGATATATTTCAGCAGCAGGACTTGGGTTAACTTGTCCTGAGTGGCCATTATGTCCAAACGGCGTAATGCCTTCTGAAGAATATCTTGTTGAATGGGTTCATAGAACAACTGCTGCAACTACTGGGGCATTAGTAATTGCAACTATGGTTGCAAGTCTTATCAACAAGAATTCTGACATGAAAATCAAAATCACCAGTTCCCTTGCAACTGGATTAGTCATTACTCAAATTACATTAGGTGCATTGGTAATTGATACTAAACTTCACGCAGTTCTGGTTGCAATTCATTTAGGGATAGGGATTTGGTTATTTGCTATGGTATTACTAACTGTATTATTTGCATTTAGAATAGCAAAATCTTCAAAATCTATTACCGCTTAGATTTTTTTAATATTTTTGGCAGGTAAATATACAACATTACTCCTAAAAATACAAAAGCGCCTGTAGTTATTGCACCTATGAAGAGTATTCCAAATGGACTTTGTGTTCCCATGTTGAATGTATAAGTCAAAATTCTGTTCGATCCTTCCATGTCATACAAATCAACTTTTACAATATGATTTCCTATGTTTCTCCAGACATAATCAAAATCCCAATGAGAACCTTCTACAAATGTAGGGGGAATTGCATCTACTTGTTGATCGTTATAGTATACTCTAATTCCCATTGTAAAATTATCAACTTCTTCATAATCAAATCCTTTTGTCACTTTGATTAGAAATTGAGATGGCTCATCAATTTGTGGAAATTCAGGCGCTGTCCCTACTTGAACTCTGTAATCTCCAAGTGATTGTTCTGCAGAATTAAACATAGAATGCGCATAAACTGAATCCAATCCAGAATACGATGAAAATATTAAAAGAAAAATCAAGAAAACTGATCGCTTTTTTGCCATTTAAAATATCTGCAAACTTGATGAATATATTGTAAATCAATTTTTATAGGAAAATCTTCAAAACCTTTAAATCCTTATTGGCAAGAAACTCAATCGTTGACCCTCGTAACAAAATCAATCGATATCAAAACACCTGTAGAGAATGTTTTCACCTATTTTGCAAGACCGGAACATGTTTCTGATCAAATCAAAAATGACACAGTAGGCATGACAGTCGTTCCTATGGACATTAAAGAAGGAATGGGTGTTGGTACAACCTTTAGAATTATCGGTGACTTTAGCGGAAAACGATTAGAGTGGGATTGTGAAACAACTGAATTCATTAAAAACGAGAGAATCACTGCCAAGCAAATTGAAGGTCCTTTCAAGAACTGGCAAATTACCAATGAATTCAAAGCATTAGGTAATAATCTTACAAGAGTAACCATGTCAGTAGACTATGATATGCCATTTGGTCCTCTGGGAGCAATTTTGGATAAAGCAAAATTTGCAAAATCTGCTGAAAAAGGAATGGAAACTGCTCTTTACAACGTTAGAGGATTGCTAGAAGGAAACGGTTCAATTCCAGTATACATTACACTAGATGCATACCAGAAACTTCTAGCCGAAAAGAAAAAGATGAATGATGTTCCAGTTTCAACTGCACTTACTGCAATCATTGAAAAATACAATGAAATTGAAGCTAAAACACAAAACTAAATTTTCATTTATTTTAAAATCTTAAGATTAATAACAACTCTGGGCATATCTATTTTGGTGGGTCTATGGCGCAGCCAGGTAGCGCACCGGACTCTTAATCCGGTTGTCAAGGGTCCGAATCCCTTTAGACCCGCTTTTAATTTCTATAAGTAATTTTTTTGAAAAATAAAATTATTGTTATACTTTAATTTCTGTATATTTTTTTGCCAACTCTAGTAGTTCATCAATCCCAAGTGGTTTTGAAATTACTTTGATCAACCCTTCCTTGATTGCTTCTTGACTTTTAGGTTCAAACTCTGAGAAACCAGTTACGATAATGACATTGGCATTTGCATCTATTTCCTTAATCTGCTTGAATGCTTGATATCCATCAAGAATGGGCATATCCCCATCCATTATTACAAGAGAAGGTCTTTTCTCTATGTATTTTTTAACTCCTTCTTCACCATCAAATGCGGTATCTACATCAAATTCATGTAATTCTAAAATTTCTTTGTAGATTCCAATCAAATCTACATCATCTTCTACTACTAGTATTGTTCTACCCATGCCCAGTATAGTATATTCATACTTTATTATTAAATAATACGTAAGTAAAAAATATGACACATTACAAATTATCTATGGATTTTGTCAATGGTTTTTAAGGAAAAATGCAATTGAAATTACTTGAAAACGTATATGCTAGAAATTTTGGAAAAGATATGAAGTTAAGAGGATACATGAAATGAGTCAAAAAGATACTATATCAAAAATTGCACTTGATAGTAACAAGACTACTATTGTTGGTTTAGTTATAGTGATGATTGCAATTACTGCAATCTATCAATTGAGACCTTTTCTAGATGATACTCAATTTTCATATATTGCAATTCCTGCATATGCAATTCTTCCAGCATTAGTTGCAATTTATTCTTCCTTACTTGCAATAAAACTTTACAAACGAAACAGCTATCAGGCAAAAGGATTTATTTTATTTGCTATAGCTGCTGCATTTTGGTTTATTGCCGAACAAATTTGGCAATTGTATGATCATGTGTGGGAAGGAGCCCCATTTCCATCTGAGGCCGATATTTTCTATACTGCAGCTTATCCATTAATGACAATTTTTCTATTCATGTCCCTGAAACCTGTTTTAAGAAAAACTGGACGAAATGTTTGGCTTTTTGCAATTGGATTGTCCATTTCATTTTTGATTCCGTCTGTTTTAGCTGCATATGATGATATGTTTGGAGAAGAAATATTTGCAACCTCAATCGCCCTTTCATATCCAATTTTAGGTGCTATTCAAGTTGTTCCAGCAATTGTTGGTATCATGTATCTTACAAAACAGGGAGCAAGTCTTTCATGGATGTTAATTTTGTTTGGTTTCATTATTTATACAATAGCTGACACATTTTTCTTATTTGCAGAACTTGATGGAACATACTATGATGGACATCCTGTTGATTTGTTATGGCTTTACACCTATGTTCTGATAGTTTTTGCTTTTCACATTCGTCTAAAAATTGCAAATATTCCAGGAGAACAAAATAGTTCAATATTTTTTTCTGAAAATGTACAGTTTGAAACCATTACTAAATTTGGAATTCCATTAACATTAGCAATAGTTTGTATGGTAATTCTCATGGCTCTAGTGCATTCAATATTTATTGAAACTGATCCAGACTCTTCAAATCAAACAATAATGTTGGGCATTGTTGCAATGTTGGGAGTTTTTGCAGCCATAGTTCTCACAATTAACAAAAATCTTTCACGTCTAGTAAAAATGAGAACAACTGAACTCATCGAACAACGGGATAATTTAGAAAATCTTGTTGAAGAGAAAACACATCAAATTCTAAAATCTGAAAGATTATCTGCAATAGGTGAATTATCTGGTCGTCTTGCACATGATTTGAGAAACCCACTATCCGTAATGAAAATGTCTCTTGATTTAATCAAACAATCACCAGCCGATTCAAAATTATCAGATGAGACTGTCATAAAACGTATAAACTTAATTGAAAAAAGCATTGATAGAATTTCTCATCAAGTTGATGATGTTTTAGGCTATGTTAGAAACTCTCCTCTAAATCTGAAAAATGTTTCATTAAAGGAACTTGTTCAAAGTTCTATAGATAAAGTGAATATTCCAAATGATGTACAAATTAAATTGGATAAAAATGATGTAGATATTGACTGTGATTTAGTCAAACTTGATGCCGTGTTTATCAATCTAATAGTTAATTCAATTCAAGCAATGCCTAATGGTGGAAAAATTGAAATTAAAATATCTGAACAAAGTAACTTGGCAGTTTTAAAATTCATTGATTCAGGAGAGGGGATTTCTGATGAAAACAAATCTAAAATCTTTGAGCCTTTGTTTACAACTAAGCAAAAAGGTACTGGATTAGGCTTGGCCAGCTGTAAAAATATTGTTGAGCAGCATCAGGGAGAAATCTCTATAGAAAACAACCCTACTACTTTTACAATAATTCTACCTAAAATTCTTACAATATCGCAAGTAAAACTACAATCAAAATAAAATTATAGTTTTTTTAGTAATGTAAATCTGGGTTTATCTGGTTCTATATCTTCATGCATATCCACATTGCTGACAAATTTGACTTTATAGTTTAACCATCTATTTTGCATGTTGCGTGATTTTTGATTCTCATCGATCTGCTTTTCAATTTCATCAAATTTTTCACAATTCATTATCCATCGTCTTGAAACTCTGAACATTTCTGCAATTCCTTTCTCTAATGTATCATCATCTAGATAATTCATTAATCCATGAGTGAAAACAAAATCTATTGACGAATCCTCAAAAGGCAGATTAGTTATCGACCCATTTTTGAAATTCCCATTTGGTACTTTTTCTTTTGCAATATCTAATGCATGATCATTTAGGTCAATACCTCCAAATTGAATTGTGTCTGGAAATAGTCTTAGATCTATTCCTGTACCGCAACCAATCTCCAAAACACTTGCACAACGTAATGATGTAGCTAAATCTCTCACAAATTTTGCAAATTCTTCATTATATCTTGATTCATTCTCATCTGAATATCTATTCCAAAACTCTTCATTGTAACTCATAGTGTTTTTCAAACAAAGATGTATTTGATATTAGTTGTTAGTGCTGACATTTGCAAGGGATAAGTTTTGTATCAAATGTACAATCATGAGGTCCATCTGATTTTCCTTGTGTGGGAATTTCCTTCATGCAATCATCATGACGGCCTTTTCTACAAAACCAGCAAATTTCTTGTGTTTCTCCTGGAGAGCATGAATCCATAATTTCTAGTCCTTATTGCAGGTAAAAAACTTCATGGAATTTAGATAAATGTCAACCAAGGCAAAAATCTTTCATCTTTACCCATGACTACATCAGTAAATGATTTTTGTAGTGCTTTGGTAATATTGCCCATCTTTCCGTTTCCAATTTTTACTTTGTCTATCTGAGTTACTGACTTTACTTCTGCTGCAGTACCTGTCATGAAAATTTCATCTGCATTGTAAAGATCATCTCGTTCCAAATCACGTTCAATTACAAATCCACCATTCTCTTCGATAATCTGAATAATACTATCTCTGGTGATTCCCTCTAATCCACCAGCTGAAAGTGGAGGAGTTTGAATAATGTCGTCTTTAATTATGAAAATATTTTCAGCACTACCCTCTGCAACTTTGCCATGATAGTTTAACATGATTGCTTCATCATATCCATTTTCTAATGCTTCCATTCTTGCAAGTGCAGCATTTGCATAGTTTGATGCAGCTTTTGCTTGCATTGGCTGAGATCTTGAATCTATTTTGGCCCAACTAGATACTTTACATTTTGCTCCAGAAAATTTACCTGCTTTTGATTCTCCCATCTTCCATTCCCAGCAAGCAATTGAAATATCTACTTTGTTTGTAGTAGGAGTTAATCCCATTGTTCCGTATCCATAATATGCCAGTGGCCTAATGTATGACTCTTTGAGTCCTCCCACTTGAACTGTTTTTACAATTGCATCTGAAATTACTTTTTTTGAGAATTGCATTTTCATAGAATATAGTTTTGCAGATTTGAAAAATCTATCAACATGTTCTGGTAATCTAAAAATTGCAGATCCATTTGGGGTATCATAGCATCTAATTCCTTCAAAAATTGATGTTGAATAGTGTAATGCGTGAGTTAAAACATGAACTTTGGCATCTTTGAATGGGACTAGTTTTCCATTCATCCATATTTTACCAATCTCTTTCATAGGAGAGCAAAAAATCTATGCTAATTTAAAGAATTATTTTTCTTATTGATTTTGAGCCATCTTAAACTACATATCTGATTAGTCGTAAATTATTACCATGGAATGGATTTTGGGCTTTGCTGGAATAATTTTACTTGTGATAGGCTTAGTTGGTCAGGCATTTGAAATGAGAAAAATTCGATTAACTGCATACAAAGATGAAGATTTAGGCTCAGCAAATATTTTCATGAATAAAAGGAATTACAAGTGGTATGCCTTGTTGGGTATAGGTATCGTTCTTTGGTATGTAGCTGAGCGTATGTGAACAGACCTATATGGATCAGGTCTATATACTAGAAACTTCAACTTGTAGTATCGCGTGTTTTGGGTAACGCCGGACTAACTCTAGATAAAGGTCCAAGAATAAACCCATGATGGCGGTTTACAGGTGAAAGCCCGTAACGCCACTTTACATTATTCAAAATTTATGTTTGATATTTCTTGATGTATTGCCTTGATGGCTTTTGCAATATTGTCATGTGTATCTTCTACAACAATAATTATTCGTGATGTTTCTTCTTGTGCATCCATGTTCAATATGTTTAGTCCAGATTCTCCAATTTTTGCACTAGTTCTAGATACAACTTGCTGAACTCTCCACATTTCATCTCCGATTAATGTAATGACTCCTCTGTTGTATGTGATAGTAGCAAGTGAATCAAATGCTAAAAGATATTTTTCATTTCTTTTTACATATTCTCCATCTAAAAATAATATTCTTGAAAATTCAATTCCATCTTTTGTAAATGGTGATAGAATTACAAATTCACTATAATGTTTGTCTTTTTCTAGAGATGTTAATAATTTTTGGATAGCACTTGTCTCAATTCTAAAAATAGCACAGTTTTCTTTTCCTGTAACTATTTTTATTGGGTGTCCTTTTTGTTCCTCTAAATTTCTCTTAATAGTGGTAGTTTTTTCTGGAAATTTCATATTAGTGATAGTAATTGGTATGTCTACACCATTTTCTACAATTTCTTTAATTGCAATTGGATCTAAAATTTTCATTCCAAACATTCCTGCAAGTCTTGCCTCGTTATATGACAATTGAGTAATTTCTCTTAGATCAGAATTAACAATTTTTGGATCTGCTGAAACCACTGAACTGTCTTTTTCAAAATCAATGCTGGTTTCATATTTTTTATGAAATAATATCCCTAGATCAGCCGCTGTTCTATCTGAACCGCCACGCTCGTATGTTGTAGTGATATTCTCTATGGTTTTTCCAATAAATCCACCTATGGTAACTACCTCATTATTCTCTACAAGATCTACGGTTTTGTTCATTCTCTCTCTAGATTCTGCAGCAAGAAAATTTGTAAATTCTATATTTTTATCTGTAATTATTGGCCAATCATCAAATTTCACTGCTTCAGATTTGATGCCATTGCTTCGTAGAATATGATTCATGACGTGAGACATCAAAATCTCCCCTGAAAATGCTAATGCTTTAGAGCGTACTTCATTTGCAAATTCTTTATTGGTATAGGCCTCATCTAGTGCACTTTGTGCTTTTTCTAGATGATAATCAATTGTTTTTATACAATTTTCCTTGTTATTCTCATCTACTTTACCAAGAATTTTTTGATAAGTTGATTTTACAATATCTAAAGATGGTTTTTCTCCTTTCTCTGCATTTCTACCCTGCTCTAACACAACATCAGTCAATGAACGTTTTTTTTCATCATAAATTGTTAATGGTGCTGAAAAAACTGCAATAACTTTAGAGTCTGTTTTTAATTTATCAATTCTCTGAATAACTTTTGGAATAAATTCACCATTTGGACCTAGTGCACTGCCACCGAATTTGGCAACTATTAGCTTAGTCATAGTACTTTATCAAATCAAAATCGCCTTCTATTAAGCATTTGATTGTTATTTTGTTAATTTTTGAATAATTTCAGCTGCTATCTTTGCACCTGTTGTGTTTACTTGAATTCGTTTTTCTTCTAATTTCTCTAAAATTAATTCTTGTAATCTGTCTAGATCTTCAAAAACAAAACCTAGTTCCTTTGCATTATCTTCTTGCTCAAAATGTCCCTTTATGGGAATGAATATTGCAGGAGTACCATATGCCTTAGCCTCATCTATAGTTGATTTCCCTGCCAATGAAATGATTACATCTGCTGCAAAAATTAATTCATGTAAGTTATCCACAAATCCTAGATTTCTTACATTTTCATATTTTTTGTTTACTGCTGGTCCTGAAACTAAAACTATGTCTAGCTCTTGATTAATTTTTGAGATGCTCTGTAGTGATTTTTCAATTAGAAATAATCCTGCACTTGTACCACCAATTGATATGAGTATGGTCTTTTTTTCAAAAGAAAACTTTTTTCTTAATTCATCTCTAGTTGAATTAATTTGTCTGACTATGGAGCCTACCATTTTGACATTGTCATAGTCATCTCCATTTTCTGGAAATATTACAACATCACATTTTTTTATAATCTCTTGCATTGATTTATTCATTTTTTTTTCTATAAATGATGCTATGCCTTTAGTGAAACGTGTCTCAAAAACATCAGTGACTAATACTGTTGGGATTTTAATATTTTGTGCAACAGTTAGTGATGCAAAATCTTCATCACTAATTAACAAATCTGGTTTATTGTTTTCAAGTAATTTTTCTGAAATGTTTTTACAATCTCTATAATATTGATAATAATTCCACAACCATTTTGCTGGATTCTTTAAAGTTCCATTTTCAATAATGAAAGATGGTGGATTGTAAAGATCTTGTACTTTGAAATTTAATTTTTTTAGAATTTTTGCAGCACCGCTTCCAGTGATAAAATCTGTTGAAATGTTTTCAAAATTGTTTACAATTGCAATGTCTCGAGTTACATGACCTAATCCAATTGGGCTGGAAAAAAAACTATAATCATTCATGATTTTCTTGATTTCTTATCAAATTTCTAGATTTTCTCTTGTCTCAAAGTTTAAATGGATTTTAACAAGGTAGGTTTCTGGGCTCATAGTCCAGGTCGGTTATGACGTCGCCCTTACACGGCGAAGATCCGGGGTTCAAATCCCCGTGGGCCCATTTTTGTTCCCAATATGGGGGGTGGGCCCAAAAGAGAAATTAGATTTTGATACATGTGTTGCCAGTGGAGTTTTTCTTTTTCTAAAAGGGTTCAAGTCTCAACGGATTCATACCTAAGAAGAGTATACTTTATGACTGACTTTTTTTTTCAGAAAAAGAAAATGAAAACTAGTCTATGGAGTTTCTTCAGAGATATCATTAATGGTGACATAAACACGAAACTCACTCTCATCAATTTTTACTGAGATATCATCAATTGTTGAATAGTATTTTTTGTTCTCATCAGAATCCTTCAAGTCAAGTGTTGTGAGTAATCCGTGAGATATCAGATATGATATGTTCTCAGATAATGAAAAGCTGCCATATCTTACCCTTGATGCAATCTCCCATAGAGTCAGAGGATAATCAAATGCAATATCCATGATGTGTTTTTTGAGTGGATCATCATAAGCATTTAAGATTGCGTTTTTTAGTGACTCATCTTTGATTTCTATTTTATGTTTTGATTGGGGTTCCTGATGACATATCTTATCTAATGTTTTTTTGATTGTTGATGAGCCGTCATGGCCCATAATTTTTTCTGTGATACACTCAAACTTTTCAAAGTCTTTCAGTGATGATGCAAGTGTTATCTGATACTGCTCAAATAAATTATTTTTGATTTTTGTGATATCATCATTGTCTACAAAATCTGTAAATGTTTTCTCAAAAGGAGTGGCAAGGAGAGTCTCCATTGCAGTCATGGGTAGACTACTCCTAATTTTGCTGTGGGCAAACGTGATAGGTTTACCTGCAATCTTATCTGGCTGATTTTAGTTGATACACTAAACTCTGCCTTTGAAATTATTTTGTCAAACACTCTAACACGTTTTTCTGATTTTGTATATCCAACAGGCAAGATGAATCCGTCATGTAACAGCTCATTGAACTTGCGGTATGCTGAAGACAATGAGACTCCGCATTTTTCAAGAAGCTCATCTTTTGCAATTGGTTTGTCAATGTGCAATAGAATCTTGCGCTTTACTGGATCACTGTAGATGTCTATTATTTTTTCTGCAAGGCTGTGTTCATACAGCTCAATCCACAAGGTATGGTCATGATCCTTGCTTATTGTAAGAGCTGACTTTATTGCATGTCTTGGAAGCTTGTTCTCACATGCAAGCATTGTTCTCTCACCTGGTTCAAGATTGTTGTTTGCGTCTCGAATTGTATCCATGCATAATAGTTGGGAAAACTGGTTTGGCATTGTACCATGATATAGGTCAAAATCTTACTTAAGAAATTCTACCCTTTGTTATTTTTGGAAAAAAAATTATTGCTTAAATAGAAGCAAAAATTTGTGCCTAAAAAAGAGGGGTTTAACCCCTTCCCATTGCGGCATACTTGCCTTTTCTGCCTCGAAGAAAGAATGTTGTTGCAACTCCGCCAAAAACTCCCGCAGACAAGATGGATGCTCCAACTATTCCATCAGCTGCAAATACAGGAGTGCCAGAACCTGTTGCATCTTTATGTGTTGCAATCTCTACTTTGATTCTAGAGTCTTTCATTCCTTCATATAGTCCCTTTTCAGAAATATCATACTGTGCAAAGGCTGGCTGTATCATAACAACTAGCAATGCAAGTGATACTCCTGTTAACAAAACAGATTGTTTTTGCATGAGAGTGTAATTGCATACATGTGATAAAAAACCCAAATCATTTTCTCAATAAAAATAATTTCTTGCTAGTGTTTTATGTAATTGTAACCTATATGACACATGTACAAAGTGTTTGTAGTATTTTTGATGTTGATGTTATCTGCATCATCTATTAATCATGTGTATGCTGCACAACTGGATGCAGCAATTGCAAAAGATTCAGACGAATTTATCCCAACATATCAATTTACAAGAATAATTACAATAACCTATGATGGTGATGCAGAACTACAAAGATTGATGGGTAACGGCATCAAGGTATCATTTGATCTTGACAAAACAAATTCTAACTCTATCATATCTCAGATAAATGCAGAACTAGAGAAAAAATCTTTTGCAAAGGTTACTGATATCTCTGGAAAATACTCTGCACTTGTATCAGTGCAGGAAAAATCAATCGGTATAGAGTATAGAATAATACTAAACCCTACAATTCAGAACCACTATGTTGGAGATTCAAGTACTTTGGATTCTCAATGGAGGGGATTCTCAATTGAGGGAGTGATACCTGTAGATACTGAATTTGGAGAATATGATATCAACTCTCCAAGCAGTGTTCTTGCAGTATCTCATGGTACGGCATTAGAATATTTGTCTGGTAGTGAGGCAATGGGGATACTTGAGAGCCCCCTAATTGATGCTGCAGGAATTTCTGAATTTCCACTACATAGATGGGAATCCATGTTTGATCCTACTGCCAAGATGAGTGAGACTGTAGATTTCAAGTTTTCAGGCACAGTAATTACCAATTATTCAATGGGAATATGCACAGTATACCTTGGATTCTGTGAAGACAAAAAGATGTATCAGGAATTTACAATTGACGGAGAAGAGTATTCAATTCGCTCAATAGAGTCCCAAGATGATGCAACAATTGTCATTGAAGGATATGTCAGCGAATCTAGGATAGGAAAAGTTGAGGTATTCACAATTCAGGATGATGCACCAGTTATTGTAAAAGAAGATGACATGCAGGTAATTACAATGTATGGTATATCTGGACTTGGGGTTGCAGCAGCTGTAGGATTCTTTGTAATTAGTGACAGAAAGGCAAAGAGAACTAGCTCAGAGCAGTCAGGAATTGATCCTGCACATTTGGAGTCAGTTCCAATATCAAGTTCTGCTGGGAGATATCAGACAAACCGAGGAACATCACAACTAAAGGGATGATATTTCTTTTCAAAGCAATCTATTTTTTTATTTTTCTAAACTCAATTTTCATGCCTATCAGCGTCCATTTCTATTCCCAAGATGGTGTAGGTGAATCCCCGTGAAGTTGAATCGAATCTTTTTTTATCTACAAAAATGGTTCAAACCTTTTTGGATTCCACTTTGCGTCTTTTTAATTCCCCAAAACAGTATCTGGCCTCTATAGAATTGAATCTAAAAAGATGAAAAATGAGACCATGTTTTCTAAAGTATTCCTAGTTGTGATAAAACATCTAAATTTTATTTACAAATAAAAGAAAATATGATTGTTTTACAACATACATATTATCAATATCAAATGTTATGGTTCTTAGTTTGTGTAATACATCACTTAGTGTTATGTTGTCTTTTTGATATTCAGAAATTAAATGTTCTATTGTTTTCTGTTCAGTTTTTGGTATTTTTTTATTAAAATGACCATACATCCTTCGTAATACATTTGCATGTCTTGATCGAGTTGGTATTTTGGATAAAATACTCTTTAGGTGTTTCTCATAACTATCTAACATGTCTTCAATGTGCAGTTTTTTTTGATTTGCAACAATTTTTCCTAATTTATTTAATTCTATCTGGCTACATGCCATGAAAAGAAATTTGTTAAAAGTATGAAATTTTATTAGTTTATTCATAGATGGCTTGGTTTTTACATCTTCGAATCTTTCTAGTACGTAATTCCTAACATCTGAAAATTTTAATGATTTTTGGCTCATCACACAAAAAATTTTTCTACAGTATTTGAAGAATTTTAATATCTTTTTCTAGTGCTAATTGTTAATTGATGTACGTTTATCATCAACTTCAAGAGTAAGTGATTAGAAGTTGGTAAAAATTGGTTTTCATCAAACCATTTAAAGCATTTATTCTCAGATATGATATGAAATTAATCTGGTTTGTGCTACCTCTAGTGTTATTTGGGATTGTGGGAATGCAGGAATCTCTAGCAGATGAAACTAAAGTAAATGAAAATCCTTCAGTAACCCAACAGGAGTTAAAAGTAATGGTTGAGAATTGGATGAATAATCCTGATGAGGATGATACAAACCAACGCCTAGAGATTATGAAAATATATTATGCATTTGAAGAAACAGGAGGAAAATTATCTCATGATCAAGAAGGACTAGTCTTGATGAATCAGATTAGAAAAATGGTGAGTCTTGATATTCCAAAAGTTGAACTTGATCAAATGAGGAAACAAGTACGTATAGATCTGGGATTAGAAACTCCGTCTGAAATCAAAACTCTATTCGTTGACTCTAACTTGGTTGATTGTGTAGGTGTTGGTCCACAAAAATGCATGAAAGTTCGTGAAGACACTAATTCTGATTGGAAGAATTTCTATAGTTCTATTGAAGGATTTGACTTTGTTGAAGGAAAATCTTATCAAATTTCAGTTAAAGTAACTGATATCTCAAACCCCCCTGCTGATGCATCAAGTAAAAAATATGAACTTGTAGAAATCCTTGATAAAAAATCATTTGCAAAACATATTCCATACAAAAATATTTGTGCTCCTGGATTTGTTCCACTTGGAAATATTTGTGTATTAAATGACCGATGTGGACCTGGAATTTATCCAGGAAAAGTCTGTGTCATGGATGGAAAAGAGCAACCTTACCTTAGACCATCACAACAAGGAAATGCAGGAATTGCTGCCTCTGATGTAATTTGTTCAGAAGGAACAAATCTAATTTTCAAATCTCATGATGGCTCCCCTGCATGTGTAAATGACCAATCCAAACAAAAATTCCTAGAACGTGGATGGCAGACATCCTATCCCGTTTTTGCATGTACATTACAGTATGCACCAGTATGTGGCATTGATGGCAAAACATATGGTAACATGTGTATGATAGAATCAAATCATATTGCAGTAAACCATGTTGGAGAATGTACTGACATTACACTAACTGACTCTGATGAAGTTCCATCTTTGTTTGAGAATATTCTTAGTTACACATCAAATCCGTTAAAATCTGATCCTGAAAAGGGTTATTCTGTTTTAGAAATTGCAGATGGCGTGTATTGGTTAGTCTCAAGTGGATATCAGACTATGTTTATGACTACGGGACAGGGGGTAGTTGCAGTTGATGCACCTTCCCCAATAGGAGAAAAATATCTTGATGCAATAAAAGATGTAACTGATGAACCAATAACTCACATGATTTACTCGCACCATCATCAAGATCATACTGGTGCTGCAGGAGAAATATTTCCCTCTGACATAACTTACATTGCTCACAAAGATGCTACAGAACTTTTAAAAGAAGAAAATAATCCCGACAGACCAATTCCAAATCAAATAGTTGAGGGTGATTATACCAGATTAGAAATTGGCAACAAAATAATTGAACTTTACAACTTGGGTGATTTTCATTCTAAAGGAAACTTGCTGATTTTATTGCCAGAACAAAAAATTGCAATGCTTGATGATTTGATGAGACCTGGAGAATCTCCATATCGAGCATTTGGAGTTACTCCTGACATTGATCTTTATTTGCAAACCCATGATACTTTGCAAACCATTGATTTTGAAGTTCTAATTTCAGGACATACTGAACTTTTAGCAACAAAAAAACATGTTGAAACAAACAAAATATTCACATTAGATGTAATGAAAAATGCTCAAAGTGCATTAGATTCATCTGATTCTACACCGATTGAAACTTGCACCACAAATACAATTTTACAATGGACTGGAAAACTTGGAAATCTAGATGCATTCATGACTGATCACTGTACTGCAATGGTAGAGCATCTTAGTTCACAATAATCTAAGATGAATTAGATTAGATGAACTCAAAAATTATTATTTTACTTCTATCTGCGTCCATTTTTATCCCCCAAATTGGTAGGTGAATCCCCGTGGGCCCATATTATGCCTAATTTGTTCAATGTTATTGAAAATAACATACAGACTATAATGTATGAAAATATGTAAAATTATCCATGGTAGAAAGCAAAGAGATTGAAGTTAATTTTGAGAATAATAGTGATTTAAATTTACCAGAAATATACCAGAATCTTTATGAAGAATCTCCTGGACTTTATAGGACTGTAGATACAAAAGGAATAATTATTTCTTGTAACAAATCATATGCAAAAAATCTTGGCTATTCAAAAAAAGAAATAATTGGGAAAACCATTTTTGATCACACTGCTGAAAAAAGTTTGTCTACCATGAATGAATGTTTTGAAAATTGGAAGAGCAAAGGAACATCTTTAGATGTAGAAATTTATCTAGAAAGAAAAGATGGTAGTATTTTTCCAGTCTTACTAAATGCCATTAATTTGTATGACAAAAATGGAAAATTAATGGGAAGTAATACTGTACTAAGAGACATGACAAAATTTTACGATGAATTAAAATTAAAAGATGATTTAATTTTAAAACAAGTAGAGCAACTTAAAAAACAAGATTTACAAAAAAGTGAATTTATTGGCATGGTATCACATGAATTAAAAACACCTCTAGTTCCAATAAATGGATACCTTGATCTTATTTTGGCAGAACAATATGGAAGTATGAATGAAAATATAAAATCTAAACTTAAAATAATTAGATCAAGTTCTTCTACCCTTCTAGATATGATTAGTGATCTTTTGGATGCTCAAAAAATGGAACTTAAGAAATTATTATTTTATAAAGAAATTCATAATTTACATGAGATAGTCAATGAATCAATTTCTAGTATGTATCCTCTTTTAGAGAAAAAAAATATTTCAATCATATCTGATTTACAAGGAAATATTGCATGTCTATGTGATAAGATCAGAATTAAGCAAGTTTTGACAAATATTATTTCAAATTCAATAAAATATTCAGAAGATGGGGATAAACTTCATGTCAAGTTGAACAAGAATGGCTCTTATGCAAAAATTGTAATTAAAGATCAAGGAGTTGGAATCAACCGTCCAAAACTAGATAAAATATTTGTAAAATTTTATCAGGTTGACAACAGTATTACTCGTGAAGGTGGAGGCACTGGTTTAGGCTTGGCAATTTGTAAAGGTATTGTCGATAATCATAATGGTAAGATCTGGGCAGAGTCTGAGGGAAGAGGAAAGGGAGCTGAGATTCACATATTGTTACCTTTAGAATAATTTGCGTCCATTTTCATCCCCAAAAAGGTAGGTGAATCCATAGGATTCATTTTAATTTGGAAAATTTTCTAACAAAGTATGTCAAAAACTCCTCTATATCATGATAAACACATTCAAATTTTTGAAGATAAAATACGATTCAAATCTTGGTGTCTACCTTGGGGTAAAAAAGATGTAAAATTATCACATGTTAGAAAAATCTCTGAGAAAAAGATGGGATTATTTTCAGGTAGATTAAGAATATCTGGTTCTAATAATTTTAGAGATTGGTTTCATTTTGATGCAACAAGACCTACAAAGAAAAAAGCAATCGTTCTTGAAACTGACTTTTCTGTATACAAGAGATTATGGATTACACCTGAAAGACATGGTGTGGCATTATCTGTACTTAGAAAACTAATCTAATTTTTCATTCCTATCTGTGTTCATTTCTATCCCCAATTTGGTGGCTGAGTTCAATGGATTAATTTTTATCCTATTTTACAACAACTTTTACTTTGTAGCCCTCTTGCAATCCACCAAATTGAAAAAATTAAAACTCCTACTGAAATGAATTTTAATTCTAATCCCTGCATTGGAAATAATGATAATCCTCCAACTGCACCTAAAATTACTGCTAAAGGTGCAGTGCATGCAGGACATCCTGGTGTAAATGCTGCAAATGCTCCACCTAATACGGCTGATGAGTTTGATTTGACAGAATTCATCATCTGCATTCTCTTAATTTTAAATGCCATCATTGCAAAATTGACTCCTGCTAATGCTGAAATCCCTATTGTTAATCCGACTGATGCCAAAATATAGTAAGGCATTATCTCCATTGTAGTACTCAAGTGAGATGGTAGCATTGACATTGTCAAAAAGTAATAGATTATTCCTAACCCTGTGCCACTAATTATTGCAATGGCAGCATATCTTTTTGTTTTTAACACATTTGAAATTAATTGTACTTTACTTTCCAAGTAAGTCCATTTGCAATTCATCATATTTTAACTATCTTTGATTAACAAAAGACTATTAGCCATAAACTACTCTTGAAAAACATGACTGAGTTTTCATCTGATGAAAAAACTATCCTTGTTCAATATGGGATAAAAAAATATGAAAATGAAGCAATTGTAAATGAAAAACTAAAGACCATTCTATCTGAAAAGGATATTCAAAGAAACATCGATACTTTAATTGGAACTCAACGAGTTAGAAGAATAGGACCTGAAATTCTTCAAAACAATGAAAGCCATACTGAATTGCCAGATTTACCAGACAATCTAAAATCTATTATTGACACTCTTTAGATGAAGAATTCTTAAATTACTCTGATTTCTTGAATCCAGTATGAGCAAACTTGTTTTATTTTCTAGTCTTTTGATTTTGACATTTCTATTGACGTTTTCTATAGATTCTGCTTTTGCACATCCACATCCCGGTCAAATTCTAATCAATGGCCATACTCATGAACCTCAAACTGAAATTATTTCACTTGGTGGAAGTATTGCACTTGAAAAATCAACAATATTTTTCCATTCTTCTGAAGATAATACTTTACCTTGGGCATTTGTTGAGGGAAAGATTGCAAATCATGTTGAAGGTTATCCAGTAATTATTCAAATATTCAAAGAAAATGATGCTGTTCATTTTGCTCAGACAGATGTGAATTCAAATGGTAATTACGAGTACAAGTTTAGAGTTTTAAAATCTGAAAACGGTGTAACTAGCAAAATCTTTGATGGTGATTATTCAGTAATGATCTTCAAAGTAGTATACATGTATCCAAAAAATCTAATTTAGAATCCACGTAATCCTTCTGGGCGTACAGTCTCTGGATGCTGTTTCATCCATTCTACTTTATCTAACATTGCTTGTTTGTCTTTAGGAAATGTTCCTTTTACTGTATATGCATTTGAACCGTGATTTACTCTGAAAACAATCTCTTGTTTGGTATCAATTTGATTTATCAAATCATATAGTTCTTCTAATGATTCATCATCATCAATTTTGGTAAATTCCCCTTCATACTTGTCAATAAATTCTTGTTTAATTCCATTTTCTAAATAGAGAGTTAAAGCACCAACATAATTAGGAGAACAAGCACTAATGACTTCAGCAGTACCTTTGATATGCTCTTTTGAGTATTTCTTTCCACCCAGTCCTAAAATTACCATACATGACATTACGTATCCAGCTTCTTTTGCTTTGTTCACTGATTTGATAATTGTTTTTGCAATGGCACCTTTTGTTACTTTTTTTAGAACTATATCTGAACCACTTTCAATTCCTAAATAGAACATATCAAGCCCAGCTTCATTCATTTTCTTTAGTTCATCAGATGTTTTCTTTAGAATATTCATAGGCATTGCATAACATGATATCCTTTCAATGTTTTGAAATTTTTCTCTAATGTATTTTACAATTTTAATCATATATTCTGAATCAAGATTTAGTGCGTCACCATCTGCAAGGAACACTCTCCTTGTATCTGGTTGATAACCTGCCATCATATCAATTTCAGCTTTTACATCTTCCCATGATCTTTCAGAATATTCTTTTGATCTGTACATATCACAGAATGAGCATTCGTTAAATGAACATCCTAATGTTACTTGGAAGATTAAAGATCTAGCTTCTGATGGTGGTCTATACAGTGGTGCATCATAATTTAACATCATTTTTTATCCACTCAAAATTGCCTGATTATGTTTTTTATACTTTCTACTTTGCTTATCTCAGAATACCTTTTAGTAGTAAATAAGGGGGAATTTTGTAACATATGGCCAATGATCCTGATGCAAAAAGACTCTTGTGGTTTGTATTTGCAGGTTCTAGAGGAGGACTAAATCGATTAAAAATAATTTCTAAACTAAAGGAAAATCCGTTTAACACAAATCAATTGGCAAAGGAGATGGGTCTTGATTACAAGGCTATTCAGCATCATATTCGAGTATTAGAAAAAAATAACATGATCACCAAAGTTGGTGAAAAATACAATGTAACCTATTTTATCTCAACTTATCTTGAAGTCAATATGGAGGCATTTGAAGAAATTGCAAGGAAATTGGACAAAAGTAAATAAAAGCTCTAGGGGTGTTTTACACTAAATGGAATCTACTTCTCTAGTGCTATCTATTGTTTCAATTGCCAATATGGGCATACTTGGAATTCTAATCTGTATATTTGGAAAGATGTATGGTAATACTAGAGCCCAACTTCCGTTAGGCATGATAGTTGTTGCAGGGATGTTATTTTTACATAATGTCATTGGTGCATTAGCTTATTTTTCAATGGAGGAGATTTTCTCACATGAAATATTCCCTTACATGTTAGGAGTGGGAATTGCAGAACTTGCAGGATTGATAATATTTCTAAAAATTACTTTGGACTAATCTTAGTTTATTTGTAGCAAAAAAGAATCAATTATGTGTTACAAGAATATCTAAAATTAAACAAAAATATTCTCATAGCATTTGCAGCATCAATAATTATTTCGGCAGTTATTGCTCAAGTTTTATCTGACCAAGATGATATTCTCAATACTACCTATACTACAATTGCAGATTATGTGATTTATTTTTCAGTTTTTAGTAGCTTATTTTACTTTGATAACAGAAAAAAATATCGATTAGAATCTGGGAAAACTGATACTGTAAAACTTAAACAAGATTTAAAAAAATTAATTACTTCATTGGGAGTTGCTGAAGTTGTTTATACTGTAGCTAGATGGGCATTACAGTATTATTTACTGACAATAAACTATGATCCTTATTTAGCATCAATTGTATCACAAGGAATATCTACAATTATTTACATGATAGTACTAAATCTAACTGTAAAGATAACAAGGTTGTATAAAGATGGGAATTAGTATTTACGTTGATGGTTCTGGTGGAACTAATAGTGGATATGGGTATTTTGTTAAAGAGACTGGGGAATCTTTTTATGAAAAAAAATCTGATCTGACAAACAATCAGGCTGAATATCTAGCAATAATTTCTGCATTGAACAAGTATGTTGATTTAAGCGATGAAATTACAATTTACAGTGATTCAAAGAATACAGTAAATCAACTGAATCATGAATTTGCAATAAATAATGAAGCATTAAGAGATTTGGCTAGAGAATCTTGGGGGATAATTGGAAAATTTTCTAATTTATCTATTGTTTGGGTCCCAAGAAAAGAGAATTTGGCAGGAAAAATGCTGGGAAGCTAAAAACTAGAGATCAGAAATTTTCAAGAATAACTTTATTATACAAAATCTCAGATTGAATTTATTATGGCAGATTCTGTTATCTTATCACCAAAATCTATTGCAGTGATTGGTGCATCTGATAAGAGAGGAAGTGTTGGTGCTACAATCACATCAAACATTATGAATGGTTTCAAAGGAACAGTTTATCCAATTAGTCCATCTAGAGAGACAGTATTTTACAAAAAAGCCTACAAATCCGTTTTAGATGTTCCAAAACCAATTGATCTTGCAGTTATTGTAATCAAAAATACATTGGTTGCACCTGTGTTAGAAGAATGTGGAAAGAAAAAAGTCAAAGGCGTTATAATTATCACAGCAGGTTTCAAAGAAGTTGATGAAGAAGGAGCTAAACGAGAACAAGAAATTAAAGACATAGCTAAAAAATACAAAATCCAAATCATTGGACCTAACTGTCTTGGTGTCATGAATCTCGATCCAAAGACAATGATGAATTCTACTTTCCTTAAAGTAACACCAAAGTCTGGAAAAATTGCACTCGTATCACAAAGTGGTGCAATATGTGCAGCATTAGTTGAAGATGCCAGTGCTCAGGGAATTGGATTTTCTGCAGTGGTTAGTCTTGGTAACAAAGCTGTAATGAGTGAAGTTGACATTTTAAAAATTCTTGCAAATCACAAACAAACTGAAGTTATTGTAATGTATCTTGAAGACATGGGAGATGGCCAAGAATTCCTTAAAGTTTGTAAAAATATTACTAAAAAACTCAAAAAACCTGTTCTTGTACTAAAATCAGGACGTAGTCCAGAAGGCGCAAAAGCTGCAATGTCTCATACTGGGGCTTTGATGGGCTCTGATGAAATCTATGATGCATTACTCAAACAATCAGGCGCTATTCGAGTTGATACAATGGAGGAGCTCTTTGATTATGCAACAGCGTTTTCAAAACAACCACTTCCAGCAGGAGGTGACTTGGTGATTGTTTCAAATGCAGGAGGTCCTGCAATTATCTCAACAGATGCATGCTCAAAGTTGAATATCAAGATGGCAGACATTACTAGTGTCAGAAAAAAAATTGATGCAGTTATTCCACCTTGGGGAAGCTCTAGAAATCCTGTTGATATTGTAGGTGATGCTGATTTTAATCGATTCCATAATGTTTTGGATCGTGTATTGACCCATACAAAAGTTGGTTCTGTTATCTCAATGTGCACACCATCTGGAACACTAGACTATGATAAGCTAGCAGAAGTAATTGTTACAATGTCTAAAAAATACAAAAAGACAATGCTTGCAAGTTTAATGGGATTAGATGAGGGAATTACAAATAGAGAAATTTTAGCAAAGGGTAATGTTCCATATTATAATTATGCAGAAGGTGCAATCAGAACTCTTTCTGCAATGATTAAATTTTCAAACTGGGTTAAATCTCCAAATGGAAAAATTACTAAATTCAAAGTAAACAAAGCTAAAGCAAAAGCAATTTTTGATAAAGTAAAAAAAGAAAAGCGACCAAATCTCTTAGAGGAAGAAGGACAAGAAGTTCTCAAAGCATATGGTTTACCTTTACCAAAAAGTGCACTTGCTAAAAATGAAGTAGAGGCAGTAAAAATTGCAAAGAAGATTGGTTATCCTGTTGTAATGAAGATTGCATCTCCGCAAATTATTCACAAATCCGATGCAGGTGGTGTTAAAGTTAACTTGACAAATGATTCTGAAATTAAAGAAGCATACAAAACAATTATCAAAAATGCTAAAAAATACAACAGCAAAGCTGAGATTAAAGGCGTACTAATTGTAGAGATGGTAAAAGGTGGTAAAGAACTCATCATAGGCTCAAAATTAGAACCTGGATTTGGTCCTGTCATCATGCTTGGAATGGGGGGAATCTATGTTGAAGTTCTCAAAGATGTGACATTCAAACTAGCCCCTGTAACTAATTTAGAAGCTGATGACATGATTGCATCAATTAAGACCCAAAAATTACTACAAGGTGTTAGAGGCGAAAAACCATCTGATATTGCAAAGCTATCTGAGTGTATACAGAGATTATCCCAATTAGTCTCAGACTTTAAAGAGATCAAAGAATTAGACATGAACCCTGTTCTAGTTATGGAGAAAGGAAAGGGATGTAGAATTCTTGATGTCAGAATTGGCCTCTGATCGCACTTTATTCCTAGAGTTTAACCTGAATTGATTTAGAATATTTATACAAGATAAAAATCAATAATGTAGCATGGCTAATGTCTTAAAGACAATTAGAACAGGTGATGATTACATTGAAAGTCTTAGAGGACGAGATCTCAAAATTTACCTCTTTGGAGAATTAGTCAAAGAACCAGTCGATCATCCAATGATTAGGCCATCAATTAATGCCGTTGCAGAAACTTATGATCTTGCAGTTCGTGAAGAAGCATTAGCTTCTGCTGATTCATCAATTACTGGATTGAAAGTTAACCGATTTTTACACATTGCAGAAAGTGCAGAAGATTTAGTTTTACAAAATAAAATGCAGAGAAAACTTGGACAAAACACTGGAACATGCTTCCAAAGATGTGTTGGAATGGATGCCCTGAACTCTTTACACTCTACTACATTTGAAATTGATGAAAAACATGGAACAGATTATCATAAAAGATTCTTAGAATTTGTAAAAATGGTACAACAAGAAAACCTTGTAATTGGCGGTGCCATGACTGATCCTAAAGGAGATAGAAGTAAAGGTCCTGCAGAACAAGATGATCCTGATTTATTTACAAGAATTGTAAAAACTGATGAAAATGGAGTCTATGTTTCAGGTGCAAAAGCACATCAGACTGGTTGTATCAACTCTCACTGGATTATCTTAATGCCAACAATCAGACTAACAGAAAATGATAAAGACTGGGCAATTGTTGGAGCAGTTCCTGCAGATGTTAAAGGTGTCACTTACATTTACGGTAGACAATCTTGTGACACAAGAAGTATGGAGGAAGGTGACATTGATGATGGTAATGCAAAGTTTGGAGGACAAGAAGCATTGATGATTTTAGATAATGTGTTTATTCCATGGGATAAAATTTTCATGAACGGTGAATTTGAATTCGCATCTATGCTTGTAGAGAGATTCACGTGTTATCACAGACGTAGTTATGTATGCAAAACAGGTCTGGGAGATGTGTTGATCGGTGCAGCAGCAACAATTGCTGATTATAATGGTATTCCAAAAGTTTCTCATATTAAAGATAAAATTATTGAGATGACTCATCTTAATGAAACCATATTTGCTGCAGGTATTGCATCTTCTCACCAGGGACACAAGATGAAGTCAGGTGTTTTCTTAAATGATGATATGCTTGCACAGGTTTGTAAACATAATGTTACTCGATTCCCATATGAAATTAGTAGACTGGCACAAGATATTGCAGGTGGATTGATGGTTACGTTACCTTCAGAGAAGGACTTTAGACATCCAGAAGCAGGACCACTACTCAAAAAGTATCTTGTTGGAAGAAAGGGAGTGGATGTGGAAAACAGAATGAGAATTTTAAGATTAATTGAAAATATGACTTTGGGTAGAAATGCCGTAGGATATCTTACAGAATCTATGCATGGTGCAGGCTCACCTCAGGCTCAAAGAATTCAAATCCAAAGACAGATGCAAGTAGGTTACAAAAAGAATTTGGCCAAAAATTTGGCAGGAATTACAAATGACATTGTAGAGCCAAAAGAACCATCTGAATACTTTAAGCGAGTATTCAAAACCAAAGATTCTGTTCTTTAATCAAAGAAATTATTTAATTTGTATGTTATATGAAATTAAGAAAAACTTTTTTTAATATTTTAAAACAGCTTGTTATTCTTCTTACTGACAGGAGTTTAAGTACTAAATAATCTTGTTTTGTATAATGACATATGCAAACCTAGTACGAAAAAGTACTATCTTACCACTCCTGTTGGGTATAGGATTATTGTCTGCAACACCATTCATGATAAATGCAAGTGCAGACTTTTTACCAACTGAACCCGTTCCAGGAGATGCAATACTTCCTGATATTTCACCTGGTGTTCCAAAACATCTGAATATTCATAATCAACAACAAGATGAATATCTAAGATTTACAAATGTTTGGGGAAATGTTGGTGTTGGTGGTTTGGAATTTGAACCAATAATTGAAGTTCCAGATCCAGTTGAAGGTACAGTCACACAAGCATTCCAAAACCTATACAATGAAGAAGGTGAATTTAGACATTCAATTCCACCTGTATGGAATGAAATTGTAACAGAATTTACATTTCATGATACTCATAACCATTGGCACATTGATGGTGTTGGAGAATTTGCAGTAAGAGAAGTAGCTTTTGATACTGAAGGAAATGAAATTCCTGGAGATATTGCCATTTTACCAAGTGGTGATGAAGCAGCTGCAATTAAAGTAGGATTCTGTATTTCAGATGTCTACAAAATTGACGGTGGAAATCCAGCAACATCTCAAAAATGGTATTGGGAATGTGAAGTAGGATTCCAAGGAATTCAACCTGGTTGGATTGATCAATATCATCAATCAACTGATGATAATGAAGTAAACATCACAGGTCTTCCAAATGGAGAATACTTCTTAACACACACATGGAATCCAGAAGATTTCTTTGTTGATGAAAGTAATCAAAACGATCAATCATGGATCAAATTTGAATTATCACAAGATAACAGTGGAAATGGAAACAGAAAGATTACTGAAATGGGGTCATTTGCTCCTGAATGTAACCCTGATGGTTCAACTCCTGGAATGTGTGGAGACGTTTCAAAGAACTCCTAGTTCTTTTTTCTTTTATTTTTTATTTGATGTACCAGCATTGCTGGTGCAGCTACATACATTCCCAAATTCATCAAAATCACACCTATTCCATACCCTAGTACCTCAGAGTCTGTCTCTGCATATGACATTACAGATAGGGTTGATAGCAATGGAGTGATTCCAATTTTTACCATTTCTTTGAAAATAGGACTTTCTCTTTCCATGTTTGCGATATGTGGTGAGAATGAATAGTAGAACTCATTGAATCCAGTCATAAATAATATTCCTGAATCAGTGCTCATCAATTGATTGTCTCTGATTTCTCTTAACAATTGAACTTGTGGTGCCATTTCAGAACCATATGCAGCCGTTGCAATCAGGCAACCACCGCCTTCTGAATCATTCATCTGTTTTTCTTCAGCAATTTCTATTTCAATATCATTTTCATTTGATTCTTCTACTGATTCATCTACAATTAATTTTTCTAATTCTTTTTGTTGTTGAGCAAGTTCTTGTGGAATTTCTTTAATGTTTACAGATTTTGTATCTATTTTTCCTTCTTCTGCTTCTTTAGAACTTTCTTGAATCTCTAAATTATAATAAATTCTGCTTTGTTCAATCAATTTTTGATATCTGTCTGGCTCTGAATACAACCACAAATCATCATTGTACAAATTGCCACACAGTCTAGATTCTATAGAATGTTGATGATGCTCAAAAAAACCATTTCCCATGTAATAGTACAGCTGATAATTCTCTTCACACCATTCGATTCCATTCAATGTCAAGCCTGCAGTATCACGAAATGGAGTTTGTGCGTATGCAGAACTAATTACAAAAATTATTGAAAAAACAAGTAAATATTTCAATTAGGCAATTTCTTTTCTGCTACTTGATAAGTGATTCTACTCTTGAAACAAATAATTCATGAGGATCCTTTTTTAGTAAATTTGACGTAAGTATACTACCAAGCAAGCAGGACGATCTATTGCTCTTGTCATACGGGGCATATGTGAACCTGTTTGCCTGAAAATTTACTAAATCAAAACTCTTTCTTCTTTGGATCTTCTTTTGATTCTATTTTATCGTCAATAGAATCTTCAATCCCTTCAAATTTTTCATCAATTTCTTCTGTTTTCGTTTGATTTTCTGGTTTATCTGTATCGTCTAATTCTTCAATCTCATCAGTACTGTCTACATGTTCAGAATATTCAGAATCTTTTTCAATTTTATCAATATCTGATAGTTCCTCTATTGTATCTGGATTTACTGAATCTAGAGGATCTGTAAGTGATAGTCCCTTTTCATTTTTCTTCTTTACAAATTGCTTTACTACCATAATTCCAACAACTATTGCAATTATGACATAGTTGATTGGTGGCTTTAGTAATTGTGTGATGTATCCTACTTGAGGTAAAGTATGTGCTACTTTTCCAATATATTCTTCATCTGTGATTGGAAAGTCAGTCCCTGGAATTGATGCCGGATTTGCATCTCCTTTAGTTCTAATTGTTTTAGGATCGTCTTCCACAATTGACGCTACTCTGTGAACAATCACTCTATTGTGATCTGATGGCCGATTAAACACAATGATATCGCCTACCTCAATTTCTTCAAAAGGTACATGACCTGAAACTATCAATACATCATATACTTCTAAAACTGGAATCATACTTCCACTTGCAACAACATAGAATGGATTTTGTGTTCCAAATGCTACTTGTAGACCAATCCAAATTACTAAAACCCCTACTGCGACAATTATGATGTCTTTTACTACTCCTTTAGGGATTGATCTTTTTGCCAATTACATTATCGCCTTAGTGTCATTGATTAAGTTACTAGTTATCAGATTTTGTTACCGCAGTCTTCACAGAATTTGGAGCCTTCCTTGTTTGCAAATCCACAGTTAGAACATTTTCCTGGTTGAGTTACAACTTCAGGTTTTCCTAAAAGAACTACTTCGCCAATTTTTTTAATACTGTTCCATGGAATACTTCCTTCTGTTCCATCTTCTTTAGTAATTACTAAAACCATAGATTGTGTTGAGTCAATTCCAACTTGCTTTGCAGTTCCTAACTTGTTTGCATTCTCATCAAAGACAGGTTTTCCTTCAATAGATGTAACTGAAGTAGCTGAACCTGGTTGTGTTACTGTTGGTTCTGGGGTTGCTGGAGGTTCTACAACTTGTTGTTTTGTTTCTGGTTGTGTACTTTGAACTTGAGGTTCTATGGGTTTTGCAACTCCGACTTCGCCTGCTTCATCTTGTTTCTTAAAGTCTCTATATTCTGCAATTGATGCATTACATGAATTACAAATGTATTGACCTCGTTCTGCAAGAATTAAATTTTCTGCAACTTCTTCATTTGGATTCTCAAACTCAATTTTTGGAGGACCTTCAAATTCTTTCTCACAAGTATTGCAAAAATGTTTAGTAATTTTATCCGCATCTAGTCTTCCTATTGGTGCTAAAAATAGATCAGGCCCGCCTAGATTCCCTTTCATCTGTTGTTCATCAGTAACGGTAGCCATAACATAGCCTCCAGATCCTCTTAATTTTTTAAGTCTAAGTTCAGAACTCATAACTGAGATTTAGCAAAACGTCATTTAAGTATATATCAAAATTAATTTTCCAACAAAAAATATGGTGTTAATTCTGGTGAACGTTTTTAGGTACGTGCAATAAATTAATCTTAGAATGGCTGTAACACAAATTTCAGATGCAAAATCATGGGAAGTCGATGTGATAAATTCTGACATTCCTGTATTTGTAGACTTTTGGGCCGAATGGTGTGGTCCATGTAGAATGGTAGGTCCAGTAGTTGAAGAACTGGCAGCTGACTATGATGGCAAAGTAAAATTTGTCAAGGTTAACGTTGATGAGGCCAATGAACTGGCATCAAAATACAATGTATTTAGTATTCCAACTTTAATCCTCCTTAACAAAGGAGAAATAGTTAGTCAGCAAGTTGGTGCTGCATCTAAAGAATCATACCAAAGTATGATTGATAGAGCACTTGCATAAATTCAAACACGTTTTTTCCTCTTTTTTGATCCTAAAGTAATTAATATTCCAAAAATTAACTGAGATTATGTCATTTGGTGAAGTAGATACTCTCAACATGCTCTTTGACAAACTACAGAATTTGTTTGATGAATCCCAAGGATACTATGAATCATTTCTAGATACAAACAACATGTACAAGAAAGGTCAACTCAGTGACAAAGAATTCTTTCAAAAATTAGGTGATTATACAGTAGCGTATTCTGCATTAGAATTTCTAGCTATCAAAGTGATCTTTGAATTAAAAAAATCAGTTGGTTCTGGTTCTGGAAGTACACAATCTCCTGGATTGATGCCTGGAATGGGACAACCTGGAATGATGGCAGGAGGAATGGGGCAACCACCAAGATCAGGAACTGCTGAAAATCCAGTAGGTAGAGGGCCTCCAGGAATTGTTTCTGCACAAGAAGCATTTGGAGATCCTGGAACTTTACCAACACCTGATCCTGCATTGATGCCAAGACAAACTATTTCGCCACAAGGTGGAAATGGATGTTCTTCATGTGGTGCAGCACTTAGAGAAAACGCAAAGTTTTGTACAAAGTGTGGCGCTAAAGCATAAAATTACTAAATTAAAAAACTATTTTCTTATTGTGTTGTTCCGCATTCAGGACAGAACTTTGCAGTAGCTGATAGACTGTTACCGCATTCAGAACAAAAGTTTCCATCTGGAATTTGTTCATTAAATGCATTTCCAACATTTGCTGAACTTTTTACTGCACCTGATGGAACATATGTCTCATCATCAATTAAGACTGGTTCAAAGTCTTGTTCTATCAAATATGTCATCATTCTTGGAATTCCTTTTTCTTTATTCTTTGGATCTGGTACAGAATCTCCTAACCAGAATGCAAATCTCATTAGCGTTAATTCTGGAGTTGAGAATGCTAATGTGTGCTTTGACATGTAATCTTGTGCAGCTTTTTTGCCGTCAAAAACTTCCATGAAAAACAGTATTTTTCATTTATGTATAATAGTTTCTGGAAACTCTTTTTTGGTGTCTTGTAGGCACAAAACGTGACGTAAAGCGTGATGTTTAGCGTGGCTTTAGCAAAATGGTTTCATTTAGGAACATTCATGAAATATTTCATTCTCACGCTTTTCCACTTCATTACACGTGCCTATAACTTCATTTTTAGGAATCCATTTCGTAAGCATTTTCTATGTGAGCACACACTTTTCTAGAATTACCATTTTTTATTATTACATGCCCATTAAAATGAAAAATATGAACTCACAAAATAATTTACACACTTGGGTTAGACTAACCCTCTCTCTTTTTTTCTTTTAAAATACTCTTGGAAATAATTTATGTAAGTTATTCATATAGATTGTGTGAAAGAACAATTCATCTTTCAAAATAAAATTATTAGTTTACTTATTGTTGGTATTGTTTTTATCATTTTTAGTATTGATGGATTTTTATTTGTGTATTCAGAAATCCATGATCATTGTGATTTTAATTTGACGTTAGGGTACGGGGTTTATACTAAATCATATCCGCCCTGTGAAATTGCATCTATTGTAATGATTGGAAGTCAGATATTATTTGTTGTAGGCGTTTCAATTTTATTGTTTATCTTAAGTAAAAAACTCAAATCGAAAAACAACAGATCTTGAATGTTCTATCAATACCCTGATTTGTTTGATGAATATTTTGATGGAATCAACACCTTGAATTTAGATACCTAAAACATCATACCCAAGTTGTCGACGAACAAAACGTGGGGATGCTGTTTTACTGATTGTCGCTAATCTTTTTTGTATTCTCAAATTTTTTAACACTATGTTTGTGGATAAATAGCTATGAAATTATTATGACCACACTATATTTTTTTTGATTTTGTATTGACCAACATTAATTATCATAAAATGATTTTAAAATCAATAATCACGATTCGTAAACTTCTGGAAAAGTGGACCGGGAGGGAATCGCACCCTCGACATCCTCGTTGCGAACGAGGCATTATACTCCTAAACCACCGGCCCTCAGAATACCCTTTTGTGTTGTTCTTTTATTCATTTTCTCAACGCATAATAGCCTGCATTTCGTAAAATTTTCAGATGACGTATGATACTATAATCACTGACTCACATGTTATCCTCCCAAATGGTATGGTTGAGAAAAATATTCTCATAGATGAGGGAAAAATTGTTGGATTTACAACTGATATGCCTGCATGTGATCATAAAATTAATGGTGCAGGACTAGTTTCAATTCCAGGACCTATTGACACTCATGTTCATTATGGCGTATATTCACCAATTAACGAGGCAGCAAAAACTGAATCTCATGCTGCAGCAATTGGTGGAATTACTACTATGATGAGAATGCTTCGACTAGGTGATCCATTTACAAATTCTTTACAAGACCAACTTGATGCAGCATCTCAAAACCATTATGTTGACTATGCAATACATGCTTCAATTTTTACACCACAACAAATCAACGAGATGAATTATTGTATTGAAAAAGGAATTACTTCTTTTAAAATTTACATGAATCTTGGTGGTGAAGTGGGTCATGTGTACATGGATATGCCGCCAAATTCTCCTAATCTTGTTGCAGCTGAAGTAAATGTTACTGATGAAATAGTTGAACAAACAGTAAAAGCAGCAGCTGAGCTTGGCTGCCCTGTACTTGTTCATGCTGAAGACTATGAGTCATGTGGATGTGGAATTAAAACTGCAAAAGAAAAAAACCAAGATGGATTATCAGCTTGGTCTTCTAGTCGTTCTCCAGAATTTGAAGCTAAAGCAATCAAAACTGTATCAAAGTTTGGACGAGACTATGATTGTGTGATTTATTTTGTTCATATTGGTTCAGAACGTGCACTAAAACAAATTGAAGAAGAAAAAAAACTTGGAACTAAAATTTTTGTTGAAACCTGTCCTCATTACTTGACACTCTCTTATGAAAAACAATCTGGCTATCTTGCAAAGGTAATGCCTCCTATTAGAACAGAGAATGATAGAAAAGCTGTATGGAATGCATTATCTAATAATCAAATTGATACAATAGGTACTGATCACGTTGCAAATCAACTCAAACTCAAACTGGGTGGTGATGATGTCTGGGGTGCACTTGCAGGATTCCCTGGAATAGGCACGGTAATTCCTATTTTACTCAATGATGGAGTAAATCAAAAGAAAATATCATTAGAACAGTTTGTTAGATTTACTAGCCAAAATGCTGCTCAAATTTTTGGAATGTATCCACACAAAGGAACTCTTGAGAAAGATTCTGATGCTGATATAACAATGATTGATTTGAAAAAAGATAAAACTGTTACTTCGGATTTGTTTGGAGGATTTTCTGATTATATTGTATATGAGGGAAGAAATCTAACTGGATGGCCTGTTAAAACAATGGTTAGAGGTGAATTAGTTGCTGAGAACTTTGAAGTGATTGGAAAACTTGGTCATGGTAAACTAGTTGATAGAAAAATTAACTTGTTTTCAAAATAACAAATTCACAAATTTGATTTTTTACGATTGCTTTTTAAGTACAAAAAGATAATTCTTCTTATTGAATTTACAGTTTGTATTTCTATTTGTTATGATTTTAACAATTGCAGTTAGTCCTTTACTCTTTGAGAATTCTTTTGCACAACAAATGTCTGTTCATCAACAATGGAAAAAATTTACAGATGTAGACATGTTAACTTGTAAATCTGGAAATTTATTGATCCAAAAAAGCAATGGTGATCCTGCATGTGTGATGCCATCCACATATCTAAAATTAATTGATAGAGGATATGGTGTATACGATCAATCATTAATGAACAAAAAACCAGAAATGATGAATACTTTAATGAACAACATGGCTTCAAATGAAAAATTAATGTCCCATTGGCATGAAATGATGCAAAACGATCCCACTATGATGATGGAGACTTTGGATGATTGGGTTTTACAAATGAAAAATAATCCTGAATTACTCAAAAATATGTTATCTCCACTGGCTAGTGATCCTGAATTACGTAAAAAAATGATTCATACAATGAAGATTCATCCTCAGATGGAGACTCATCTAAAATTAGATTCAATATGGATGGATTCAATACATCAACCCATGATGGATTCTGGAATGGGACAAGAAATGCATCAATCAGGATGTACCTGGTGTCCTCATTATGAACATAATTCTATGAAATCTCATGGAATGATGATGTCTGGTTCTAACAGAATGATGGATATGATTCATCATGTGTGGATCAATTCTGAAATGACTAAAGACATGCATTCCTTAATGCTTGAAGATCCTTCTCATATGGCTATGATGTCTAATCAGATGATGGAGCCTATTCTTAATGCTGTAATGGATGATGAAGATTTACGAGAAGAAATGATTGAATTAATGTTACAACATAAAGATTTCATGAATTCAATTAGACATGAAAATCCACCACAAGAGCATTAATTTCTATAAAATATCGAATTTACCGTTTTCTTTAGCTTTGTAAATTACATCTGGCTTTCTCAAAAATATTCCTGACTCTAAAACTCCTGCTGTTTGCTTTATTTTCTGAGTTAGCATTCTGGGATTTTTTATTGTTCCAAAATCACAATCCAAAATTATGTTTCCATTTTCTGTAAAGAATGGATACCCTCTGTCAAGAGAACGAATTTGTGCATTCCCTCCTAATTTTTTAATTGATTGAATTACAGAGTTTCTTGCTAATGGATGAATTTCAACTGGAACAGTCCTCGTAAAATTCTTTACAAATTTTGTCTTGTCTGCCATGACTATGACTTTTTTTGCAAGACTAAACAAGATATTCTCTCTCAATAATGCACCTCCTCCACCTTTGATTACATACTTTTGTGAATCAATTTGATCTGCACCATCAAATACAACATCGATATGTTCTACCTGATCAGCTTCTAATAGTGGAATGCCTACTTTTTCTGCAATTAATTTGATCTGCAATGAAGTTGGAACTCCTCGTATGTTGTAGTCTTTTAGTTTGATGAACTTTGAAAGTGATTTTACAAGTGAAGTAGCTGCTCGTCCACTTCCTAATCCAATAACATAATCATCTTTAACAAATTTTAATGCGTCACTTGATAATGCCTTGATGGCATCATCATAAGTCAATTACTCTACCTCTACTTGATCCAGTTTTGATAATACTCTCATGATATCGCCTTTGATTTTATCTAAATCATCTGCATCATCATCAAAGTCATCATCTGATGTAACTGGTTTTGATTTAATTGGCTCTGGAAGTGCTTTATGCTCTGTAATCTTGGCAACTTCTTTGTTCAGGTCTGGTTTAGTTCCAAGGTTAATCTCTGGTTTTGGTGCTACTGACTGTATAATTTCAATTTTATCTTCAACTTTTGGTTTTTGTTGGATGATATCTTGAACGATTTCATCTTTTGGTTTGATCACTTCTGTTGGAATAACTTCCTTTGGAATAACTTCAGCTGGAATAACCCTTGGCTGAGGCATTGGTTTTACATCTTGTGTTAGATTGTTTTCAAATTGAGGGAATTTTGGTTCTCCTCTTGAAATGTTTGTTAGAGTTGTTAATTCAAATGATTGTCTTGATTTTCTTGGAGGAATTACAATAGGATCCATTTTGCTTTCTTTTGGTTTATCAAAGTTGAATACATTGGACATCTTTTGTTTTGTTTCTTGTTTTACTTCAGGTTTTTCTACCTTTGGTGCTTCAACTTTACTACTTACCATCTTTGATGATAATTCATACAATCTATCATCTAATTTTGATAGTTTTTGATCCATCAATGTGATCAAACCGTCGCCAACTGGACCCAAGTCAGGATGGTGACTTGCTTGCTCAAGTTTCTCAAGTTTAGCTAGTACGATTCCTAATTGGTGTTGATATTTTAGTAATAATTTGTCTTTTTGAATTTTAGAAAATTCTGATTCTGCTTGGTATAATCTTGAAATTGTTTTAGTTAGAATATCTTTTTCAATTTTTAATGAACTGATTTGACTTTTGATGTGAGAACTGGCACCGAGACTAAGTAATTGATTTTTGTCTCTTGGCATTTTACGTACAGCAGCGGCTGTAGCAACACCTGCTAATGAACTAAGAATTAATACAATTTCTTGCATCTAAGTATACCATTTAATCCAAGAATACTTTCTTCGTTTAGCCTCTGGGAATCCACAACTTGCACATTGGTGGTGACGTTTGTGAAGTGAGTTTTTACCACATCTTCTACATCTAATGTGAACTTTCTTCTTTGTAAAACCACCCATAGAAGTTGTGCCTTTAGTCATTGCAAATCACCTAATTTTGTGCTGGTGGAGGGGAAATCATTACTACATTATCTCCTCTTACCACAATGCTTCCGAGGCTTTTAGAATCGCCTTCAGCAGGAATTTCCTCTGAAGAATCGAGTAGCAGGTTCATGTGTTGGTCAAAACCTAAAAGAGTACCTCTAATGGTCTTGTTTCCTTTGAGTTTTATCAGTACAACTTGACTGATGCTCTCATCCAATACTTTTACTGCCATATCAACGGACATCAATAATCACTTATTGACATGGATATCGAGGCGTTATATTAAATTTCCATTGGTGAAACTATGAGCTCCGCCCAGTAAGGCAAGTTTGACACTTTTTTCCGAGATTTTTAACGATTTCAGCTAAAATTACTTGTCCGTCTCTCTTTGTAGCTTTTCTAGGATCACCCCAAATCCCATTTTTGGTAGCTTTGGGAAATGATTGATTTGCTAGTTTTCCAAGTTTAATGATTTCTTGCTTTGTCATTCCTTCTGTATCTAGACCTTTTTTTGCCAAGCTCATTTTGACATTTTTTGAAATTGCCAGCATTAGTGATGTTTCGACAAATCCTGCATGGTCAAACTCTCTTTCCATAAAATGCCAGTATGAGAGTGGGAATACTTTGAGTTTATTTTTTGTAATTTTCTTTAGTTTGACATCTAGATTTTTTATTGGTTTTAGATTTCCGTGATGACCATTAATTATGAAAACAGCTTTGATGTTATTTGATAATAGTGATGTGCACAAATCAGTTAGAATAGTTTGTAGAGTTGATTCTCTTACACTCAGATTAAAAAATGGTGCATGCTCATATGAAACTCCATAGTTTAGTGTGGGTAGTAATAGATATCCATATTTTTCTGAGATCTTTTTTGCAACTTCAGTTACAATATCTGAATCAGTTGATACTGGTAAATGTGGTCCGTGTTGCTCAATTGAGCCTACTGGGATAACTGCTACTTGTTTTTTGTTTGAAATTGATTTTCTTAAATTAGGATCAAACTGTGATTTGATATCTACCATTTAATTCACTTAGATTTGATGTGAACCTTTCTCCAGCGAACTTCAAGCTTGTTTTCTAAATGCATTTTCATTGCTTTTAGTAAAGTATCTGCCTCTAGTTTTTGTCCTTTAGTTTTCATTTCTTCTAATGTATCATTTGGATCAACTTTGAAAGAGTCTTGAAATATAATTGGTCCTTGGTCCAAGTTCTCCGTTACATAGTGGGATGTAACACCTACAATCTTTGTACCTCTTTCAAAAGCTTGCGCATATGCTGAAGCTCCTGGAAATGCTGGTAGTAATGATGGATGAATGTTAATTATTCTATCTGGATATCTCCAAACAAAGTTGGGACTTAGAATTCTCATGTATCTTGCAAGTGAAATTAAATCAATATCATACTTTTTACATATTTGAATAATTTTATCTTCGGCCTTGTCTTGTATTTTGTCTTCCACTAAAACAAATGGGATTTTTGCTTTTTTTGCTAGAGGCTCTAATGTTTTTTCAGTTCCAATAATTACTGAAATTTTTCCTTTGAGTGATTTTACATTTGCAAGAATTGTTTGAAGACAAAGTGGTTCTTTGGTCACTAAAACTGCAATATTTTTCTGTGAATTTGTTTCATGGTGAGTACTAACATCCATTTCTTCTTTTTTAGCAATACCTTGAATGTCTGAATCAAATTTCTTTACATCAACTACTTTTGAAAATGATACCTCTAGATACATACCAAAAAGACCTTTGATTACATTTTGATTCACTTTCTCAATGTTTCCACCTTTAGAAAATGCAAAATTTGTAAATGTAGCTACAATTCCCTCTCTGTCTTTACCTACTACTGTAATCCCTACTACTGTTTTTTTCATGACTTGTTTGCTGAATATTTTCTCATTATTAATCATTCACAGAAATCTAGATGGTGCGGGAGGTGGGATTTGAACCCACGAAATCCTAAGATATAGGGTCCTAAGCCCTACGCCTTTGACCAGGCTGGGCGACTCCCGCAACGGATTTGCCATTAAACACAAATTTATCTATTATTGCATAGTATTATGGCGAAATTTTTTGGAACTAATGGAATTCGCGGAGTCTTTGATGAAGATTTTACATTAGAATTTGTTCACGATATGACACTTGCAATTGGTACATACTTTGGAAAAGGACCTGTATTGATAGGATATGATGGACGAGAATCAAGTCCTGTTATATCTAAAGTAGTTAGTTCTGCTCTTAATTCTATTGGAATTGATTGTAATGTTACAGGAATTGTTCCAACACCGTGTCTAGAATTTGCAGTAAAGAGTTTAGGATATTCTGGAGGATTAATGATTACAGCATCACACAATCCCGCTCAATACAATGGAATCAAACCATGTGCAAGTGATGGAGTTGAGATTTCACGTGAAGATGAATTAATAATTGAAGATATTTACTTGCAAAAAAAGTGGTTGGAGAAACCTGCTAAATGGGGAGTTACAGGAACAGAAAATAGAGCAATTGAAGCATATCTTAAAGGAATTATTTCTCATGTTGATTCTAAACTAATAGAATCAAAACATTTCAAAGTTGTTTTAGATTTAGGCAATGGTGCACAAGCAGTATCAGCTCCCAATTTTTGTGAATTACTTGATTGTGAAACATTCCTTGTTAACCAAAAAATTGATGGTACATTTCCAGGACGTGGATCAGAACCTACACCACAAAATCTTTCTGAACTTTCAAAAATAGTACGAGAAAATAATGCAGATGTAGGAATAGCTTTTGATGGTGATGGCGATAGAAGTATTTTTTGTGATAACAATGGAGAAATTCTAACAGGTGACAAGTCTGCACTAGTTCTTACACAACATATTCTAAAGAAAAATCCAAACTCTCTAGTTATAACTTGTTTGAATTCTGGTTCTAACATTGAAGTGTTAGCTGAAAAGTTTGATTCTAAAGTAATTCGAACCAAAGTAGGTAGTGTAGAGGTTTCAAGAAAAATGGTTCCAACTGGTGCATTGATAGGATTTGAAGAGAATGGTGGTTTCATGTATGGTAAACATAATCAGGTAAGAGATGGATGTATGACATTGGCTTTGATGCTTGACCTGTTGGCAACATCTGGAAAACCTCTTAATGAAGAAATTGCAAGTTTGCCCCCCTCTTTTACTACTAAAGATAAAATACCGTGTTCTGCTGAAAAAATCCCAAAACTAATTTCATCACTTAACGAGGAGTTTCCTAATTCTGATATTTCTGATGGCATCAAAATTACCCTTGATTCTAAAAACTGGGTAATGATTAGACCAAGTGGAACAGAACCTATTGTTAGAATCTATGCCGAATCTGAAAGTCAGGAGAAATTGGATGCATTAATGTCTGAATACCTTGAAAAAGTAAGCTCAATAATTTCCAGATAACACTTTTAAAACCAAACTCATCGATGGATAGAATGGAGAATGAACCCCTAGGGTGACGAAGTATGGGAAAATCATATTATGTTAAATTTGAGACGCCAGAAGACCTCGTTAGTCCAATCTTGGAAGCTGTAAGAGTAGCATCTACTAGCGGTAAAGTCAAGAAAGGAACAAACGAAGCAACTAAGGCAATTGAACGTGGAACTAGCAAACTAATTGTAATCGCTGAAGATGTTGAACCTCCAGAGGTAGTAGCCCATCTTCCAATTCTATGTGAGGAACAAGGTGCAGCATATGCATTTGTACCAAGCAAAGAGGAATTAGGCAAATCATTAGGTATTGATATTACTTCTGCCGCTGCAGCAATTTTGGATGCAGGTGATGCACAACACATTGTAGACCAAGTTGTATCATCCATCGCTAAAATTAAAGGCGGTAAGACTGAAGAATGAGTCAAAACGCTGAAGAAGTAGTTCAATCTGAAATTATTCAAATTGTTGGTAGAACCGGTATTGCTGGTGAAGTAATTCAAGTTAGAGTTAAAGTTCTTACTGGTAAGGATAAAGGTAGAATTCTTACAAGAAACGTTAAAGGTTCTGTTAGAATGGGAGAAATTCTAATGCTAAGAGAAACCGAGAGAGAAGCAAAGAAAATTCATTAGGTGTTAAGATGAGTCTTTTAGTTAAACCATGTAATTTCTGTGATAGACCAGTTGCAAAAGGATCTGGTACTATGCTTGCTAAAAATGATGGAACTGTTTTATGGTTCTGTTCTTCAAAATGTAAAAAGAATGCACTAGTCCTAAAACGTGATCCACGAAAACTAAAGTGGACAAAAAAATACGTCAAAGGCGGAATTAGAAAGAAGTAGAATTGACTGAACAATCTTTATTCATTGTAAAGCCGGATGCAGTATCTAGAAATCTAGTTGGTGAGGTTGTAACAAGATTTGAAAAAAAAGGATTCAAACTTTTGAAACTAAAGATGTTTACATTTACTCAATCACAGGCTGAAAATTTCTATGGCGTTCACAAAGACAAACCATTCTTTGGTGAGTTAACATCATTTATCACATCAGGACCTGTTGTAGCTGCTATTATTGAAGGAAACAATGCAATTGCAACTACAAGAATTATGATTGGTGCAACAAAGTCATTTGAAGCAGAACCTGGTTCTATTAGAGGTGACTTTGGATTAGGATTTAGTGAGAATATTATTCACGCATCTGATTCACAAGAAAGCTTTGATCATGAATCGAGGGTAGCATTTGAGTGATCTGATTTGCATATTCGTCAGCCCATAGTGGCAGTTCTTGGTCATGTAGACTCTGGAAAAACATCTCTTTTAGATAGAATTCGTGGAACAGGTGTTCAAGGTAGAGAAGCAGGTGGAATTACTCAACATATTGGTGCGAGTTTTCTTCCAACTGAGACTATCAAAGAAATGTGTGGTCCTCTATACAAAAAACTAGAACAATCAGAAAATAAAGTTCCAGGTCTTCTAGTAATTGATACACCAGGACACGAAGTGTTTACAAATCTTCGTTCAAGAGGTGGGTCTGCTGCTGATATTGCAATACTTGTAGTTGATGTTAATCGTGGATTTCAACCACAAACAAATGAAAGTCTGAAAATTTTACAAAGTAGAAAAGTTCCATTTGTTGTTGCACTAAACAAATGTGATCAAATTTCTGGATGGCGAAAGTCTGAAACTAAATTCATTTCACAAGCAATCAAAGAACAAGATGCGTCAATTCAATCTGATTTGGATCAAAAAGTGTATGATGTTGTGGGAACTCTGTCTATTTTGGGATACAAATCAGAAGCATTTTACCGTGTAGATGATTTTAAATCAGAAATTGCTATAGTTCCAATCTCTGCTCGTTCTGGAGTTGGTATTCCTGAATTACTTAGTGTTTTAGTTGGTTTGACTCAACAATATCTCCAAAAAAGACTCAATCAAGATGAAAAAGAACCGCGTGGTATTATTCTAGAAGTTAAAGATGAAGTTGGTTTGGGCCAAACTGCAAATGTAATACTCATTGATGGTATTATTAAAAAAGAAAACAGCATTGTTGTTGCAAAACGTGATGGCGTAATTGTTACAAAACCTAAAGCGTTGCTTTTACCAAAACCTCTTGATGAGATGCGTGATCCTCGTGACAAATTCAAACCTGTCCCTCAAGTAGAAGCAGCAGCTGGATTCAAAATTGCATCCCCTGATTTAGAGGGTGTTTTACCCGGAAGTACTCTTTATGTTGCATCAAATGATGAGGAGATTGCAAAGTATGCTAAACTCATAGAGTCTGAGATGAAATCTGTATTTGTTGATACTGAAACTAATGGAGTTATTCTAAAATGCGATACTATAGGATCACTTGAAGCTATAATCGAGATGTTAAAGAGGTCCCAAGTCCCTGTCGCAAAAGCTGACATTGGTCCTGTAACAAGAAGAGATGTAATTGAAGCCAAAGCCATCAAAGAAAAAGATAGACATCTAGGTGTTGTTTTGGCATTTAATGTTAAATTATTAGAAGATGCCCAAGATGAATCAGAAACAAGCCACATCAAACTATTTGAGGACAAAGTAATTTACAGTTTAATTGACAACTATAACGCTTGGGTAGAAGAAGATTCTGCCAACGAAGAAGATGCAATGTTTGCAGAGTTGACACCGATATCAAAATTCTCATTTATGAAAGGAATGGTGTTTAGAAACAATAATCCTGCAGTTTTTGGTGTACGTGTAGATGTTGGAAATCTAAAACATAAAATTCCGTTTATGAACATGAAAGGACATAAGGTTGGATATATTCATCAACTACAACTAGATAAAAAAACAGTATCTACTGCAAAAACAGGAGATGAGGTTGCATGTTCTGTAAAAGATGTCACAATTGGAAGACAAATTTTTGAAGAAGAAGTATACTATACATTTCCACCATCACATGAGGCAAAACAAATTTTAAAAAAATTCATGCACAAACTAAGTTCTAAAGAACAAGAAGTGTTTAATGATATTGTCAGGATTCAAAGAGAAATAGAACCCGTATACGGTTACTAGCTAGAGTGTTTTTTACAAATCATATGGATTCCAGGAGCACCAACTGCTCCCATCATCTTATCTACAATTTGTCCAGACTTGAACATGATAAATGTAGGAATTGACTGTACTGCATATTTCATTGAGATGTTTTGATTATTATCAACGTTAACTCTTGCAAATTTTACATTCGGATATGTTTTTGATAGGCTCTCAAAAATTGGATGCATTGATTTGCATGGACCACACCATTCTGCCCAAAAATCAACCAACGTTGGATTTTCAGCAGATATTATCTGGTCAAAATTAGAATCATTCAAATCGATAATTCCAGGCTCGATTTTAGGCTCTGGTTTTGGTTTGAGCATCTCTTCCATCTTTTTTTGCATAATTTTTGCTATTTCGGGGTCTTCAGACAATATTATTGAAAATTCGGTTCTACTAAAAAATCTATGTTGAAAAACTAATCGTCTTCTGTTTTTATTGGAATTGCTTCAAATCTTCGAGATTTACAAATTGGGCACTGATCAATATATTTTGTAAAACTAACAGAAGTATATGCAATCCCACATTCTCCACAAATTCTAAGATTTCTTGCTAGTTTGCCCATTGTTTATTGAAAAAAGTATTGTGATTAAAACTTAGCTTTTATTTTTTTTACCAAAATTGCCACCAAGGTTTTACTGTAGGTTTTTCCACAATTGTGCAAATTCCATCAATTAATTTTGTTCCAGGACCACACATTCCAAACTTTTTCTCTTTAACAATTGGTTCTTCTAGTCCTACTGCTTGGTAAATTGAATCGTATTCTGCAAAGTTTTCATCAAACCATTCCTTGTAAGTTGCTTCATTATTGTATCTATCAACATAACTCTGTGGATCTTTAGTCTCATCGACAAATGATGCTGGAATTTGTAATGGTTCTTCTAGTCCTACTGCTTGGTAAATTGAATCGTATTCTGCAAAGTTTTCATCAAACCATTCCTTGTAAGTTGCCTCTTTATTGTATCTATCAACATAACTCTGTGGATCTTTAGTCTCATCTACAAATGATGCAATTCCTAGTTCTTCTGGATCTGTTGTTGGTTCTGGATCTGTTGTTGATGTACCGAGTACATCATTGACAGTAATAGTTAATGCTTCACTGTCTGATAGTCCATCTTTTTTTACAATAACATCAAATGTGTATGTTTTTCCTCCATCAGAACTAGATGGTGTCCATGAAAAGATACCTGTGTTTGAAATGATTTTGGCTCCACTAGGTGGATTATTTGCTAAACTAAATACAACATTTGTAACTGAATTATCTACTAATTTGACTGTAAATAAGAGTAATTTACCTTCATCTATGTTCAATTTACCTAGTGGACTGATTTGTATATTAGTTGATTTTGGAGTTGCTGTAAACTCATTTGATGGGCTACTTGTCCCTGCATCATTAATTGCTGAAACTCTGTATGTATACTTGGAATTTATTGAAAGATTCTTGTGAGAATATGTTTTAGTTGTACTTTCTGTATCTGCAACTAGTGTTGTGTATGAACCTCCATCTTTCTTTACTTCAATTTTGTAACCAATAATTGGGGAATTACCATCCTCTACTGGTGCACTCCATGCTAGATTAATCTGAGATGATGAAACAATTGTTGCAGTTAATTTTATTGGTGGTGATGGAATTGATACATCAACTGCAGTTGATGTTATTGGCTCTTTTGTAGTGTCAGTAGAATCATCTCGTGGTGTAGCAGAAGCTGTTGGTGATTCACCTGTTTGACCAAATCCAATATTTGCACTTACTGCAAATGTGTATTCTTTGTCAGTTGCTAAATTTGATACAATAAATGATGTTGTTCCAGCATTTGTATTTCCTATTGGATCATATACTCCTGGAATTATTTCTCGTTTAATTTCATACCCGCTTATTGATTGTCCAAATGTTTCAGATGGTGGTAGCCAAGAAAGTTTGATTTGACTAGGTGAAATTGCAGAAGCTGTTAATGCAGTTGGTGTGGTTGTATGTTGAGGTTTTGCTGAAACGCTAGATGTTGAATCACTAGTACCTGCTGAATTTATTGAATAAACTCGATAATAGTATGTGTCACTAGAGTCTAATCCTTTGTGAATAAATGATGTTGATGTACTGCCAGAATTCTCTACTGCTGTGATGTAATCTTCTGAACCAATCTTATACTCAATTTTGTAACCTGTTATATCTGGAATTTTGTCATTCATTACAGGCTCATTCCATGAAATGATTATTGAAGTTGGAGACACTGGGTTTGCTTTAAGATTATTAGGTTTGTCTGGAAGTAAGACTGCAGGACCTGAATCAAGATTAAAAACTTGGATTCTGTCATTATCTGAATCTGCAACAAACAACAGATCATTTGTTGTATCAAGTGCTATTCCCAAAGGCGTATCAAAATTACCATTTCCTGTTCCTGAGGAACCAAATTCTTCAACAAAACAAACACCATCAACTACTTCCTCTGTGTTTGATGGACAGGTATCACCATCTACTATCTCGAAAATCTGAATTCTGTTGTTATCTGAATCTGCAACATAGAGCAAGTTATCTGCAGAGTCATATGCAAGTCCTCCAGGATCATCAAATTCTCCCTCATCTGTTCCAGGAGTTCCAAATTCTTTTACAAAACAAACACCATCAACTGCTTCATCTGTTCCGTTTGGACAAGTAGTGCCGGTAACTAGTTCAAAGACTACAATTCTGTCGTTGCCAGAGTCTGACACATACAACATCTGTTGAGAATTATCAATTATCATAAATGTTGGATTTTGAAAATCATCATTTCCATCAAAAGAATCAAACTCAAACATAAAGTTACCATCGTCATCAAATACAGAAATTGAATCTGTATCTGTACTAGAAACTAGGATTTCATTTGTAGATTCTTGTATTGCAACTCCTTTGGCAGAACCAAGGTATTCATCTAGACCACTATCTGATGAGCCAAACTTTAACTGAAACTCTCCATCATCATCAAAGATTTGAACTCTTTCATTACTTGAATCTACAACAAAAAATTTTCCCAAGGCATCACGGGCTATTGCAAGTGGGTTGTTAAATTGACCATCCCCATCATCATCAGCTCCATCTGCATTGTCATTACAATCATTAATTGATGAAATGTTACAAAATGTACCATATTCAAAATCAAAATCTCCATCATCTTCAAAAACACTAATTCTATCGTTGTTACTATCTACAACATAGATTTTATCTCCATTCATATCCAATATCACATCTGTTGGATTGTCAAATTCATCATCATCTGTCCCAGTTGTACCAAATTTGAAAGAAAATTCAGGCTCTGCATATGCCATTTGTAGGGACATAAAGCAAAATGTGAGTAAAAGACCTAGAATTATTTTATTTTTCAATTACAACTATCACCTAGATTCAAATTTAATAAATCAGATAATAAATTTCACTACCTATTTGATCAATTGTGATTTACTATTTTTAGAGATTTTTCTAGATTTTGATGTATTTTCTAGTTTTGAAAATGATTATAGCTGGTGCAGCTACATACATTCCTAAATTCATCAATATTACACCAATTCCGTATCCTAATACCTCAGAATCTGTTTCTGCATATGACATTACAGATAGAGTAGATAGTAATGGTGTTATTCCAATCTTTACCATCTCTTTGAATACTGGACTTTCTCTTTCCATGTCGGCAATATGTGGTGAGAATGAATAGTAGAACTCATTGAATCCAGCCATAAATGAAACGCCTGAATCAGTGCTCATCAATTGATTGTCTCTGATTTCTCTTAACAGTTGAACTTGTGGTGCCATCTCTGAACCATAAGTTGCAGTTGCAATAAGACAACCTCCGCCTTTGGAATTATCAACAATTACACACATTCCATCAACAAGATCAGTTCCAACCCCACATTCGCCAAACTCTTCTTCTAAAACCTCTTCTTCATCTAACCCCACTGCTTCGTAAATTGTAATGTCTGGATATGTTTTATCAAACCACACTTTGTAAGTTGCTTCATTATTGTATCTATCAATATAGTATTGTGGATCCAAATTTGGATCAACAAATGGTGCCAACTCTTTAGGTGCTTCTAGTCCTACTGCTTGGTAAATTGAATCGTATTCTGCAAAGTTTTCATCAAACCATTCCTTGTAAGTTGCTTCATTATTGTATCTATCAATATAGTATTGTGGATCTTTAGTCTCATCAACGAATGATGCTAATGCAATTGGCGCTTCTAGTCCTACTGCTTGGTAAATTGAATCGTATTCAGGAAAGTTTTCATCAAACCATCCCTTGTAAGTTGCCTCTGTATTGTATCTATCAACGTAACTCTGTGGATCTTTTTTTACATCTACAAATGATGCAATTCCTAATTCTTTAGGTTCTGCAGGAGGTTCTGGAGTTGTTTCTTTAGGTTCTGTTTTTGGTTCTTTTACTGGTTCAACATATGCTTGTTTAACTGTAATTGTGATATTTTCTTTGTCTTCCTGACTTCCTGCTTTTACTATGATATCAAAATTATAACTAACATCCTGAATGTTTCCGTGAGATTTTGATGGAGTCCAAACAAATTTTCCAGTAGTTGAATCAATTGTAGCTCCAGTTGGTGCATTTTTTAAACTATACACTGCATTTTGAATTGAACTATCGATAAGGCTAGCTGTAAATGTAATTGTCTTTTCAACCTCAACTGTTTTATCTGCTATTCCCTTTAGCTCTAACACAACATCAGGAACTTCAAATACTTTTTTTCCATCAAATTCTAATAATATTGATGTACCATTAACTTCTTTTTGACTATCTGTAAATCCTGTAGCGTTGTAAAATCCTTCAGCATCAAAAAATAAATCAACTCCTCTTGGAATAGAGCTAAATTCCCCTTGAGTTGTTGTAGGGTCTGAGACCATTCCTTTGTAATTTCCATTTGAATCACGAATTATAACATAAACTATCTCTTTGCCCTCTTGAGTTCCAATAATTGTAAAATTCTCATCAATTGTGTAAAAGCTCTTCTCAAATGAAAGAGATGTAACATTTGCATATGCAGGTACAATCATTAGAATAACTAATGAAAATGTTGCAATTAATCCCAGATTTGTTCTCACGAAAGTATCTTTACAGCCAAGTCTTTTAAAAAACACGTATAATTTGTTCTAGAGAATTGAGAAGAATTATTCACCATATTTAGAGATCCAATAAGAATCGCATGTAAACACCATCATTATTTTCTCTGATTTCCATATCATAGAATGTTGGGGCCTTGATTTCGACTTTGAAATTATGCTTTTTGACATCCAGTGGTTCCCCATACGCTACTCCATTAATGGTATAGCCGTTATCTTCTTTGATGTTAAATTCTATTCTTTTAATTGCAAATCCTTCAGTAATTAGCAGAAATGGAATTTCTTCTAACCAACTATACAAAAGATAACGAATGTCTTTTCCACTTGCTGAAAATTTCTTTTGATCTTTTTCTTCTACTTTATCCTGATCTAGTGTTAGATTGATCTCTGCATCTGCTGCTACTGCAAATGCTTCTTTTAGATCTTTAGCTGTAACCTCGATTATGGCATCAGTTGCATGATCTAAAAACTTGTAACTCAATTGAAAATTTGTAATCTTTCTGATTATTAATTTAGATGGTATTACTTTGCTTTCTCATCCATTTCTATGATGCCAAACATGTTTCCTTCTGTATCTGTACATTGAGCAAACCATCCTACTTTTAGAATTGCCATCTTTGGAATAAGCAAATGTCCTCCGTTTTTGGTAATCTTCTTTGCAAATTCATCCACTGATGGAACAGTAATGGTATTAGTCATTCCCATTTGTCCTGGCATTCTTTTTGACATTCCTCCATCAATTCCTGGTTGCTCTGTTCCAGTTTTTGCCATCCAGTAATCCATTGGACCATCCCATTTCTCAAATTTCCAGTCAAACACATCACTGTAGAATTTTTGTGCTCTCTCTGGATTATCCACTGGAATATCAAAGTGAGAAATTCTTGGCATGCACTTATCATAAAACTAAATTATTTAAAAATAATCTTTTGAGTAATTCACTATTTTAAAATTACAATACAGCATTGTTCAATTCATGAAGGCAACATGTTTTGATGGAAAAAATATGATTTATGATATTAATTTCCCTGATCCTAAACCTGGGGAGGCTCTAGTTAGAGTAAATTTAGCTGGAATTTGTGGAACTGATTTGGAAATTTTAGACGGATACATGGCGTATGATGGGATTTTGGGTCATGAGTTTGTTGGAACTGTGGAAAAATCTGAAAATCCTGAATTAATTGGCAAACGAGTTGTAGGTGAGATTAATGCAGGATGTGGTGCATGTGATTTTTGTCAAAAGGGAATGGATAGACATTGTCCTAACAGAACCGTACTTGGAATTCTAAAACGCAATGGCGCGTTTGCAGAATTTCTTTCATTACCTGAAAAAAACTTGCATGTTATACCTGATAGTGTAACTGATGAGCAAGCAGTTTTTGTTGAACCACTAGCTGCTGCCTTTGAGATTAAAGAACAGGTGACATTGCAACCACAGTGGAGTGTTGCAGTTGTTGGTGATGGGAGATTGGCACAACTGATTATTCAAGTTTTAAAATTGACATGTCCTAATCTAACATGCTTTGGTAAACATGCAAGCAAACTTGAGAGTTTGGTAAATAGTGGAATTAAAATCAAAATCGGTATAGAACCTTCTGATGAACAGTCATTTGATTTGGTAGTTGAAGCTACTGGAAGTAATTCTGGATTTGCAGACACTATGAAATTGATAAAACCTCGTGGAACTGTAATTTTAAAATCAACTATTGCATCCCGAGAAAATTTTGATTTGACTCCAACTATAATCAATGAGATTACTTTGGTTGGCTCTCGTTGTGGATTATTCAAACCTGCAATTGATGCACTATCTTCAGGAATTGTTTCAGTTGATTCTATGATTGATTCTACTTATTCATTGGAGAAATTCTCAGAAGCTATACAGCATGCAAAAAAGCCTGATACACTGAAAGTTTTCCTCAAGCCTTGATTTTTGCATAAATTATGACTAGGATATGGTAGTTTTTACTCGTAAGGTAATTTAGTGAGATTTCATTGCCAGAAGCAAATGGAACCTTTTGATTCTTTTCTTATGTGGATTGCAGAGTTTTTAGGAGATCATCTCTATGAGGGGATTTTTCTAGCTGCGCTACTTGAAACTATAGTTCCACCAATTCCTACATTGGCAATATTTCCAACTGCTGGCTTTCTTGCATCGCAGCAAGGAATTACTTTGCTAGGACTAGTTCCGATGATCATACTTGGCGGAATAGGTGCAACAATTGGAACATCTGTAATCTATCTTATTGCATTAAAACTGGGACGTGTGGTTTTGCTTCGTTACTTGAGATATGTCAAGGTAAATGAAAAAAAATTAGAACGAGTTGAAATTTGGTTTGAAAAATATGGTGACAAGGCAGTATTTTTGGGAAGAATGGTTCCAGTAATGAGGGAAATGATCTCTGTTCCTGCCGGTTTACTTAAAATGAGAATTCCAAAGTTTGTGACATATACTTTTGCAGGTTCCTGTGTTTGGTCTGCTGGAACTATTTTATCTGGATATTACTTTGGAGAAACAATCGGTATTGCATCAAATGCTGTTATTCCTTGAAATGAGTTGTATCTAAAAACTTCCTAATGTTTTTTGTTTCTTTTCTTCCCAGATTAACTCACGCATCCCTAGCTGCATTCTCAAAGAGTTTGCAGTATGAGGACCAAACCCTTCAAAGTGATTGTTTGCCATTACCATTGCATTTGGAATATCTTTGATGTTCTGTAGTTTTGTTGCCCAACTTGCAATTATCTTGTCTTTGTTTTTTACAACTTTTCCAAATTCAGAATCTGGAATGGAACGGTCTCCAATCAATCTGACATAAAGATAGTCTGATGTTATTGGCATTGGGTTGTTCACTCCTGCAACTTCATTCCATACAAGACAGTGTTTGTGTAGTTTAAGATATGCAATTGCATCATCAGAAAACCATGATTCATGTCTGCCTTCAATGGGATACAGAAAATCCTCTGGGAGCAGTTCAAATAATTCCTCGAGTCTTGGTTTTGCCTCTTCAAATGTTAATGATGGCGGGAGCTGCAAAACTAGCGCTGAAATTTTTTCATGAATTGGAGAAAGTGATGCCAAAAATGAAAAAATCTCTGAATTTACTCTGTCTAGTCTCTTTTCATGCGTAATAACTGATGGAAACTTTGCTGTAAATCTAAAATGTCTGGGGGTATCTGCATTCCATCGTCGGACTATCTCTTGAGCAGGAATTCTGTAAAATGTTGAATTTATCTCTGTAATCTCAAAAAGTTGAGAATAATATTTGAGCCATTCAGAACTCTTTAGATTTCTGGGATAAAATGTACCTGACCATCCTTGATAGCTCCATCCCGTACAGCCAATTTTGATATTCATTGTATTTGATATGATGATCTTGTTTTTACAATTAAGGCTATTACAAATCCATTTGTTTAGAATTAAAAACGAAATGTGAAACGAGGTATAGTGGAAAACCAGACGAATTTTGGATACTTTTACCCCTTCCGTGTCTTCCTATTCCTATCTGCCCACTTCCTCAAAGTTTCTCCTCTGAATCTCAGCAGGTATGATAGACCTCGTCATGTATATTGAGTTAAAATGAAATTTAAAGAGTACTGGAGAAATTCTTAAAATTCATTTAAAAATATAATTAAATCTATACAAATTTTCATGATCTAGCTGATCTGCTTTATTATTCATTATCGCCTAGTAACATCGAAGACAGAATATTGGGATATTCAAGCACAATATCCTATTGTCGTGTTACATGTCAATGCATACTGCTTGGCATTGTAAAGGATAACCCACAGAAAACTTCTGTCTTCTATTTTGTTAATTTTCTAGCTTTGGCAAATACAGCAGACCACTGATTCCATACTAGTCTGCCTGTCTGTGTGTTTTGTTTTGAAGGGTGATAAGATGTTAGAATTTTAAATCCGTCATAAGAGAATAGTTTGTTATGTCCAAACTTTTCTGGTTTGACATTGTATAGTTTACAGGTGGCATCATATGCTATTTTTCCAAGACAGAGAATGGTTGTAATGTTTGTTAGAATTTCTTTTTCTTGCTCTAAATAATTAAAACACGTATCCATCTCGTCTCTTGTTGGTTTGTTTTGTGGTGGTGCACATCTGACTGCTGCAGTAATGTATGCATTATTTAAAATCAATCCATCATCTGCAGTTTGACTGGTTGGACTAGATGCAAATCCATGTTTGTGCATTACTTTGAATAACCAATCCCCTGATGAGTCCCCAGTAAACATTCTTCCTGTCCTGTTTCCTCCGTGAGCAGCTGGTGCCAATCCGACAATCAGTAATTTGGCTTTTACATCACCAAATCCTGAAAGTGGTTTGCCATAATATTTTTCTTCTTTGAATCTTCTTACTTTGTTTTTTGCAACATCTCTAATGTATTCAGATAGTCTAGGACATTTTTTGCAGCTTGCAATCTTTTTGTTTAGTGTGTTAATTGATTTCATGTTCAAATAATCTTTCTTAAAATATTCAATGCAGTACTATGTCTTTCAGGAGTAATCCATAATCTTTTGTAAATCTTGTAATCAGTCTCTAAAACAATTGCCTTGTTCTTTGCAGGACGTGTGGCATCAAAATAAAACCAATCCCTAAAGTTATTTGATCCTGAGATTTGCAGTCTTCCTGAGAATAATCCCATTTTTCTCTCTGAAATTTTTTTAATATGATTAAACATTACGTCTTTTTTGCCCCATGACAATACCAAAGATTTGAAGCGTAATCTATCTTTGAAAATTACTATATGTTTGTCACTGTATAGGGGAGTTTTTGCCATTTTTTGTTTCTAATTCTATGAAAATTTGTCAGTAAAAACAACTTTGCTTATTGGTAGTTGTCCTCCACGTGGCATCGCAGGCTTTGTTTGCTTTCCAATTGCAATTAGCATTGAGATTATGTGCTCATCTGGTAATTTGATAATTTCAGCTACTTTTTGAGGATCAAAGCCAATCATTGGATTTGAATCATACCCCATTGATTTTGCAGCAAGCATTATTGTCTGAGCTGCAATTCCGCAAGACCTCATCGCCTCATCTCTTTGCAGTTGATCCTTTCCTTCATAAAATGGCCCATTGCTGATACCAAGAAGTCTTGAGCTTCCTTTGGGGCATTTATCCAGTACTGTCCAGGATTATCCTTCCATGCTTTCAAATTGGCACAAACTACAATTAGCAATGATGCATCAGTAGCCTGAGCTTGGTCCCATGCTGCTGCACGAGTCTGTTTTTTGATTTCTGAATCTTTGACTAGAACAAATCTCCAATTTTGCATGTTAAATGATGTTGGTGATAAAACTGCCAATGACATTAGCTGATTTATTTCATCTTCTGTAAGTTTGTGATAAGGATCATAGTGTTTCACTGAACGTCTTTCTTTGATTGCATCAAATGTATCCATAAGAATTGATGACTCTATCTATGTATTTTAGTTTTGTAATCAACAAGAATTATTTTCAATAAAATGAGATTCAATGTTGCCACAGCTATTCTCATAGTGCATTACTATTCCGTGGTCCAGTTTGGTTGTTCCGATATATTTCATGGTTGTTCTTTGCAAATTTTTTACTTAACAAAGTGCGTGTTCAAATACTACAACTGCTCCGGATCTCTGTCTAGGTTAATCCCTATGGATTCTGCCCATGCTGATAGTTGTTCAATGAACTCCTCTTCTTCTTCTGTAAGCATGAAAAAATTATCCAAAATTGTTTAAAAGAAATTACTAATGATTTGTCCATCTTTCTATGGGTGAGAAATTACTATGCCTAAAACTGATCAAATCGGACATTTGCATATAACAATTACCACAGGATCCTTCGTGTTTCTTTATATCTATGAGAAAAAAAGTCTAGCAATGAAAAGCACACAACTTCTAAGCGTTGTATTTTCACTGATTATGTTTACTGGCGTTACTGCTGGAAACACGGCATTTGCTGATTCAGATGAACTCGATGATATTCTAGAAGGCTTTTGTGAAATGACTTTGGATGAACAAAGCGACATCCTATCAAAATATGAACTAGATGAATATGCAGAGAAACTTGCAATCATCTGTGAAATAGAAGATGAGGATGAACGTAAGAATTCACTCGATGATGTCATTGATGCAATAGACCTGGAGACACGAGATGAAACAGACGATGACGATTCAGACGTAAACGACGACAGATACAAAGATGATTTTGATCTTGATGACTTACTTGATAGATACTGTGAACTAAATGATGATAAAAAACGTCAATTACTAGCAGACCATCCAAGACTTGCACCATTTACTGACAGACTAGCAAACTATTGTGATTTGTCTGAAGAGGAACAAGATGCAATCGATGAACTCATTGAAGAGCATGGTGATAAAATCAGAATGGAACTCAGAGATTATGTTAAAGATAATCGTATGGATTACAAAAAAGACATGAGAATGATGCTGGACAAATACTGTGATATGACAGATGCTGAGAAAAAAGCACATGTTGCAGAACATGACAAAGCAGAAGACCATGTTGAAAAGATGAATCGATACTGTGTCCTAACTGATGAAGATTCAAGAATGAAATTCATTGAAGAACACAAAGACGAATACATTGCCCATATGGAAGACAAGATGCATGACCAAAAAACTGTCCACTTGGATTATGAGAGATTCTGTAAACTAACTGATGCGGAACTTGCAGCAAGTACATTTGATGCAGAGTTTGTTGAGAAGGCATCTGAATGGTGTGAAATGACACCTGAAGAAAAAGAAGCCTACAAGATGGAGCATCATGAAAAGATGGGAATGCCTCATGAGTTTGATAGAATGTCAGACGTTGCAAAGGACAAAATGTCTGATGTGGCCAAAGACAAGCTACATGACAAAATGGTAAAGTTCTCTGACAAATCTGACCGTCTAAAGGCCATGATCATGGACAAACGTGATATCTCTGATGAAAGAGCAGATGAAATCAAGAAGAAATTTGAATCAAAATTCGGAGAAGATTCTGATAAGAAACGTTCTGAAATCAAGATGAAATACAAAGATCACATGTTAAAGATGAAATTCAAAATGTCTGATGAACGCAAATCTGATGTTCGTGAAAGGCTAGCAGAGATGAAAGCCTACAAGGCAGAACTCCGCGAAAAATCATCTGAATTATCTGACGAGCAAAAACAACAACTTAGAGAAGAATTCATTGAAAAGGCAAAAGACATGCAGCTTGCATGGATTTCCCCACGTACACAAATGACTGCAGGAATTGATTCTGCAGAAGTAGAGTGTCGTGAAGGATACAGTCTTGTAATGAAGGCATCAAACGGTGTGGCAATGTGCTTACACGCAGATTCTGCACTTAAGATGATAGATAGAGGAATTGTAGTTCCTGCTAACTAATCTTTCTTTTTTATTTTTAAAATTAAGGGATTTACTAATTATTCCAATAATCCTGAGGGAATTAATGATCAAATATTCATGAATGAATTTTGAAATTACATTCCTCCACGATTATCATTCCAATCCCTGTCTAACAATTTTTCAATTTCTTGAGCTGTTTTTGCAGTTGCATATGTTATTTTGTTTGTATCTATCAATCTAAGATCTACTTTTTTCTCTTCTGCCCAATGATTAACTGAACTTATTGTTCCATTCTTTATTGACTCATTAACTGATATTGACTTTGAAACAAAATTCATCATTCTAGTATCTATATCTAAAATCATTTTCTCAATTGATAGTTTTAATGATATTTCTTTTACATTTTCTAATTCTTTAAACAATCTTGCTCTTTGCGATTCTAATCTATGCATCTGTTTCATACACCATGAATCTAAATCATAACTATTCCATTCTTTTGTGAGTATAGCATACCAATAATTGATATCTGAATTAATGGTATTACGATTAATTTTCATCATTTCCGAAATTTTTACTGCAGAGTATCCTCTTTCAAAATGTAATCTAAATACTTCATTTTGACGTTTTATCTTGTCATCTTTTGTATATCGTCCACCTTTCTTTTCTTGTACCAATGCCATGTTTTACTAATCATTCTTTTCTCATTTACTAGATTTCAAGTGTTTTTAGCTAACCTTGAGTCAACACTAAATCAATTATAATATCTCAAAAAACTGCATAGTTCTGCATAGTTATCACGCCTAAAGAAATATTCAAATCATGATACTATAATACACAACCATTGGAATACCAAATTCTAAAAAACCCGATGGGATTAATCGAATTCACACTAAACAAAGATGAAAAAGTTACAGCAGAGGCTGCATCCATGGTATACATCAAAGGCAACATCCTAACTGATACTAGAATGCGAAAGGGTGGCTTTCTAAAGTCTATCAAGGCTGCAGCATTTGGCGGTGAATCATTTTTTGTAAATGAGTTCATCGCACAAGAGGACAACTGCAAGCTGGGTCTAACTGGTAATACATTGGGAGATATCCAGGTAATCAAAATACAAGAAGAGTTTATTGTTTCATCAGGTGCATTTGTAGGTTCAACTGGAGACCTAACACTGGATACTAAATGGCAGGGATTCACAAAGGGAATCTTTGGAACAAACATGTTCATGCTAAAGACAGTCGGCAATGGAGAAATCTTTGTAAACGCATGGGGTGGAATCATCTCACATACACTAAACCCCGGTGAGAAGATGATAATTGACAACTATCAGCTAGTGGCGTTAAGTTCCACGGCAGGCTATGAAGTTAGAAGACATGGCAGTCTCAAAACAACTCTGTTTGGAGGAGAAGCCCTAGTAATTGAAATCACGGGTCCTGGAACTGTCTACATTCAAACAAAGAATGTCATGGAGTTTGTACGCTCTATAATTCCATTCTTGCCAAAGAGAAACTAATCCTTTAGCTTAGCTAGTATCTTTTCATATTCTTTGAAATTATCTAATTCTTCTAGTTTCATAATTTGCAGCAAATTAGCTGCCTCATCTACAAGCTTGTCTAGTCTTCTCAGTGATTGCTCGTATTCTTTGTCTTCTTTGTTTTCCCACTTTTCTAGTCTTTCCTTGAAGAATTCAATACGGCCAAGCTTGTAGTCTATTTCACTTACCAAAATCTTGATAGATTCTAGCTTCATTACTTTTTTCAAACAATTGCAAAATTAAGTATATCTTTAATTTTCAGCAAAGAAATCTAGGATTCGCAACCAATGCCGTCTCCATCTCCATCAAACCCATGTGGATCAGGTGATAGCACTGTGAATCTTTTCTGTGCAATGTCACCGCAATCCAAGTCTGGTGGATATGGTACAATGCAAAAATCAGGATATGAAGAATCACAATTATCAGACAACTCTACAACTTCAGGCATTACACATCCGAACTTTTGAGCCCATGGATAATCTGAAAACTCACTGATATCACAATATCGTGTAGAAATTTCTGCATGTCCGTTGTACAGTAATGCAGAGTTTAGTGATTTCCCATCACAGAAAATATTTGCAAGTAATCTATCGTGCTGGTCATAAAGCTGCATATCATCTTGATCAATTGTGATATAACTTCCTACAGGACACATTTTAGCAGTAAATGTAGTGGCCTCAATAAACCCTGGCTCATTTTTCTCAGGTGTATCAACTAGGGACAGTCTGATTTTATAATTTGCAGTGTAGATAGTATCCCCATCAATTACTTCTGTGATTAACTGTGAAATGCATATGGCATCTCCAATGCATTTGTGAGAATCAAAATCTTTCTGTGTTTGGACCGGCTTATTTTTATAAATATTCTCAAATTGTTTTTGTCCTACTTCTTTAGCTGCAAGTCCTGTCTTTTCTCCTGTGACAATATCTGTCCCAGTTTGTGATTGGTATACTAATCCAGCTGCTATAAACAACACAAAGGGTACAACAACTAATGCTGCAATGGATAATGGCTTCACAATGATTTTTTAAAATGTATGAACTTAAGAGTTACGTTTTATTTTGGTGGATTTGTTGAAACAATGCATTCTCCTTCATATTCAACTTTAATTCCATGACATGCTGCATCTTCAACACCACAACCATAAGTAATTCCATCTTCACCGCAAACCGGATCATAAACAAGACATTGAATTGAACAATCTGATTTTGATTCGTTGGGGTTGGTAGGTGGATTCAATCTTTGCTCTTCATCTATTCTGTCATAGCAATCTTCTAGTTGGTCTGGTTGGCCTATGAATTGCTCTCTACACTCTTGTTCAAGGTATGTTTTTTGATATAATTGCCATGTGGCCTCATCACGTGATTCTTCAGATGTATTTTCAAAATTTTGTTGAGGCATTGACTGTACGAAAAAAACTGCAAAAACTGCGGCAACAATAATTGGAATTACTATTGCAATAATTAGGAAAGGCTTCATTTCTTTTCCTTGTTGTCTTTTTTATTAAATATAATATCTGAATCTCCTTCTTTCGTTTTGTATTCCTCAAATTCTTTTTTCTGTTTTATCATAATTTTCCTATATTCTTCTTCCATGAGTTTTCACAAAGAATTCTCAACATAAGCGTATTGGAATCTAATTCGCCGAATCAGATTCTTCATACTTTTCCCAAATCCCCATCTTCAACCAACAACTGTTACAAGTAGTTAGTTTATCTTTTACTTGATCATGTGAGATAGAATGACTTTCATGGCAAATCTCACAGGTAAAATATTCTGTAATCATCTCTGACATGTTTAAATTTTGAAATCATTTCATTAAAGCATCACTATACAATGTAAATTAGATGCCAAATGATTTGGATTTTTTTTCACATTTGGGACAATTCATACCTCTTGTCTCAAGCCCACACTTTTTACAAAATATATCAATTCCTGCAACTTCACGTGGATTGGTCCTTGAAATTTTTACAATTAGAATTAATACTATCAAAACTCCTATTGCAATTCCAATGTATGCGAGTACCATGTATACAGTACTACTTCATATCTTAAAAATCAATTCTATACTGTCAAAACATACTGATTTGCCAAAATTCTCTTGATATCATCCAAGTATTGCCGCCTTGTACTACTAACAAATCTCCAGCGTGTTTGCATTTCATCTTCTAGTATTTCAAAAACTAGATCAATCTCTTCACCTGAATTAATTTCACGTTTAGCAATAACCATTAATTCTTGTAGTCGTAGTTTCTTTCTCCAAGTGTGTGCACAATCGCTCATTTTATTTTCTAACTCATTAATACTCTAAAAGGATCACTATACATTGAATCTATTTTTTACCGACTCAAATAGAGATATTATTTCCAGGAACTACTTTGTTGATTTTAGGAATGTCATGAATTTCTAGTCCTTCTAAATATTCTATTTGTTCTGAAATTAATTTTGAATCCCCAAATGAAATTAAAATTCTATCATTATGTCTTATTTCATAGATGTTGATGTTTGAAATAGATTTCCCATTTACCAAAAACACTATAGAATTATTTTTATCAATGCAGTGTTCATTTGTACCTGATTGATAACTTAACTCTATGCAATTTTCTGTTATTTTTAATCCAAATGATGTAAACAACATATCCAATGGAACATTAGTTGCATGCTTGTGAATTAAGTATGGGTTGTTATTTTCAAAATGAATGTACTTACTTTGAATTTGAAACTGTGGGTGTGAAAAATCTAATTGATTACCATTTACAAAAACTGTTAATGCTGCATGTGCATGCTCACTCCCAAATTGTCCAACTCCGTAGTGTTTTGCCATCTTTTCCTCCAATGTCTTAAAGGTAGTATTATCAAGAATTTGTGAATCAATTTCACTCTGATTTAGAAAATAATATGCAAATACTCCTGCGGCAACTATGACGAAGGCTATTCCAAATATTGCAAGTGACTTGCCTTTTGATTTTGTTTCTATTTCTGGTCCAAAATATGCAGCGTCGCTCTCATCTATTCTTCCTGGAAGACTAAAATCAGAATCTTCTTTTGGTAAAGCTCCGTCATTCAAGTAATTTCTCTAGTCTTTTAATCGTATAAATTTCCATATCTGGAATTATCTATATTCTCCACCACAATCTCCAATGACATCAAAGAGATCATTTGATTTTTCAGTAATTGAATCAATCATTGAAATGTCTTGAGAATCAAGTTTCACATCAAAGACTTTGGCATTGTCTTCTCTATGTTGAGAAATACCTAATCTTGCTCCAATAATAACACCTGCAACTTGTGGTTTATCTAATACAAATCGAGTTGCAATATTTGCAATACTACAATTGTGTTTTTCTCCAATACTATTCATTATAGATAATAATTCCTGGAATAGTTGCCATCCTCCCCATGCATCAATCATGTTTTTGTATTTTTGAAGACTAGATGTTGTTAAATCACCTCTATGTGGTTCATCAACTCCTATGTATTTCTCTGAGAAAAATCCTCCAAGCAATGTTCCATAAGATAGAATTTTTATTCCATGTTTTGCAAAAAATGGGGACATGATCTTTTGAGGTCTCTGATCTAAAATAGAATATTGGACTTGGTTTGATACAATATTGTGCCCATGCTCTTTCATTATTTTAACTCGTTCAGTATCAAAATTTGTTAGGCCAATGTGTTTGATTTTACCCTCACTTTGCAATCCCGATAAATTATTCATTGCATCAAGATAACTTGAATCACTATAATCCCACCAGTGAAACTGAAGTAAATCAATACAATCTGTTTTCATTTTTTCTAATGATTGATCAATATAGTGTGAAACAATACTTTTACTCATTGGACCTGAATTTGGAACAAACTTTGTTAGTGCTTGAAAATTATTTCCAACTGAATCTCTAAATTTTCCAATTAAAGATTCTGCAGGACCGTAAATGTCCGCCAAATCCCATGTTGTAAATCCTGAATCTTGATATTTTTCCATATCAGTTACTGCTGATTCTGAATCAATTTGACCATGGCCTCCAGCAACTTGCCACATTCCATTAAGAATTCTACAAATCTCTAAATCCCCTAGGAGTGTTTTTTCAATTGGCATAGTATGATACAATTTTTCTTTGGAATATAGTTTACTTGGCTAATATTGAACAAAACACTGAGAAATTTAGAATATTTTGGATCTAGTAAAAAGTGTAGAATTATTTGCAAAGAGCAAACATGCAGGGCAATTCAGAGAAGATGGTATTACACCATATTCAAAACATCTTGATGATGTTGTAAACCGACTCAAAAGTTTGGGTATAATTGATGAACAAATATTTTGTGCAGGATGGCTACATGATACTATAGAGCAAACAGAAACCACTTTTGATGATTTGTATGAACAATTTGAAAGTGAAATTACAGTATTGGTGTCATCTGTATCTAAAGACATGAAATTGTCTAGAAAAAAAAGAGAGCGAGCATATACAATTCAACTCAAAGAATCATCATTTAGTGCAAAATTAATCAAACTATGTGATATTTCTGCAAATCTGGGAGAATTGAAAAATTCTACAGCATCAAAATCAAAAAAATTACGACTAGTAAAACAACAAAGACATTATCTTAGTATTATCAAAAATGATATTTTAGGAAATCCAAACTACCCATATGTTCAATCACTTATAGAGAGTGCAAATGTAATTTTTATAAAATTTAATCAGAGACCCCTTTCAGTCCAGTTAAAGTCATGAACTAGCCTCAAATCACTTCAATAATTTTAAATTCCCAAATTTTTTAGTAAATACATGAGTGAAAATAAAGATTTTGAAATTCTAGATAAACTAAACAACAAGTATTTCACCGAATTAGAATTTTCAGTTCCACATATACAACAAACATTATTTGATTTACAAAATGAATGCTACAAGACATGGAGAAATGCAATTACTGCAAATACATCACTATACAAAGAATTCTTATCTGATTCTGGATTGACTTTTCCAAAAAGTGCACAAGATATTGTAGAGAGTATGAGTGAAGAGGCTCTAAAATTTAGATCTATTTACAATAAACTTGCAATATCAAATATTGAATCAATAAAAAACACTGCAAAGACATGGAATGACAATGCAGAAGGATTTACAGATTTGAATAGAAAAATTATGCACTATTGGCTATCCGCATTTTCTCCAAAAATAAACTAGTCAAATATTACAACTGCAGTTATTGCTAAAAGACTTCCAATTATGGCAATTACTGCTAACTTACTTGTATCACTCCATCCTTCTTTTACGGTAACTTTCATGATATATGCATAAATTTTTTGAGTTCACTTAAGCCTATTGCTAGTTATCACAGAAATATCTAAATCACTACTATCTAACATCTAATTAACTTGGAATTACCGCGAGGAATGAAAGACTTTGAGGGAGATGAAAATGCAAACATTGAACACATTAGGAATCATTTCAAGAAATTATCAAACTTGTATGGATTTTCGTTTATGGATCCATCACCAATTGAACTATTATCTACCCTGGAAACTAAATCTGGTCCAGGAATTAGAGATGAAATTTACTTTTTTAAAGATAAGGGAGATAGAGAAGTAGCATTACGTTTTGATTTTACGATGGGACTCACAAGATATGCTACAGCCCAAAAATCAATGAAGCTTCCAGCAAAAATATCTGCGTTTGGAGGCGTGTTTAGATATGATGAACCCCAAAAGGGTAGATATCGTTACTTTCACCAATGGGATATCGAAATTTATGGCAAAGCTAGTCTTGAATCAGAAGCTGAAATCATAGAAATTACATCTAGATTATTTGATTCACTCTTACTCAAAGATATCACAATTGACATCAATCATAGACATCTTGTAGAATCATTCATCAACAAAGTCTTTGATTCAAAAGATCCAGAATTAGTTGCTGATATTTTACGTGCAGTAGATAAAATTGCAAAAAAATCAAAAGAGCAAATTCTAAAAGAATTTCAAGAAAAGGGATATGACACTGAAAAACTTGAAAAAATTTTAGAGTTTTCCCAAATCAAAGGCTCAATTTCTGAAGTTGAAAAAGCATTTGATGTTTCACAACTAGAATCCTGGGATGAACTCAAAGCATTAATTGATTCATTGGAGAATAGAGGAGTTTCAAATGTTAGAATTAATTTTGGAATTGTTAGGGGATTGGATTACTATTCAGGAATTGTCTTTGAAGTCTTTGATAAAAATTCAACTTTAGGTGCTTTAGCTGGTGGAGGTAGATATGATACTCTAACTAAGGCATTTAATAGAGAAGATATTGGTGCAACAGGAGTTGCTGGAGGAGTTGAGAGAATAATTTTGACAATGCAAGAGCAAAAAATAATTTCAGAAACTAAACAAAAAAGAGTTGCAGTATTGTATATCAATGAAGAAATGCAAAAAGTTGCTCATTCAATTGCATCGTTACTTAGACTTAACAACATTCCAACTGATATTGATTTGTTAGGACGTAACATGAAAAAACAAATGGATATTGCAACAAATTCACAATTTGCAATTATAGTTGGACCTCAGGAATTAGAAAATGGAAATGTAGTTCTAAAAGATATGATAAATGGAACTGAAGGAACTATCTCTTTAGAAAAACTAACTGAAGATCCAAAATCTATACTTAATTTAGAAAAGCTCTAGTCAACATCATAATCTCAGGTCCACTTGTCAATGAACCCACAACTACACAGTGATTATTCACCAAAATCCCTGATGACACATATGGAACTCCGTTGTTGATTGAACTCTGCTCAATATTTGTGCCTAATACATTGGCTATTGTCTTCATATCTTCTTCATCTGCTTCTGGATGGATTGCAGCACCAGTTGCATTGGCAACAAGTACAACCCCTGTTTGATTAAATCCTGCAATTTTTTTCTGAATTACTTCTACTCCTAATACATCTGAAATTGTTTGGCAATCTTGTTTTGATAACCAAGGTGATACAACTGCGCCTTTGTCATTTGCACAGATTACATTTCCTAGTGCATTAAATTTTGTATCAAGTACACCAACTTCTAAATCTGTTTCATCTTTTAGATAATCATATTCATTTTGATAAGCAGTATTTGGAAGTAAGATTCCTTTATTGTTCATAACTGATAATGCGCCGATAAGTCTAGTGTTTGCAATTGCAGTATGATGAATTTGAATATCTAGATATTTTGCAAGCTTATCTGCTTTGGTTTGAGCAAATCCCATTGGAACTAGACCAATGCTATCATTGACAGTAATGTATACTCCAAGGTTTGGTCCTCTATACACATCATACTTGATAATATCCATATCCAGAGAATTAACACTTGATCGTTATGAACGTAAGGAAATTTTTCGTTCCTAATTGATCGATCCTTCACTTGCCTGTTAGAAAAACAGCTATCTAGCTTTAAATAATAACTACTAGAAAATTGTATCATGCCAATAGCAGAAAATTTCCCTGAAGGCCTAAAGCCACTTGGAAAAATTAACCTCGATGATGGAAATTTCCATATCATGTGGGGTCCAGGTAAAACCAAAAACACTGATGGTTCACAACCTGAAACATTAGCAGATGCAGACGTTGTTGCAGCATATGCAGCAAGAGGCGAAGAACAAGTTCCTCTTGGTGTCAGCGGTACAATGGTTGCAGTAGATTGGGATTCTTGTGTTGCAGATGGTGCTTGCATTGAAGCTTGTCCTGTACAAGTATTTCAATGGTACAGAACCGAAAAAGATATTCCAGCAAAAGATGTAGTTGGTCAAACCTTTGCAGGTACTGGCAGTGATGTAAAAGACGAGCGCAAAGACCTTACAGATAAAGCAGATCCAATCAGAGAACATGATTGTATTTGGTGTATGGCTTGTGTCTCAGTGTGTCCACCAGCAGCTATTAAGGTAGATCAATCAAATGTTGAAAAACACGAAAGTGCTGCAAAAACTTTGTAATATCTAGAATCTAAACCTAAAAATTTTTAATTTTTATATTATTTTTGAATTTAGTCCCAACTAATTTTCTCTAGCTTTAAATAATATTCTACAAGTATGATATTATGGTAGATCTACAAATTCCTGAAGACTTTTGTCATAATGACGTAAAGCCAAAAGGAAAAACAAGTCATTCAGATGGTGAAAATCTTCATTTTATCTGGGGTGACGGAAGATCCGATGGTGCAGCATTCTCAAACGACGATGTAAAAGCAGCCTATGAAGCAAGAGGAGAAACACAAGTTCCTCTAGGAATTCATGGTACTACTGTTGCAGTCGATTGGGATTCATGTGTTGCAGCCGGTTCATGCATGAGTGTATGTCCTGTTCAAACCTTCCAATGGTACAGAACTGAAAAAGATATTCCAGCAGACAAATGTATGGGAGAAACTTTTGAAGGTACTGGTAAAACAGAACAAGATGAAAGATTAGATTATACAGACAAATCACAACCAATCAGAGAACATGATTGTACAGTTTGTATGGCATGTCAAGAAATCTGTCCTGAAGGAGCTATTCGAATTGAATCATCAAATCAAGAATGGCATGAGAAGGCAGCAGGAACATACGTTAAAATGCCATCAAGTGGTGGCGGACCTCACGCACACGATTAAAGAAAATTTTTCTTTTTTCTTATTTTTCTATTTTACATCAACAAATTTTAACCGCTTTTCTCCAAGATTTTTTGCAGAGGTCGCCTAGCCCGGTAGGGCGCGGGCCTTGAAAGCCTGTGTTCGCAAGGACACGGGGGTTCAAATCCCCCTCTCTGCGTTTTTAATTTTCTACTTTAGCTAATTCTGCTAACATTGCAGATAATTGAATTTCAGAATTTGCTCCTACTAGAACTCTATAATCATACTTAGCAATTATCTCTAAAATATCTGCTAATTTTTCATGTTTTGATTTGAATACTGCAGAGTTGATGTATTTTAGAAAATCAGATTCTGACATTCCATAAACTTTGATTAACTCTATCATTTTTTCTCTGGCTTCGGGAACTTTTCCAGACAATGCAATTTTTAGAACTTCATCAACATCAGAAGTCTTTGTCAAACCTGCTGAAGATATTACATTCTCTTCTGTAATTCCGCCAAGACTTGCTGTTGCTTGCATTAAGTTAATTGCATGTCTCAAATCTCCTTCAGAATAATCGTAAATTGCTTTGAGACCTTTTTTGTCCACTTTTACTTTCTCTTTTTTAGCAATTTCTTCTAGTCTTTCAATTATATCTGCTTCAGGAATTGATGTAAATTTGAAGGTGGCACACCTACTCTGAATTGGGTCTATAATTTTTGAAATATTATTTGCAATGAAAATAAATCTGCATATTTTTGCAGTATCTTCTATAATTCGTCTTAGAGCTGTTTGTGCATCATTTGTCATCTCATCGGCTTCATCTAAAATAATAATTTTGAATGGAACTTCAGCCATTCCTGCAAATCTTGAGAATTTCTTTACTTTCTCTCTGACCATTCCTATTCCTCTCTCATCAGATGCATTTAGCTCTAATGTGTAGTCTTTAGAATAATCTCCTAAAATCTGTCTTGCAATACATAATGCAACTGTTGTTTTTCCAACACCTGCAGAACCTGAAAACATCAAGTGTGGCATATCTGTTGGATCTTTGATTAAAGCTTCAAGACTGCCAATGATTTCTGTTTGGTTTACAACTTCTGAAAGTTTCATTGGTCGATATTTTTCTACCCACATCCCAGTTGCAGTCATGAGTATCAAAGACTAAATCCCATTAATAAATCCGAATTGGTTATTGTCTTATGCATCATATTAAAATCAAATTTAGCATAATTACATGCGATCAGCCTGGAATTAATTAGGATCAATTGATCTCACTAAATTGTTAACAGAATTGATCGATCCGGTACTTGTGGATCTAAATAAGAAAAAGTGATCTCAAATGGAAATAGATAAAGTAGAAAAAGTACATTCAATTGGATATCGCCTAAAGGATGCTAAAGTTACGATTAATCAAGATTTCAAGTATAATGTTGCAGGTATGAAAATTGAGGGTACTCAAGGCGATACAAACAACATGCCTCAATGGATAGGAAAAATTCTTTCAGAGAATAAAATAGGGACGGTAAATTCTCCAGATATGATTACACAACTAAAACAAGCCTTGTCAAAAGAAAAAATGGTTGGCGAATATCAAATCTCTACACTTGATCCTCACTTTTACATAAAATTGAAAGAATCAATGAAGGAACTAAACCATGATGATTTTGATAAAGTTGAAAGTATGATGTTAGAATTATTTAGAATGAGAAGGGGTAAGCTAGTAAAGATTGCAGATTCTATGAAACTCAATTCAGAACTATACAACAAACTAACTGTTGAGGAAAGTATCTTTTACAAAACAATTCATGAAAACAGTGTAGAGTTTGAAAAGCAGATAAGAGGAGAACGAAATGAGCATGGCTCAAGCTAGCACATTTACAGATTCTGCTTTATCAGATAAAGTAAAAGAATTCTTAACTCGATTCAAGGATAGAAATGGCAACTACAAGTATGTAGATGCAATCGACGAGATGATGCCAAAAAATGCAAAATTTATCATAGTTGATTACAATGATTTGGTGATAGAACCACAAATTGAAATTATATTTTCTCAAAATCCTGATAGATTGTTTGAAGCATTTGGAAGGGCAATAAAAGAAGCACTTCAAACAAGATTTCCTGAATATGCAGAAAAAATTAAAGATGAAGTTCGTGTTAGATTAATTAATTTCCCATTAGAGAGAAGTCTAAGACAAATCACTGCTGAAACTATTGGAAAGATTACAAGTGTTTCAGGAATGGTGGTAAGAGCATCTGAAGTTAAACCTCTTGCAAAAGAATTAGTCTTTGTATGTCCTGATGAACATCCAACTAAAATAATTCAACTAAAGGGTATGGATGTTAAAATGCCAATTGTCTGTGATAATCCTAGTTGCAAACATAGAGACTTTGAGTTAAAGCCTGAAGCAAGCAAGTTTATCGATTTTCAAATTTTAAGATTACAAGAACTTCCTGAAGATTTACCTCCTGGACAATTACCTCACTATATTGATGTCACAACTAGGCAGGATTTGGTAGATAATTCAAGACCTGGAGATAGAATCATTCTAACTGGTGTAGTGCGAGTTGAGCAGGAATCAGTTGCAGGAGTTCAGAGAGGCCATAGTGGATTGTATAGATTAAGAATTGAAGGAAATAATATTGAATTTTTAAGTGGACGTGGTTCTAAAACTGACAGAAAAATTGGTAGAGAAGAAATTTCACCTGAAGAAGAAAAACTAATCAAATCTCTTAGTCAAAGCTCCGATGTTTATCAAAGATTGATTGATTCATTTGCACCACATATCCAAGGTCAAGCATTAATCAAAGAAGCTATTCTATTGCTAATTGTTGGTTCTAACCAAAGATTACTTGGTGATGGAAGTAAGATTAGAGGAGACATTAACGTATTTCTAGTTGGAGATCCAGGTACTGCAAAATCTGAAATGTTGAAGTTTTGTGCAAGAATTGCACCCCGAGGTTTGTATACTTCTGGTAGAGGCTCTACAGCTGCAGGTCTTACAGCTGCAGTAGTTCGAGATAAAACTGGAATTATGATGTTAGAAGCTGGTGCAGTTGTACTAGGTGATCAAGGTCTTGTAAGTATAGACGAATTTGACAAAATGAAACCTGAAGACAGAAGTGCATTGCACGAAGTTATGGAACAACAGTCTGCAAGTATTGCAAAAGGTGGTATTGTAGCTACCCTGAATGCTAGAACTTCAATATTGGCTGCAGCAAACCCTATGTATGGAAAATATGATCCTTTCAAAAATATTACAGAAAATGTTAACTTACCAATTCCTTTGCTTACAAGATTTGACTTGATCTTTGTAGTTCGAGATATTCCAACTAAAGAAAGAGATATGATGATTGCAAAACACATTATTCGAAGAAACTCTGCACAAGGAACAGACAAAAAATCTGTCATTGAAGTTGATTTACTAACAAAATATCTATCATATGCAAAACGTGGAGAACCTGAATTAACACCTGAAGCTGAGGCTAAAATCCTTGATTATTATCTCCAAATGAGAAATGTAGAATCAGAAGAGATGATTACAGTTACTCCTAGACAATTAGAAGGAATTATCAGACTTTCAACTGCCAGAGCGAGATTACTCATGAAAGATCAGGTAGATGAAGAAGATGCTGATCGTGCAATCTTCCTAATTCAGAGTATGCTTCAAGATGCAGGAGTCGATGTTAATACTGGTAAAGTCGATCTTGGTGTGTTACAAGGAAAACCAAGAAGTGAGGTTTCCAAGATGCAATTATTCATGGATGTTCTCAAGGGTCTTGAAGGAGATAACAAAGTTCCAGTTGAAGAGAAGACGTTTGTAAAAGAATTAGAAAAGAGTGAAAAATTCACTGAAGAAGAGGCAAGAAATTACATTAGAAGAATGCTCAGAGAAGCATCTATTTATGAATCAAAACCCGGTCACTATAACCGAGTATGAATATAGATAAACTAAAACTTTCAGAATCAGCAATTGAATTTCTAAAATCACAAGGTTTTACAAAATTATATCCTCCACAAGCTGATAGTGTAAAGTCTGGATTACTTGATGGACAAAGCATTCTAGTATCCGCTCCTACTGCCAGCGGAAAAACTTTGATTGCAATGCTTGCAATGTTGAGTTATCTGGCTAAAAACAAAGGGAAGGTGATCTACCTTAGCCCATTACGTGCACTAGCTGCTGAAAAGTTTACAGAATTTAAAAAATTGGAAAAAATCGCTCTAGGAAACAAAATAAAGGTTGCAATATCTACAGGTGACTTTGAAAATATTGAAAAAAACTTGGAAAAAAGCAATGTTTTGATTTTAACAAATGAAAAAATGGATTCTATAATTAGACATGGTGCTGAATGGGTTGATGAAATTGGATTAGTCATTTCTGATGAAGTCCATTTGATTGGAGATGAGAATCGGGGTCCGACACTTGAGATGATTCTTACACAACTCAAACTATTAGAAACAAAACCTCAGATTGTAGGTCTTAGTGCAACGATTACAAATTCAGATGAGATTGCAGACTGGCTTGAATGTAAATTAGTAAAAAATGATTGGAGGCCAGTTCCACTTTCTGAAGGAGTATGTGACGGAGGTCAAGTTACAATGAGTGATGGTAAAACCTTTGAAGTTGAGCGTAGTTTAATGGGAACCCCTATTGATTTAGGCGTCCAATCAGTACATCAGGGAGGACAATCCCTAGTATTTGCTGAGACTAGAACTCGCTCAAAATCTCTTGCAACAAAAGCAGCAGATGCAATTTTTCAAATATTAGAAAAAAAAGAAATTACAGAATTAGAAAAGACATCAAAAAAACTTCTATCAGAAAATGAACATACTGAACTAGTCAAGACATTGGCATTATTAGTAAAAAAAGGAGTTGCATTTCATCATGCAGGACTAAATCAAAAATGCAGAGAAACTATAGAGGCAGAATTTCGTAAAGGAACAATCAAACTTTTATCATCTACTCCAACTTTAGCTGCTGGTGTTAATCTTCCAGCAAGACGAGTTGTTATATCAAACATTAACAGGTATAATGCCAAAGTAGGTGCTAATAGACCAATTAGTATTTTAGAATACAAGCAACTTTGTGGCAGAGCTGGAAGACCCCAATACGATGATTATGGAGAATCAATTATTGTTGGAAATGGCAATGTAGAAGATCTAATAGAATATTACATTAACGGAGAACCTGAAGCAATCGTATCTAAAATTACAGATGATAAATCTTTACGAACTCATATTCTAAGTGTTATAGTCACACATCCGGGAATTAAAAAAGAAGAGATTTTAGAATTTTTTTTACAAACATTGGGCGGACTACAATCAAGAAAACCGACAATTAAATTTGCAATTGATATTTCATTACGTTTTCTTGCAAGTAAGTTTTTGATTATTAAAAAAGGTGAAAGATATGCAGCTACTGAATTTGGAAAAAAGACATCAATGTTGTATATTGATCCACTAACTGCAACATACTTTAGAGATTCAATTGAAAATGTATCTCAAGAAAGAAAACATACTTTTGGATTTTTGCACATGATCACAAATTGTGAAGAATTTTTTCCAAAGTTCTCCTTACGACAGAAAGATTACGAAACTGCAAGTTTGATGATTGATAATAATTCATCACAACTTTTAGAACCAATATCTGAGTATGATTGTTCAAGAAGTCTTTTGGCATTACAATCTTGGATTACTGAATCTACTGAATTATCTCTCTCAGATAGCCTCGGAATTGAGTCTGGGGATATGCATAGAATGACTGAGAATGCAAATTGGCTATCTTATTGTCTTAGGGAGATTTCCAAGCACGTTGAGAGGGCAGATTTACTTGAAGAATTAAGTGATTTGAGAAATAGAATAGTTTATGGAATTAGAGAGGAACTGCTTGATTTAGTCAGAGTTAAGGGCATTGGAAGGGTCAGAGCTAGAATTCTATTCAAACATGGTATCAAGAATCTGGATGATTTGAGAAAAATTTCTGTGAATAAATTAGCAGAATTTGATAAAATTGGTTCAACCATTGCGGATAACATAAAGGCAGAGTTACGAAAGGTTAGATAATTGATTGATTTACTGATTCCAGCAATAATTTCTTGCATTGTTGCATTCTTTGTAGTATTTCTTATGACTCCTCCTTTAATCAAAATTTTAGAAAAAAGAAATTTTGCAGTAAAAGATATGAATAAAAAAGAAGATGTAATGGTAGTAAGACCTGGTGGTCCTGCAATTCTTGCAGGAATTATTGCATCTGAATTAGTTCTTTATGCATTTTTACAAATGAATGAAATTCTTGCTATACTAATTACAACATCAGCTGCATGTGTTATCGGATATGTTGATGATAGAAAAGTAATGGGTGGATGGTTTAAGCCATTGGCACTAGCAATTGCTGTAATTCCAATCATTGCACTTGGTGCATATGATACTAATCTTGCATTTCCATTATTTGGAACAGTGCAAATTCCTGCACTATACCTTGTATTAATTATATTCATGATCCCAATTACTGGAAACACAATTAATTCTATTGATGTTCTAAACGGTGTTGCAAGTGGGTTTATGGTAATTGCCAGTTTCTCGTTGTCTATTTGTTTATTCATTATACAAAATTACGAAATTGCAATTGTAAGTTTACCTCTTGGGTTTGTTTCATTAGCATTTTACAAATATCATAAAATCCCAAGTAAAATTTTTCCAGGAGATTCTGGCGCATTAACCTTGGGTGCAATGTATGGTGCAATTGCAATTGTAGGTGGCGTTGAAATAATTGCAGCGATTGCACTTTTACCTGCAGTAATCAACTCATTTTTGTTCCTATCGAGCGTAAAACGAGTAGTAGAGCACAGGCAAATTAAGGGAAAGCCTGTAGAGAATACTGAAGATTTTCTACTAAAAGCAACTGATGATAAAAAGGCCCCGGTTACTTTGGTTAGACTGATTCTTGCAGGTGGACCAATGTCTGAAAAAAATGTAGGATTGGTAATTTTTAAACTAACAATATTTTCAGGAATTTTAGCAGTAATTACTGCATTTATGATGGGAGTATCCCTTTGAAATCTGGGCTTTTTGTTTTCTTGTTTGCAATGTGGGGGCTGATAATTGTAGGTGGCGGAATTATAGTTATTATTCTAGGACCAATTACAATTTCAGGATTTGGTGAACTTAATTGGTTTATTGCATCTGTGATTAAAGCTGTTATTGCATTAGTTCTGGTTGTAATTTGGGTTTTAATTTTATCAAAGATGAAGAATTGGATATTCAGAAAAGAAATTAAACTTTAACTTTCTTTCCACTGTCTTTGTTTCTTGTCATATTCGTCTCTACTGTATCTAATTGAAGCAGGAGATCCTATCACTACTGTATTTTCAGGAACATCTTTTGTCACAACTGCTCCCATTGCAACAACACTATTTTTTCCTACGGTGACACCTGCTTTGATTACTGCACGTGCACCAATAATTGCATTATCTTCAATTGTCACTCCTATCATTTTATTACACATTGGATAAGGATCATTTGTTAATACTGCTGCAGGGCCGATGAATACATTTTTTCCAATTCTTGAAAGTGGTGGTATGTATGCTTGACCTTCGATTTTGGTATTTTCACCAATCTTTACATCATAATCAACATGTGCTAAAGAACCAATTTTGACATTATCTCCAATTTCTACATTATCTCCTACATATGAAAAATGCCAAATCTGAACATTTTCACCAATCTTTGCTTTCTCTGAAATAAAATTAGTAACCATTATCTCACAAGTGCCATGGGTTTGCCTTTGTAATAATTTTTTCAGGTAATTTATCCTTAAATTTTTTCAGAAATTCTATTTCTTGTTTCTTATCTCGAAGTTCATCTGGTAACATTATTGGAATCTCTTCAATTATTGGGTAAAATCTAGAGCATTTTGGGCAAAAAATTACCCCATCTAAAATAACATTGTTTTTTTCCTTTATTTCAAATAATTCTAAAGGATGTGTTTTGTCAATAGGACAAGCCAAAATATCCATCATAGTTTTGTTCATTTTAGATCCAGATAGATGGGGATTCCCTTTTGACTAGATAAAAGTGCAGCTTCGGCAATTTTTGTTACATTTACTGCCTCCTGAGATTTTACTATCTGGTTGTTTTTCCCTTCAATTACTCCAAGAAAACTTTGAATTTCTAATAACAATGGTTCTTGTTTTTCATTTTGTATGGTTTCTGAATCTTCATCTTTTTCTACAACAATTTCTTGGGTGATGAAATCAGATGAAATAATTGCATCTGTACAAACGGCATTAAATTTTCTTAATTTTTTAGGGGTTATCCAATTGGATGTGATGATTGCAACTTTATCATTTTTGTATCCTAACATGATACTTGTGAAGTCTTCATGTTCATGTTTTATTTTTCCTGCTCTGGCAAATACTACTTGAGGCATTTCATCAAATAACCAGTTTGCAGTATCAATATCGTGAACTGATGTGTCATAAATAATTCCCACATCTTTGATGTGCAGAGGCATTCTATTTTCTCTGTGAAATTCAAGCATTACCAAATCGCCATATTTTTTCTCTTTAACCATTTTTTTAACTACGTCAACTGCGGGATTGAATCTTTCAATATATCCACATGTTAGAATGACTTTATTTTTTTCTGCAATTTTAACAAGATTTTGTCCATCTTCAGATTTGTATGTCATTGGTTTTTCAACAAAGACATGTTTTTTTGCTTCTAACAATTTTTGTGTAATTACAGTATGAGTTGATGTGGGAGTTACCACAAATGCACCATCAAATTCCTCTTTAGATAATAATTCATCTAATGATGTATAGTGATTAACAGAATACTTTTCTCCATATTCTTTACTTTTTTGAGAATCTGAATCACACACAGCTACTAGTACTCCTAATTGTGATAAAATTCTTGTATGGTTCTTTCCCCATCCACCTGTTCCAATTTGAATAATTTTCATCTAATACACCTCAGTTAACCAATGAGTGTAATCATCATTTTTGTTCATTACTATCTCTGTATACATTTCCATCATTTTTTTAGTAATGTCTCCAGGTTTACCATTTCCAATTTGTTTTGAATCCATTTTAATGATTGGTGTAATTTCAGCTGCAGTTCCAGTTAGGAAAATTTCTTCTGATATGATCAATTCACTTCTTGTGACCTCTCGCTCAATCATATCGATATCCAAATCTTTTGCAATTTTGATAATTGCATCACGAGTAATTCCTTCAAGTGCTGATGATGCAAGCGAAGGAGTGATCAATTGACCATTTCTAACAATGAAAATATTCTCACCTGGGGCTTCACTGACATTTCCATTATGATCAAGTAAAATTGCCTCATCAAACCCATTTCGTTTTGCTTCCTGTGTGGCAATGATAGAATTTAGATAATTTCCTCCCATTTTGGCTTGAGGTGGGGTTGACATGTCTGAGAATTTCCTCCAAGATACAACTCCTGCTGTAATTCCATTTTTGCTAAACAAATCCCCAAAAGGAAAAGTAAAGATTGCAACATTTGTTGGTGCTTTTTCAGTAACATGAAGATTAATTCCGTAATCACCTACAAAGTAAAATGGTCTTATGTAACATGATTTTTTTATCTTATTTTTTTTACAAATTCCAATTATTGCATTAGTAATCTCATCATCTGAAAAATTAAGTGAAATATTATAAAATTGCCCTGATCTTCTAAATCGCTTTACATGTTCATCTAATCTGAACACATTGAGATTTTTCCCATTCCAGTATGCTCTAATTCCTTCAAATATTGATGTCCCATAATGAATTGCATGTGTTGTAATTGGAACTTGTGCTTTTTCTGTAGGGACATATTTTCCATCAAACCAAACATATTTTGAAAGAGGAATTGCCATGGAAAAATTCTATCATGAGTGTATTAATCTCTACTTATTATGAATACCCTTCTTTAGGAAATTTCATTCCTACAATCCGTGTAGTTTGATCTTCTTCTTTTGCAAATTTTTCAACAGTCTTCCATTCTTCATCAATAATTTTGACTATCTCTTCAGGAACATCTTCTTTCCATGCAGATTTTTTTCCTAGTACTACATCATACAGTTTTTCTTTAACTGATGTTGCTGAGAGTGCTTTACGTTCACCAATTTTTGGTCTTAATCTGTACATTTTCAACATGTAACCTTCTGCCTTGTCACCGGTATATGAAAAATAATCACCTTCAACTCCATCAAGAATTTGTTTTCTTAATTTCCATGATTTCCTTCTTATCAGTGGTGGGAGATATTTTTTGAATGGTGCTTGAAATGCGTAATCATCAGTTATTTTGATTGAATCTCCAAAAATAGATTCAAGCATTTTTTTTCTAGTTTTAAAATCAAATGGAAAACTCTTGCTGTTTATTTCTCTGTCTTCGTCCTTGAAGACTACAGGCATTACTTTAACTACATCTGCCTGTTTTTTTAATTCTTTAATTATTTCAACATGTGCATTCGTTACTGGATTTAGATGTGCAAGATATAGTGCCGTAATCAATTACATCACGTAAATAATTCTCATATTTCAATGATTAAATTTAAAAAAGTTTTATCCGTATGATTCGTATTTAACTTCAAAGCTTCCATCTTCACGTTTTTCATGGTCCGTGACAAAGCCTTTAGGATTTAAGAAATCCATTACCCCATCAATGGTTCCTTGCCATCCACAAACATAGAAAATTGTATTTTCTTTAGTTATTTTATCATCAATTAATTCTTCTAATGGTGAAACTCCATTATCTCTTGGTCTTAGGAATGTTTCAACTCTACCAACTTGACCTGCCCATGATCTGTTAAACCATTCTTGTGGTCTACTAATTGCAGCTCGGTATCTGAAATTCCATTGATCTTTTCCTTTAGCGATACTTTCATTTTCAAGATTAGTTAGCAAATCTTTGTAACTTAATTCATCAACATAACTGGCACCATGTAAAACTATGATTTCACGTTTATCTTCAGTATCGTGAAGATGTTGTGCAAAACTTACAAATGGTGCAAGACCTGTTCCTCCACCAATACAAACAATTCTACGGTTATCTTTTTCTCCGTTTGCTAATTCTTCATTAATTAGTAAGGCTCTACCTGTTGGTTTTAACCAAAGAATTTCATCTCCTTCTTTTACATTGAATATTTGAGTAGTTAATCTACCTGGAAGTGGTTTTCTAACCCATCTGATAACTAATTCAATATAGTCCCTATTTTCTGGATGTGATGCGATTGAATATGCACGTCTAACAATTTTTCCATTTTCCACAGGATTTGGTAATCCTAAAGTGATGAATTGACCTGCTTGGTATTCTGGAACAGGTCCATCTTTTGGAACTATTCTAATAATTACAAGATCTTCTTTTAATAATTGGACATAAGTGACAGTTGCTTTGTTATCTACGACCATAACGATTGAATCAGTATTTGCACGGTTAAATATATTGTGTTAATTTTATAACCCGATTTTCTAATTGACCGCTAAACGTTAATAACCAATTTGTAAAACTTATTTCAATCAGATTTCTGATTATTGGGCCGGTCGTCTAGTCCGGTAGGATATGTGCATGGCATGCATGGGATCGAGGGTTCAAATCCCTTCCGGTCCATTTATTTTTTTATTACAGATGAAATCATTTTTTCAATTTCTGGATCTTTTTCTTTTAAAATATCCTTGATTCTTTCTTCTGATAATCCAATTTTCAAGTTAATTATTGCTTGGAGCGCACTTTTCTTCACTTCTATGTTGGAATCTAACAACGCTTCAAGAAAAATCTCTTTAGCTACAATTGCTTTTAGATGACCTAATGCTCCAAGAGCACATGATCTGACCATAGAACGTTCATCGTTTACAAGTTTAATTATTTCAGGTATTGCTGATGTTTCATTTCTATTTGCTAATACTAGTGATACAAAACCTCTAATGTTTTTATTTGCAGTACTTAAATTATTGATCAAAAAATTTGAAATTTTATTTTTATTTAATAATAATGAACTAAATGCTTCACCTCTAACTGCAAGATCATCATCATCTAATTTTGAAATTATTTTTTCTAATAGATTGGGATTATCTTCATTATCCAAAGTCTCCAAAATTTTGATTTTTTCTTTACTGTTTCCAAATTCTAAAACTTTTGAAATATTTTCCAAGTTCTGACTAAATTCCCTCTTTCTAGTTAATAATGGTTCAAATTTTTCAATTTTTTTTCATTTATTTTGAAAATCCCCTTTTAGCTTTAAATTATCCTAAAATATCAAATTTTGCATGTCAAATGAAACCCGAGACACCGTATTCATTGGTAAGAAACCATTGATGGCATATGTAACATCAACGCTAATTCAATTGGCAAACTTACCTGCCGTCAGCATCAAAGCTAGAGGACTCAGCATAGGTCGTGCTGTAGATGTAGCTCAAATCATTGCTAGAAAGACAGAAAATGCAGGCTACACTATCGGAGAAATCAAAATTGGCTCCGAATCATTAGAGTCTCAAGACGGTAGAACAAGAAACGTTTCAACAATAGAAATTGAAGTAAAGCGAAATACAAGCTAGTTGTACTTTACTTGAAATTTTTTATTTTATTATTTCTTTGATCTTTTGTACTTTTTTTCCATTTTTCTAAACTTTGGAAGTTCAACCAAGTCATTAAACTGATTAAAATTAACAACTTTTTGTTTATACTTTGAAGTATTGCCTGACTTTTTTAATTCAGTTAGGATATTCATTGTTGCAAATGTATTTGCATACAAAACAGACAATGGATAGAGAATGATGTTAAACCCTATTTTGCTTAATAATTCTGCTGAACTTAATGGAGTCGCTCCACCTTCTATCATATTTGCAACAAGTGGGGCGTTGATTTCTTTTCCAATCTTCTTCATTTCATCAATTGATCTTGGTGCTTCTACAAATACAGCATCTGCACCTGTTTTCTTGTTTTGTTTTCCACGTTCAATTGCTTCATCTAATCCTTCAGTTGCTCTTGCATCAGTTCTGGCAACAATGATGAAATTTTTACTTTCTCTTGCATCAATTGCAGCAGATAATTTCTCTGTATATTCTTCTTGAGAAACTACTTCTTTTCCTTGCATGTGGCCACATCGTTTAGGCCACCGTTGATCCTCTAAGAATATACCAGATGCTCCTGCTGATTCTAATTCTTTTACTAATTTCCAAACGCTAAGTGCATTCCCATATCCCGTATCTGAATCAACAATTACAGGAACCTGTACTGCTCTACATATTCTTCTGGCATTATCTACAGTTTCAGTGGCACCGATAAATCCATAATCTGGCATTCCAAATAATGTGGCAGATGTCCCATATCCTGTTTGAAACATTGCATCAAATCCTACTTTTTGAGCAATTTTAGCACCTAAAGCATCATAGACCCCTGGGATAACAAGTGGTTTTTTTGATTTTAACATATTTTTCAAACTTTTCATAATTGTGTTCTATTTCTGAATTATTTATGATTTTAATAAATGGATGATAAAGTAGAATCAAAACATTCTGTGATTATTCAATCTTAATCTTTTTACTTTTTTTCTTTACTTCTTTTTCTTGAACTTTTTTTAATTCTGATTCTAGAAATTGCTTGTATTTTTTGGTCTCATCCTCTGTCATGTTGGCAAAATTAGAACTTAGTATAGATCCCATTGCAGCAATCTTTTCTAGTAGATCTAAAGCAACAAATCTTCCAACATTTCCTAATCGAAATAAAACCTCAAGTTGTTTTTTAACAATGTCGTTTACTTTGTCTACGTCTTCTGCAGTATCTTTCCCTTTTTGTGTTAATTGATATTTCCCATCCTTTGTTTCTTCAATTAATCCTTCATCTAGCAATCTACCCAACAAAGGATAAATTAATCCCGGTGATGGTTTCCAAATACCATTACTTTGTTCAACTGCATAATCGATAATCTCTTTCCCTGTATGTGGAGTTTTTTTCAATAATTCTAAAATGAAATATCTTGAAAATCCTCTAGGGACTGAGCTTCCTACCCTTTGAAACCACTCAGAAATCATCACTAGTGATATCACTAGTGATATATTTTAATATTTTGGATCATGCCTGCCAATTACTACATATTTATCCTGTACAAAGCAAGTTTGACTGAAAAATGGTAGATTCTCTAGAATTTGATTTAATTATTTGTGGTTCTGGTTTAGCCGGTTTACGTGCTGCAATTGCTGCAGCCAAAAAAGGCCCTCATCTCAAAATTGGAATTGTTTCTAAAGTTCAAGTTATGCGTTCACATTCAGTTTCAGCAGAAGGCGGAACTGCAGCAGTTCTTTTTGAAGATGAAGGTGACACAATTGAATCTCATATTTATGACACTGTAAAAGGAAGTGATTTTCTTGCAGACCAAGATGTTGCTGAAAGACTTTGTGTTGAAATGCCCCAGGAAATTCATCAATTAGATCATTGGGGAATGCCATGGTCAAGACGAGATGATGGTAGAATTGATCAACGAAACTTTGGTGGATACAGTTTCCCTAGAGCAACATATGCATCTGATAAAGTTGGTTTCTTTGAAATGCAAACTTTGTATGATACATGTCTAAAATTTGAAAATATTGAATATCTTAACGAATGGTTTGTCACATCAATAATTCATGATGGAAAACGATTCATGGGTGTTACTGCAATTGAATTAAGTTCTGGTACATTTTACACAATCAAAGGAAAAGCTCTCATCATTGCAACTGGTGGGGCTGGAAGATTATACAGCTTTTCTACTTATGCCCTTTCTTCGACCCCTGATGGTTTGGATATGGGATTGCGTGCTGGTATGGCACTCAAGGATATGGAATTTGTCCAATTCCATCCAACTGGAATTTTACCTTCTGGTATTCTAATTACTGAAGGTGCAAGAGGTGAGGGTGGTTATCTTCTTAACAACAAAGGTGAACGATTTATGAAAACATATGCAGCTGGTAAAATGGAATTAGCTCCACGTGATATTGTATCAAGATCAATAATGACTGAAATTCAAGAAGGTAGAGGATTCAAACATGAAACTGGTGTAGATTGTATGAAACTTGATTTACGACATCTTGGAGATGAAAAAATTAAAGAGAAATTAGGTGGAATTAGAGAAATATCAATTAAATTTTCAGGTCAAGATCCTGCAAAGGATTTGCTTGACATTAGACCAGTATGCCATTACATGATGGGTGGACTTCATACTGACATTGATGGTGCAACTGAAATTCAAGGAGTTTGGGCTGCTGGAGAGGCTGCATGTAACAGTGTCCATGGTTCTAATCGTTTAGGCGCAAATTCAACTTCTGAATGTATTGTTTGGGGTAAAATTACAGGCGAATTAGCAATTGATTATATCCAAAAGAATGAATCCACAAATCCATGGCCTCATCATCTTGTAGCTGCTGAAGAAAAGAGAATCTATGATGGAATCTTTAGAGGGAATGGAGATGTTAATCCATATGAAATTAGGCAACAACTAACTGATACAATGAATGATAAAGCATATGTTTACAAAAATGAAACTAACCTAATTGAAGGTCTTAAAATAATTCGAGATTTAAAGAAACAGACTTGGAAACACGTCGATGATAAAGCAAAAGAATACAACACCAATTTTGCAAACGTGATGGAACTTGACTCTATGTTTAGAGTAGCTGAGATTGTTTTACTCGGTGCAATAAACAGAAAAGAATCTCGTGGAGCACATTCAAGAACTGATTACCCAAAACGAGATGATGTCAACTTTTTACATCACACCCTTGCTTACTATGATCCAAATGAACCAATAATGAAAACACATCCAGTAACAATTACTAAGTACCAGCCAGTGGAGAGGAAGTACTAGATGGCAAACGATGAACACAGAGAAGGTGTTGGAGGGATGATCAATCCTCGTAGATATGGAATTGAACGAGTAGCATATTTGTTAATGAGATTAAGTGGATTGGGATTATTGGCATATTTTATAGGTCATATTTATGAAACCAGTAATATTTTACGAGGTCAGGTTGGCTGGGATGATTTCATGGAACTCATCTCTGGTACTGAAGGTCATATCGTAATGTCTATTGTAATTGCAATGTGTGTATTTCATACTGTAAATGGAGTTAGAGTAATGTTGGGCCATGGTGGAGTAGGTGTAGGAAAACCTGCAAGACCTGATTATCCATATGATCCAGCATCACAAAATTATAGACATAAAATTGGAATTTATTCTGCAATAGTTCTTGCAGCAGTTGCAATGATGTATGGTCTAGCGGTAATGTTTGGTGAATAAAATGAGAGAAAGTACAATAATGAAAATCCACTATGGGACTGCTTTGGCAGCCGTAGCCTTAGTGGCAGTTCACATTTTGATGCGTCTTACTATGGGATATGCAGAATCATTAGAATATGAAAATGTCTTAGCTAATTACAAATTTGTTCCATATGCAATAATGTTGGAAATAATTCTAGTTCTACTTGCTGTTCATGGATTTAATGGATTAAGGGTGATTTTACTTGAATTAAAACAAGGAAGACTGTATGAAAAAACTGTCTCTTATGGTTGCCTTGTTGGAATGATTGGGTTAATAGCATATGGCTCAAGAACAATTATTATGACAAACATGGGGATGGTATAGGAATGGCTCAAGTTTCTAGTATTTCAAATGAACAATCATCAACGGCAAAATCTATTACTCTTAAAATTTCAAGATTTAATCCTGAACATGATGAATCAAGTCAATTTATGGAATTTAATGTCAAATATGAAAAATGGACAACTGTTCTAGAAGCAATCCTTGATGTCAAAAAACACTTTGATCATTCTGTTGCAGTACGCTATTCTTGTAGACAAGCTACATGTGGTTCATGTGGAATGATAATTAATGGAAAACCTAGATTGGCATGTTTTACAAAAATTAGCGAATTAGATTCTAATGTTGTCACCGTTGAACCGATGAATAATTTTCCAGTAATTCGTGATTTAACAGTAAAGTTTGAAAAATTATTTGATTCTCATCAAAAAATTAAACCATACCTAATTAGAGATGATACAGAACTGGTCTCTGACGAAAAAGAATTCTTACAAACTCCTGAAGAAGTAGAACAATACATTCAATTTGCAAATTGTATCAAATGTGGTTTGTGTAATTCTGCATGTCCTACCATGGCAACTGATTCATCATTTGTTGGACCTCAAGCATTAGCTCAAGCATATCGATATGTTGCAGATAGTAGAGATAAGGGAAAAGATTCTAGATTAAAAATAATTGATGACTCTCATGGTATTTGGCGATGTCATTTTGCTGGCTCTTGTAGTCAAGTATGTCCAAAAGGAGTTGATCCTGCTATGGGAATTCAACTACTTAGAGGATATATGCTAGGTTTTAGAAGTTAACCTAGTTTTTTTGGATTTGGGCTATTGTTTACTTGATTGTTAATCTGTTCAGCCATGAAATGATTTGAGACATTAACTTTAACATCTTTTACACCATCTACTTTCAAAAGATTATCGTGTACATCTTGGCAAATTTTAAAACCAAATACTGCTGGACAGAATGGACTTGTAAGATGTAAATCCACTTTGACATTACTGTCGTTGATATCGACTTCATCAATTAATTCTAATTCTACAATTGATGTGTTAATTTCAGGATCTACAATCTTTGATAGCTCATCAAATATTTTAACTCGCATCAGTTTGATATCTTGGCTCATGTCGTGAAAACCATCGTTGCTATATATAACCATTATAGAACCTTAGGTAATGTATCGTTCACGTCTTGGTACTGATTTGAGTGATATTACTTTGGATTATGTTTCATCAATTAATGATGATTCTGAAATTGCACTTTATGATATTCTTGGAAGTCAAGCTCACGCTTTGATGTTATTTCAACAAAATATTATAACAAATACTGATGCAAAAAAAATTTTGAGTGCTTTAGAGAATTTGAAAAATGAAAAATTTGATGCCTCATCTGGTGCAGAAGATATTCATGAGCTTATTGAAACTTTGGTGATAAAAAAAGCTGGAATGGCCAGTGGAGGAAAAATGCATACTGCAAGATCTCGAAACGATCAAGTTGTCTTAGATATTCGAATGAAAATAAGAGATGATATCAATATCATTTGTAATTGTCTTTTAGATACCATTGAAGCTCTTGTATCTGTGGCTAAAAATCACCAAAAAACAATCATGCCACTATACACTCATCTTCAACAAGCACAAGCTGGATTATTTTCTCATTATCTTTTAGCTCATGCTGATGCTTTGACACGAGATTTTGAACGATTGTTTGGAACGTTTGAACGAATAAACCAAAGTCCACTTGGAGCAGGCCCTGTTGGAGGAACAAGTATTCCTATTGATAGACATAGTACTGCAAAGATGTTGGGTTTTGATGGTCTTGTTGAAAATTCAATTGATGCAACTAGTACACGCGATTTTGTGGCAGAATATGTGGCAATGATTTCTATTTTAATGACAAATCTAAGTAAAATTTCTGAAGATTTTGTAATCTGGTCTACTTCTGAATTTTCATTTATTGAACTATCAGATGAATTTACATCTCCATCTAGTGTAATGCCTCAAAAAAAGAATCCTGATATTTTGGAACTTACACGAGGTAAAACTGCAGAAGTTATTGGGAATTTAACTGCAATTTTAACAACTGTTAAGGGACTAGCATCAGGATATGGGCGAGATTTACAACAAATTAAATCATCTATTTGGTCTACATCAAAAATTTCTATCAGTGCATTATTAATTTTAAAATCAATTCTTCTAACTTTGAAAGTAAATGAAAAACAAATGAAAAAAGTTACAGAGTCTAGTAATCTAATTGCGTTAGATATTGCAGAAAAATTAGTTCAAGAAGGAATCCCATTTAGAGTGACTCATAAAATTTCAGGAGTACTAGTTCAATTGGCTCATAATTCAAAAAAACCTATTTCAAAATTGACCTTGTCTGAAATAAAAAAATCAGTGGCTGACACAAAAGTTGATCCTAAAATAGTCTCAAAAATCATATCTTCTACAACTGTTGTTTCATCTCTTAAAGACCGAAAATCTTTTGGTTCTTCAGGCTATGATGAACAAAAAAGAATGATATCTGATAGAACTCTAAAAATTAATCAATACAGATCTGATGTATTGAAAAGAGAAAATAAAATTAATGCATGTATTGATGATTTGAAAAAGCAAGTTAAAGCAATGATTTAATGAATAAAGAATAGAGAGCGGGTCTAAAGGGATTCGGACCCTTGACAACCGGATTAAAAGTCCGGTGCGCTACCTGGCTGCGCCATAGACCCTCGTAAAAAATGCCTTAATTGTATAATTTAGTCTTTTACAAAAGATTTTGTTGTGACAGAAACTTTTAATCTGGCATTTTGACTCCAAGAACTTGTGCCCTTGTAGTATAGCCCGGTCTAGAATTCGGCCCTGTCACGGCTGAGACGCGTGTTCAAATCCCGCCGAGGGCGCCATCAATTCTCTTTAAATCCCTACATTGCAATAGAGAATCGTTGAGTGATAAAGCACCAAATCCAAAAAATATCGGCATTTATGACTATGACAAGAGAATTTCCAGAACCATGATTCTAATCAAAAAAGAACTGTCTCAAGAAAATATCGATATCATTGAGAGATATTACAATTCAATGATCACAGAATCTCTATCAAAGGCAGTACAGCACAAGCATTTGCAGACAATTCTTGGTCTCAGCAGATTATTAGAAAAAAACTGGAAAGATGCATCAAAAGAAGACCTTGAGAGAATCATATCTAAGGTAATTCAGAAACATTCTCCAAGTGGCCAAGAGACACACACAACACATGATTGCAAAAAGATCCTAAAGCTATTTTTCAGATGGCTCAAACTTGGCTCTAGACATCAAGATGAAGTTGGTGATCCTCCAGAGATAAAACACATCAAGACAAAACGAGTCAAGGACAAAATCTCAAGAGAAGACTTGCTTACAGAATCTGATAAAACCCGAATTTTGTATGCGTGCGGTGAGAATGCAAGGGACAGGGCATTTATCGACTGTCTTTATGATAGCGGCACAAGACCTGGGGAAATTCTGAATCTGCAACTAAAGCATGTAAAAATTGATCAACACGGGATTGTATTGCATGTGGATGGCAAGACAGGTGCAAGACCTGTCCGTCTGGTTAATTCAATACCTAATCTTTCGTCTTGGCTTAACGTGCATCCTTTCAAGGATGACCCTGATGCACCCTTGTGGATAAACCTCAACAAGGCAAAGTACGGGCAACCGATGACATACAGCTCTGCACGCCAGATGGTGACACGACGATGCAAAATGGCAAATATGTCAAAGAAGGTGTATCTTAACTTGTTTAGACATTCAGAGGCAACTAGAACTGTAAAGTTCATGAGTGAAACCCATATGAGATTACGTCATGGATGGTCAGGCAGTTCTAAAATGACTGAACGCTATGTCCATCTTGACAACTCTGATGTTGATGACGTACTCTTCAAACATTACGGAATAAAACAAGAGCAACAAAAAGAAACACAAAGCATTCCTCAAGCTTGCCCTGTATGTGGAACCGTGAATAATGCTGATGCAAACATTTGCTACAAGTGCTCCAAGCCGCTTAACCTTGGAGGACTATCTGAAATTGAGGAATCGCAAAAAGAGGAAATCAAGAAACTCGCAAAGCAACTAGTCTCTGAGGAGGCAGAAGAATGGAAGGAAAAGTACTTTGAGATTCAAAAGGAGATGATATCTCAAAGATCATCATCTATACTGTACAATGCAATGAAGGGAATTCCTACAACCGTTGACTTGAAGAAATTGGAATCACAAGAGCCTTGCAGGAAACCTGAATCCCTTGCATGGAGACCTCTCTTACACAATTTTGTAGACTGAATAGATGTTTTGAAAGATATTTTTAATAAAATAATAATGAACAGAGGTATTTCAATATCCATAATACCTTTATTCTCAAACTCTCAGTGACGTTATGAAAATTGAAAAATTGCCAGGATTAGAGAATTCAGAAGATCTTCAACAAATATTGAAGAGTTTAGATTCAGCAATTTATTGGTCTAGGAGACATGGACGATTCAATTCTGCCGATCAATTTGAAGAAACATTCAAGGGATTTTTAGATGTAAAATTTTTAAAATGATATAGGGTTTGAAAGAATAGAGGCATTGTATGAATAAAGATAATGACAAGTCAGTCACAAGTGATGCTAAAAAATTAATTGAAACATCATCCAAATTAGAAAATGTCAATACCATTGGTGAAAAAATTATTCAATCAGTAGGCCTTGCTGGAGAAATAGCGCTTCCAGGATCATCTATTTTAGGTTCTGCAGCTGCACAGGGTTTTTCTAAAATAATGGGAAACATAATTGGTAAAAAACAGCAAGAAATCCTAATTGCAATTGTAACGGGATTGGATGAATTAGAGAGAGAAATTAATTTTACAATGGATAAAATTGAAAACAAGGAAAAGTTTGGAACAACAGTCTTACAAGTGCTCCCTATCGCATTACGAAGTTTTGAAAAAGAAAAAATGGATGCATTACGTAATGTCGTCTTGAATACTGCAATAGGAAATTCCCCTGATGATGATTTACATCAAATTTTACTAAATCATCTTGATACATTAACTGGGTGGCACCTAAAAATTCTAGATTATTTTTGGCATCCTCAGGGTTGGTTTCAAGTAAGAGAAAAACCCATTCCTAATTATTCTGGAGGCTCTGCATCATCTGGACTTGAAGCCGCATTTAAAGAACTTGAAGGAAGAGATGATTTTTACAATGCCATCATAGATGATTTAATTGCAAAAAATCTTATGATGAAAGGAAAATACATGAATGTAACTATGTCTGCTTCTGGAATTTGGGAGCGACGTGTTACAGATATGGGAAGAAAAATGTTAGATTTAATTCGTGATCCACGATCTGTGACAATTAGTGAATGATTTCCAATCAACAAAAAAAAACAAAAAGATCTTGAAACTAAAGTTCAAAAAGGCATTCACAAGTTAACTAGATATCGGGGATCTGAGAATTTGGAATTACTTTTATCTGAATATGAATAAAGTAACATGCCTACCAAGTTTTAGTCAATATCTATTTGATACAAATATTTTTGTCATATGCTGGCTTAAATAATGTATGCTTCCTCTATACACATTTCGTAAAAAAATTATGTTTTTCATTGCTTCTTTTTTTCCTATTTGGGCCATTGTATTAGGTAAATATCTCATAGAGAACCATACAACCTTTGATGTGATAATATCATTTATTATAATTATTGGAATTATTATTACAACGATATCTGCATTACGCGAATTTAGTAATCATTACAATACAATTAGTGGTGAAAAAGGAAAAATCGTAAAAGTCAAAGAAAAATCTGATAAAGTTGTTGCACATATTGTTGCATATTTTTTCTTTATTTTAATTGACATTCATGATTACTCTGATCTGTTTATTATTCTCTCTATGATTATTTTAATATCTATAATATTTACAAGAAGTGGACTTGTATTAACAAATCCCTCATTATTGATTTTAGGATTTAAAATATATGCTATTTCAACTATTTCCCCTGTACAAGATATCGATTCTACCAAAGAATTACGTAGTGTGACCATTCTTACAAAGGAATCATTATATCGCGATGATATAGTAACTATGGTGGAATTATCTCAAGGAATTTATCTAAATAAAGACTAAATATTATTATTCTCATAACTCATCTATTGTTATCAAAAGCAGAAATTGTAAAAATAATTCAAGAATTTCAATTAAATCGAAAAGAGGTAGTGATTATGGGATTTTTATTACAGAAATCAAAAAAACAAGATCCAAATCTAAGATTTGGAGTTACAAAATTACCTATAATGGAAACAGGTCTTACAACACCTTTTCTAAATATACTAGAAGATGAATTAAAAAATATGCCTTCATCGTTAAATCAATTTAAAATGTTTTCTGAACCTGAAGATACTAATACCTACAGAATTATTCGAAAAAAAACTTTGCCTGAATTAGCAGCACTGCTTGATGCCCTAGATCTAAATTCAGATGTGTTACCCATAGAAAGTTTTTCAGGAGTTGAATCTAAATCTAAAGTATATTGTCTCAAAATTCAAACCAATTCTGATTATCTAATCTTATTTGCTAATTTGGATAAAATACATGCCTCAAATGATGATATTATTTCAGCTGAAATAATTAATGGAAAATTAACATTAAAACTTCTAGATATGATAATTTTTCAGAAATCCATATTTGCAATTTATTATCCAAAAGCTGAAAGTTTATTGATGTTAAATTATGTATCTACAAAATTACTTTTAGATTTTAAAACACAATTTACTGCTAAATGTAATAATATTCTTGAAGAATTAATTGCTGATGATATAATATCTATTCCAGTTGAAAATGATCAACTACTTACGAATCAACATACAAACGAATTAGCAGTTAGGTTCTATGAGAGTGGAAAACTCAAACCTACTGCTGAACATATACAAGCGTGGAATCTATTCTATAAAAATACCCCTTTAGAAGAAGTAGAGCAAATATTGTTGAATCCACAAGCAATACCTATTGTCAAAAATGCAAAAGAATTTGCAAATTTCATGTATGTGGCAGATAATGATATTGTTGAAGGAGTTACGAAACGTGGAGAATTTGCATTAGCAATTTCTAAAAAAATACTCAATCTTAAAAAATAATGCGTTTTTACTTACTAAAATTCATACAATTAAAAATATGAAGTCATTTTTCATTTTATTCATATGATCATTTATAACATAAATTTGACTAATTCAAACCTGTCAAGATTTGTCTGTAGAAGCACAACTTGCTGAGTTTTCAATTAGACGACAATTAGGACTCAAAGATTTCTAATAACTGTCCAAATGCTTAAGTTTATAGTTTGACATACTAAATCATATGTTGGAATATGTTTTTATACAAATTCCAGAAGATCCAAATTTTAGTTTAATTGCCATTGTTGTTGCAATAATAAGCTCTTTTGCTGTTACTGGCTCATTTTTATTAAATTGGAATCAAAATAAAAAACAAACACATCAACAATATACTGAATTGCTAATAGACTTTACAAAAGATATTGAATATCTAGGAAAACAGTATATTAATTCAAAAAATGAAGAAAGTTTTTGGGATGCCTACTCTGAATATCTGAACAAATTAGAACAAATTGCTCATCTTGCACTATCAAAACGAATTCCAAATGATATTGCAAAGTTTTTTTCTGAAGATTTCCAAGATGCATATTATAGTATGTTATGGTTTGATGATGAAAAAAATTCAAAAGATAATCCTATCAAGAATCATTTTGGATATGTCAAAGATTGGTATCGTCAAAATGAGCATGACCTTGTGGAAAACGATCATATCAATGATGTAAAATCACAGTTTGAAGAAAAAAAATGGACTCCTGATGTTGTTATTTCTTATAATGATCTCTTAGAAAATAATGAATCCGAAAATGACTAGTTTGTCATCACAATGCAATATAGACGATTTGAACTCCATATTGCTAAAAATAAAAAACCACATAGATAATTTGAAAACTAATACATCAACTATAGAACGACAATATTATCATTATCCAAACATAAAATTTGTAAAAAAATTTAACAAATTTTTAAATCATTCACGTGAAAAAAAATTAGAAAATGATTGGGGCATGCCTATTGCCCAATTGAATCATCATATATGGGAATCTGAATTTTATAAAAAATATGATATATTTGTAAAATCCAAAAAACTTGAAAACGGGTTTACTTTTCACACATTCATATCAAATTTTATTCGATATTGTTTTTACAATAAAGTTGATTCAAAAATAATAAAAAATATCACTTTAGATTTTTTTAAAATCATTGAAAATAAATGTCCTATTGCATATAATAAAATATTTTCAGTGGGGTTGATAGTTAAAGATCATTACAAAATAAATGATTTTTTAACAATGACTAAACCTAGAATCTGTGATTTTGATATTAAAAAAATTAAAGATGAACAACAATTTGAATATGATGAAGTTATTCATGAGACTTCAAATGTAATTTATCACAAATTTGAACAATGTGGGAGTGGGGATAATGAGATGAACATGCAAGATCGTGTAAAATTCATCTTAGTGTTATACAAATTGGCAAAAATTCAATTTTTAGGAAATCAATCATTAACATTTTCTTTCTATGAACATATTATTGAAAACTATTTTTTTCATTATCCTAGAAATGCATACGTAAACACAATATTCAAAAAAAGTGATAGTGCAAAACTAAAAAAGACATGGGATTTTTTATCAAAAAATCTATCTCGATATGATTTTCATATTTATAATCATAGAGGGCGATTAGGAATAGCCTTACAAACATATCATCAAGCACTTGAACAAATTGGAAGTATTTCTGAAACTACTCCTTATGCAGTTAAAATCATTAATTCTTTACTAATTCCAGAAAGAGATAATTCAAAAAACAGATTTGTTAATAGGACATTTCTTTTTTTATATTATCTGGGCATACGTAATAAAAAAACAAAAAAGATTTTAGAAATTGCTTATGAGTGGAGAAGTAATTATTTTCATGGCTCTCCTACAGAAAACAAAAAAATATCTAAAAAAGATCCTCAATTGACAGAAAAATATGTGGAATTATTCATGTTAAACTGTGCACGACTTATCATATTTACAATCATAATAATGAAGCAAAAAAATGGAAAAATTCTAACAAAAATGATTGATAATGCATTTACAATAAAAGGAATTAAAAAACTTGAGAAAGAATTGTCTAAAGTTAAACAATACCTCCCAATCTACAAAAATGGTATTAAAATCAGAGAAGATGGGTTGTACGTGACACTTATCGAATGTTGATCCATTCCATCTAAAAACTATACAAAAAGCATCATGTATTCAATATGCTTAAGTTCATACATAATTTACATGATTTGTGAAATATCATAAACGTAGTATTGTTGGAGTTTCAATATTGTTAGTTAGTTTAAGTATATTTTTTGTATTTTATCCACCAACACAATACCTTCCTGAAAACATTCAAAGTTTAATGGTATATGGAACCAGTGCAGGAGGATTAATTCTTGAAATTCTTGGATTCATGGTATTCATGATGATTGAAAAGAAAGCTGTATTCACTGTTGGGGATTTTGCTGGAGGGGAGCCACAGGTTAATGGAAAACCTTTAGGAAAAGATGAACATATTGTGGTGAGAAATATACTATATGAAAAAAATGCAATTGATTTAGTAGTTATTGGGTTGTTATTACAATTATTTGGAATTCATTTTGGGCTGACCCAGTTATTCTAATTTGCATACTTAATTTTAAATTCTATTTAACGAATTTCCGTCAATATCACAATATTCGTATCTGTCTTGTGGGAATTTTTTATTGCATTTTGGACATACGTCATACTTGTCCTTAAGTTTAGAACCCCATTCTATTTTTTTACCGCATCCAGAACAAAAATTTGGTATTGGTTTATCTTTGACTACTAATATTGGATAACCACATTCTTCACAACTAAATATTTTTGATTTGGTAAGTTCTTCTATTATTTCAGTTACTCCATATACATGAAGTTCTTTATCCCACTCTTCTAGCGAATCGCCTCCATAAGCAATAGGATTAACAGTATTCATAGAATATTTTTTCATTTTTAATACTTAAGAATTTTCAAAAATACTAACAAAAAATTTAGTTATTCCATCTAACTTCAAACTTTTTGATTAGTTTATGCACATTATCTTAAATTCAATAGTTTGAATATTTAGGAATTAAAAAACGGATAAACCATAAGTAAATTGTCCTTTGTTAGATGTAATTGATGACAATCTCTCGTAGAGATTTACAATATCGGTTCAATTCTGAGGGTTCAAATCTGTTGAGATTCTATTGTTTTGGATTGCAAACATATCTAAACTAAGTTTGTCTGTCTCGCCATTTTGCATAGCCCTCAGGATCCAAGAATATTGCAATAATTGCTCCTATAACAATCATAATTCCTCCAAACAATGAATACGAGCTAAAAACAACTAAGATTCCACCTGCAAAAGCTAATCCACTTGACGCAATTCCTAACCATCTATAAAATAGAATTGCTAAAACCAGTAAAACGATATCAATTATCCCTAAAACAATTAAACCAAGTTTTGCAATTTCTCCTATCTGATTTGTTTGTGGAAATGATCTAGAAATACTATCGATCACATCTGAAAATATTTTAACATAACTTACGTCATTACCTGTTTTTAATTCAAATCCTGTAAAGACCCCCGTAATCAACACTGATAGAAAAATAGCCCACATTCCTTTTGACATAATAATTCTACTAAGATTACCAATAAAAATGGCAATAGGTATTCATGGTACTGTTAAACTAGGTGTTAGGAAAAATTTTATTCTTAGTTTAGTAAAAAATAATGGGAGAGAAAATAGAGATAGAAATCTTATGGATATTGAAATCAATTTCTTCTCATGTTTTGAATACTTTGGATTTGGTTAAAAAAATAATTGTTTACAAATTAATGATGAATTAAGAGAAAAACTTAGATTCCTAACTGAAGAAAAAAATAATTGATACCCGTCTTATTCTAGACATGGGAACCCATTATCTTATTACAAAAAAAGGAAATGATTTGTAGATGGGATCCATGATAGCACGGTCATAGTAATATATGCTAAAGTAATTTTGGCTCATAATCAGCGTCGATATCTAATTTTGATGCAGTATTGGAACTCCAACAATTATCTCGTTTAAAGTCAGAATAATAATCATCATATGGAAGATTTCCTATATTTTTAACTGAGCCGCCACATTTTTTACACATAGGCGTATCACAAGAATCAGATATCATAATATACACAATTCTGCAACCGATGCAAGCTTTATCTCCCACAATTTCTAACTATTTGTGTTTCTTATTAATTTTGAACTCATATTGCATTACTTAGTGTCAAGTTCAAACTATAGTAATTTTTTGTTGTTAAAAAGGACATCAAGAATTCCTATTAGTTTATTCTATTTTTTATGGATGTAAGGTACTGTCATAACCAAAACACATTGGCAAGTATTATCAAAAAGGAGTGTCATTTTGTGGAGTCCCAAATACAATCAGAATACCCAAAATCGGAATAAAGTGAAAAACAAGGCCTCTACTAAGATAATTCTTAAGGTAATCCTGATATCATTAAGTAACTTTGAAATTTCAAGGATATATTGAAAGACATGGTTGACGAAATAACAAATAGATCATCAAATTCCATTAAAAAACATGCAATTGTTAAAATAATTATCATGGTGGCAGTTATTATCGCAGGAATTTCAATCGCAGGTGTTGGGTTGGACACATTTGTTGAAGAAGAACCAGTAAATACTCATGATGGAAAAACCACAGAAATCAAACTACCATCAAGTATTGCAACATTCCATACTACATTAACTGCACCCGGAGGATTTTTCCCAGATCATCACATTAGATCACATGTACAATTAACCCTTGAAGAAGAAGTTGCAAATTCAACAAACATCCAAGTAGTTTTTTCTGGAGGGAGAATTACCAGCATAGTCGATAGAAGCCAAATTTCTGTATACAATGATCCTATAATCTTAAACTATGAAGGTCATGGAGTCGAAGTAGGAAAAAATATGTCAAGATATGATGCAAACCTAGAATTACGATATGACTCTCCAGGCACATATGATGTGGAAATTATTGTGGAATTGCAAAGTAAAGAACCATACAAAGAAAAATTACCAAATGAGGTAGAAATAAAATCTCTTGAGGAGCATATCGGCAATAAAAATAAGAGGGAACAGTCTAGTTTTACCTTGATGATATTGGGAATTTCATTAATTTCCACATCTCCCGCATTTGCAAAAGTTTTTGAATATTTGGAAGACATTAAAAATAATTAATGTCAAACAATTATGAGAAATTTTTGCCAATAAGAGCCAGATGGATGAATACAGAGGTGATATTACATCAAACAATAAGCGGAAACATAATTTCATTCATACCAAATTTTGAAGCATTTGTGATGATGGCAAGAAGCATAACACTAATTCTACAAAAACATCTAGCACATGTAGAAGGTTTTGAAAAATGGTATGATGAAAAACAAAGGATGATGAAAAATGATGAAATTTTCAAATTTTTTGGTGATTTACGAGTAGAGGTAAGTCATCTACAAACAATAGAGCATCCAACAAAATTTACATTAAAAAATAAAGAAAAATGGCCAAAAGAGCCAATAATATTTCTAATTCAAATACCAAATCAAAAAACCAAAATAGAAAAAATTGAGATGAATAACTACAACACAACCAAATCAATTTTAGAACAGTATGAAACAAAATCTGAGAGATATGTCATTGCAGAATATCAAAATGCAGATCTTATCTACTTAGGATGTGCATATCTAAATAAATTAAAGGAAATGTTAGACGAATGTGTAAGAATGTTTACAGATAGAGAAAACATAGATCATTTACGTACTAAAAATTAAAAAAGTATTTTTTTTAAAATAGTATGTTATCTACAAAAGTAATTCGTGTTTATCCGAATTTGATTAATGTAATTAGATGTAATAGTCACAAATCTATTCTCTCATAGAGATTCACACTCTTGATTCAATTATCTAATGTTCAAATCTGTTGAGATTTGGCATTTTCTGAGCCCAAATCTTTTTTGAAATCATTTTACAGCAAATAATTGCACTATGTTTCCTTCGAAATTTTATTAATATGATATTCTCAGTATGATTATGGGAAAAAGAAAGACGTTTTCATCTGAACTATGGCAACATAGATGTGTGTTGCCTATGAGAAAATCCAAAAAACAGGCATCAAAATGTAATGAAACTGATCAATTTGTCAAGTACGCTGTAATTGAAGACTATTGCATTAAACAAAGAGATATTCACAAATGATCAATCTTTGGATCATTTTTGTTTAATTCAATCTCTGAAATAAAAAATTATAATTCTGTATTTGTCCTGATGTAAATTCTATCATCTTCCTTGACAAAGATTATCTTGTCTCCTTCGCCAAGTTTTGCTTCCTCTCTTACTTCTTTTGGTATGGTTACCTGAAATTTGTGACTTAGCGTACTCATACCTAGTATCTCTTTCTTTGATTTTCCACTCATTCTTACTTGTAAAGAAAGTAGTAATGTTCATTAATTAGACCAAAGAAAGTAAAGAAATCTTGGTAAGTAAAGCCATTTTGGGTTTGATTGTCCTGAGTATGGTAGTTTCACTATCCTCTGCTGTAACATATGCCCAAACTGACTCCTCCAGATCTCCAATGACTGTACAATGGAGTGTGGCAGGATCCCCTGAAGGAACATCAATTACGCTATCCTCTGGAATACCTCTGAAAATATCTGGCATTATCAACGCAGGATACGAATCTACTTTTCAAATTGGAGACAATCCGTTATCCCAAGTGGCAATCACAGTACAAAACCCTGCACAGAAAATAGTCTACATAGACCAAGTGTATCTGGGATGCGCATATGACCAGTGCTTTTTTGACACTGAATTTACACTGGGAGGAATTGGATTTGACTATACAGGACTGTACACAATTACTGCACAATACAAAAAGCAGACTGCAACTGCTGACTTTCCATTCATCTCATCTCCAAAACAAACAGGTACAATTTCAGAACCATTAAACACTTCTACAATTTCTGTTGACTGGAGATTTGAAAATGGAAAACCCAAAGAATATTCCACTATAACTGGTGATGCTGTTATGATTTACGGACAGCTAAACCTGATACAAACAAATGATGACGCTGGTTTTGTTGCAATGGAAATATCAAATCCTGATGGAATAACTTCAGCAGTTGATCAAATCAAACCAACATGCGGCTCTTCTGGTTGCACGTTTGAGACAAGAGTCAATCTTGATGGGCCATACTTTGAAGAGCCAGGAGTCTATGTGGTAGATGTGTGTTATGCGGTATCTCCAAGACCACTGGATACATACTGTGCAGGAACCAGTTTTAATCATGTTGTAATGTCTGAAACTGTATCTGAAGAACACAAAGATACAACATCTAACCAAGTCTTGAGACTCCAAGAACAAAACAACAGTCTCAAACAAGAGATATCATCTTTGAAACTACAAGTTGCACATTTAGAAGACAGAATCAAAAACCTAAACGAGATTGTATCACAACAGATGCAAGTAATTTACCAATGGGTTGTCTCAAAATAATTTATAAATTTCTCAAATAATTTATAAGTTAATTTATAAATTATTTTCAGGATCGTTTTTGTTGACAATGAATCCTTGTAAAAATCCCTGAGCTTAGTTATAAACAAAAAGCAAGGATTTGTATTTTTGATGTAAGGTTTGCATCCTTGCTGTAAGCTTACTCAAATTTTTTGCAAGAATTTTTCAGCTATATAACTAAGGTTAGAGATAACAGTAAGAATAGTAAGGTAAGGTCGACCTTACTAAGAATTGATGATATTAGCCTCGAATTTCATCTATCAAAACCTCACTAACCTTACCCCACCTTACAAAACCTTACAGACCTCACTTTTCACTAGGCACGAATCAAAAAGTAAGGTTTTCCACCTTACAGTAAGGTTTTGCCCACCTTACCAAGGTTTTCAGTGATTTTGAAACGCTAGGCGTGAAATTATTTATAAATTAACTTATAAATTATTTGAGAAATTTATAAACAATTCAAGAAATTTATAAATTATTTTTCAAAAAGTTTGGTTAGTATTTGTTGACTATGAAATTTTGTTGGGAGTGTTAAACTGATTATGCAAATCCCTTTGACGGCCTTAAAGTGTTAATCTAATAGTCAATGCCATTTTGATGTGATAATCTTTTCACAACTCCATCGCATAATGTTGGCATTAATCGTTGTATTTGTTTTTGCTAATACATGTCAATGCAGAATAACACAATACATGTTGAATCAAGAATGGTATGCCTTCACATGACTGGATTCAATGAAATGAATGCCAATGTGCAAAAGTTTTCCGAAGATCCACAAAGAATTCAGATGATCTCAGATGACATTGCGTTGCAGTGCACAAACATGCAAGACAATGTCCTGTATGTATCAAGCAAAAAGGTAGCTGATATGTACAAGAATCATCTTGCACACAAAATTGATACATCCACAATCAAAATTATCTGCTCAGATAAACTTGAAGACAAGCCACACACTGCATTTGTAGATAGGAAAATGAATGTGAAAAATCAAAACCATTCCAAAATTATAGATTATTTTGGGGTGCCAATCTGATTCTTCAAATCCCACTAAAGGCATTGAAAATATTTTATTAAAAAATATCATTATGCTGTTCAAATTCTAATGGGTTGGAACTCTGCAGTTTCCATTAATCAAAATACATGTGGGATTAAATTCCAAAGATCTTTTCTAATTCGTTACTTTGTTTAGATGGTTTTGATGGAATTTTAATCTGATTTCTGTAGTTTGATTCCAAGCGCAGTACGAGATTCCAGCCCGGATATGCAGTGACTCCAATTACAAATAATATTGCAACAAGCACATTCCACCATTCCATGTTATGTTTTAATGAAACCGCTTTTTTAAACATTGGTTATTGAATTGGGGTTAAACAGAATGCCTTATGAAGACCCAATGTTATTTCTAGGTATGGCAGAAGAATCAATTGATCTTTCTAAATCGAAGAGTTATCTTGGAAAGATCGGATTTTCAATGATGATAATGGGCATGATAATTCTATATGCTGACGGCATCAGATTGACGCAAACCGTCCCCATAGGTTATCAATTTTACGAACATCCGGAAATCCACATCCCCATAATTGGAATGATAATTACATTTTTGGGAACAGCTCTTTTCATATATAATTTCAGTAAAGGAAGAAACATAATTTAATAATTTTATTTTTAAAAGTTCTGATATGTTGACGGGAGACATTCAATTATTTTAGAAAAAATGCTTGTAGATGCAAAACATCAGAAGCACTTTTCAATAACTGGAATGGATTTCATACGGTATGAAGTATCTTATGATTTTTCTTTTAATAATTGGATTTGTTTTACCTAACGTTTTTGCAGAATCGCTAGATTCCGCATTGGCTGACATTCAATGGAAAGAGGCTGCTTTTCCAAGTCATGCGGGTACAAAAGCCACAATAACTGTAACTGACAGTGACATGAACAAACATTCTGAAGTAATTGATTACCTATGGATTAACGTTCGTTCTGATTCTGACGGTGTAGGGTTTAGAATGAATCTGTTTGAGACTAATTTTGATTCTGGAGTATTTGAGGGCGATGTGACATTTACAGGAACTGCTCCTTCTGGAGGTGGTTTTTTGCATACTGTGGACGGTGACACCATAACTGCAAAATATGTCGACATAAATTTTCCTTCAGATTATGAATCTGAGCGTAGAAATATTGTTGTGACAGAAGACAAAATAGAGATGTTTGCAACTGCAATTGTTGGAAGCACTGGTCCTCCAATGGAAAGAGCACCTGCATCAAACTTTATGATACTTGACATAAGAAAAACCCCTATAGAAAATAATCTGATTACAGTTGATCAACAAATAAGACTGGTCTCTGATCTGGAAAATCAAATGAGCCGTATTCAACCATTTGCATATCTAGTTCAAATACATGATGAACAAAATCAAGTAGAGTCTTTGTCTTGGCTGACTGGAAATCTAACTGCGTCTCAAAAAATAAACTTGGGTACAACTTGGATTCCAATCAAAGAGGGAAAATATTTTGCAACTGTCTTTGTTTGGGAGTCCATTGACAACCCTACTGCTCTGTCCCCTCCACTGCCACTGGAAATTTCTGTAAAAAATGAGAACTAGATACATTGTTTTTGCATTAATTGGAGAAAAAGAAAATGAAAACTAGAATCTTGATAAAATTGGAGAAAAATCATGATCGAATATAATATTGTAATTGTTGCAGTTTTAGCAATAATTCTAATTATTGCAATAATCTCTACTGTCTTTAATCATCGTAAGAAAACAAGTTCTAATCAAGAAACATGTGTTTCTTGTAGAGGGATGGGTTTTATTCCTACATATACAAGTAAACCAATTCCTCCATGCAAACGCTGTAATGGAACAGGATATGTGGATAAAAAATGAAAACTAGATTTACTAAAACGATTCTTTATGGATACTTGGTTATTTTCATCATAATTAGTTTCAGTAGTTTAGGATATCATCTTGATTCGATAAATCCTAGAAATGCTAGTGAGTGTTGGCATCAAGAAGATGGTGGGGAAATAATTCCGTGCAAAATAGATGGGGAGATGATTCATTGTAAAACAGATAAAGGCACGATAGATTTTGATCCAAATTTAGATCCTTGTTATATTGGTGGAGGGGCCATGAATTTTGATCCTAATTTATCCCCGTCATATGCTCTAGATTTCATGGGCGGTATGTTTTATCTTACAGTTTTACCTCTTGCTGGTTTGAGTATAGGGATTTCTACATTATTCCTAGTACCTTATTTTATTCTAAAAAGAAAAAACATTCCTTCAAGACCATACATGGCTTTGATACTATCAGGACTACTATTGCATTATGGAATTACTAGTTTGATCTCATTTGGAAATTCAGTTCCGATGCTATTACGTTTGTTAGATAAAGAGCCATTATTTTTTATCGAACAGGTATTGCCACAATTTTTGATACAAATTATTGCATTAGGTATTGCAGGAATTCTTTTGTATAGATCATCTGTAATTAGGAGACTGTTAAAGAAATGAAAACTAGATTTATGAGGAAAACTAAAAAACATCATACTTTCTTATTTATTTGATGTCAAATGATGAATCAGATCACTCCGTCACGTTTAGATCATATTTACTTGAAAACGATGATCACTCTAAAACTGTAATCAAAATAGACTCTGAACATATGGAAAAACTTGGAATAAACGAGGGGGACATAGTGCAGGTTACAGGTAAGGACAAGGCAGTTGCGTTTTGCTTTTCCTCAAACCAACAAGAACTTGAAAAAACAAAATCGCAAGACATCGAAATAGAATATCTCGACTCTTCCCACAAAGAAACAGAATATCCTAAAATGATCTTGAGTAGTCTTGTATTTGGCAATGCGTGCCCCTCTAGAAGAATGAATCTAGTAAAATTAGAAAAACTCCCAATTAAAAATACAATTCCTGAGGCAGATGTTGTTACTTTGGGTACGATGAAGTTTGCAGAAGATGCAATGCCTCATTACAAAGACAATGTTGATTTCTTTCTCTTGTATGGCAGACTGATAAAGAAGAAAGAAAGGATAAGCGCTCCATTTTTGCAGGATTTTGCACGAAAACACCAACGAACTTCCAGAGGCGGTCATTCTCACCCTCCAAAGTTTTCATCCGTAATTGTTGATGTAAAACCTGAAAACAAAGAGTTTTGGATTATTACAAAAAATACAAAATTTGAATTTAAGAATATTCCGATGGATGAATTTAGAGGAAAAATTCCAAAATCCGAAGCAATATCTCTCCTTAGAGTAATCCCAATAGTAAAAAAATTGCATTTACAGAACACAGACATTGCATTTGCATCACTTGAAGTTTTTGAAAATTCTATGAAGATGAGTTGGTACACCCAACAACGAATTAAACTTCCAGATGATGCCTTTTCTAATCCTTCAAAATTCAATGGTATGAATATACATACAGATAGTCCGGAACTGACAATTGAAATCAAAGATGATTTAGGTAATGTGTATTCAGATGGACATTCTGGCGGAGGTGGAGGTGGTAGTGGACCTGATCCGTCAACTAATGAGATTGTATCTAACTATTCAGGAGAGTACAGATTTTTTTCCACAATAGATCCAAATGCAAAAGAAATCACAATTATTGTAAAAGAAATAACATGGGTAAAAAGAGATCGTCACCACACCCGTCCTCCGTCTCCTCCAAACATGGGAACAATGTCTGAATCTGACTACAAACTCTCTGTTTTGGAAGGACCCTGGAAATTCAAAATTTCCATCTAGTTTTAATTCTATTAAGACACGTTATTCTGTAGATGCTATTTTGAGACTCGTAAATTCACTAATCATATAATCAGGATCTAATTATTATGTTATGAAAATCATATTAGTATTGGTATGGTTAGTTGTATTGTCATCGATGATGATCAAGATGTACTTGATGTATTTTGTGAATTATTGAGTATTGTAGGTGTTGATGTGATGGATAAAGGAACGGATGGCAAAGAGGCTGAACGACTGTATGAGAAACATCGTCCTGATTTGATCTTTGTAGACTTGTTGATGCCTGAATATGATGGATTTTATGCCATAGAGCGAATTCGGAGCATTAATCCGAATGCAAAAATCGTCATAGTCACAGGAGACCTTAAGGCTGGAGAATCTTATCTTCTTGACTCTTACAATGTAAGTGCAATTATCTACAAACCATTTGATATCCACATGATAAAACAAGTGTTGGTAGATATTTTTCTGGTCTGATGATTGATATGGACAAATTGTTCATTAACGTTTTAAGCAAATTTTGTAAATGTATGACATGTCAAATGAAAATACTGAATCTTGGGAACAAGTACTGGGATTGTCTTGGATTATACTGGATGAGGAATAATACCTTCATATGGTATATGTAATTGCGTTTTTACAACTGATATAGAATCATGGGGTTACCTAACTGTAAAAACAAGTGCATCACACATGAGCAATCAACAAAGCACAAAGCCTATTTACTTGGAGGATGCTATTGCAAGAATTGTGATTATTATTTTGCAGAAAAGTTTTCACGATGTCCATGTTGCAATACCAATGTTCGTTATTCCACTCGCTCAAATAAGAGCAGACAGGATTCTGAGATAGTGAGAATATGAAAATTATAGAATTAATTATTGTTTTAATTATTATTGGATATGTTTTGGCAAATTTTTCTTTTCTTGTTGTAGAATATAGCGTTACATTTGAAAACAATAAAGACAAACCAATACAGATGGTGGAGTTGTTTGGTAATGGTAGTTCAAGGAGTTTTGAAATAGAAAATCCATCACCAGATCCAGATATATTTACAAGTATTTCTGCGGCATGGATGAGGCTTGCATTTGCATTGCCCTTTGCCATTGCAGGACTTGGAATGATAGGTGCTCCGATAGGTCTGCTTCAAACTCACTTATTTGTACCTCCTGAAGGACTTCGCGTGTTGGTTTTTTGGATAATTGCAATGATTACAATCCCAATTAACTATGTGTTTACAAAAGACATTCCATTATACCGTAGAATTCCATATATCTATCTTTTAGCTGCAATTATCTCTGGAACTCCACTTCTCTTAAACGAGGATTTTGGCAGGTAAATGAAAATGAAAAGTAGAACTCAAATTATATTATTTTTAATTATAATGGCATTAGGATCTGTGGCTACTTTCACAATAGGTAGTATGTATCAATCACAAATAGAGTGGCATGAAAAAGTCGGAGGGTTAAAAGATGAATCATCTCCAATTAGAGAAGAACATTATTCCATTGAAATTACTGGAATGAAAAAGATCTATCGTATAGGGGAACAGTATGATTTTTCATACATCATCTCAGGGTATGGATATTCATGTGGTAGTAAAGAAGTTACTTTTCCTGATCAGAATGGAGATATTATGAAAATAATTTCAAGCTCATCATGTATTGCTGGCGTCCCAATGGCAGACTTTGTCATTGATTCTCAAACAGAATTCGATACAACATCTGTTCACGGTACAGTAAACGTTCCTGGAACCTACAATGTCACTGTTACTTTTGATAGACCTAGTCGAGATTCTCCAACTACTGCCATCAAAGAATTTCTTGTACCTGGAATAAATTCTTGGTATAATAATCGAATGACGGATACTGATGATCTTCAAACAGTAATAGATAGTTGTGCTAATGATTCTTCAAAAGAACGAATGACTGATTCGCTAAGATATTCCAATGGAACTCATGTTTTTATGAATTTAGAATGTAAATGGCAAAAAATTGGAACGTATCTCGGAGATTAGAAAATGAAAACTAAAACAAAAATCATAATTGTGGGCATTATTGCAATATCTATTCCTGGAATTATCATTTTTGGTGCCATTCCATTAATGATTGCATCAAATGCATATTCCGGATTTATTATTTCGTCTACCTCTGATTCTATATTTGAAGAAGATTTTGCAAAAATACCTGAAGTAAAATTCTTTATTGAAAAATATCCCAGTTACACTACAAATCATTTGGCAGATTTTTTGGGTTGGAAGATAATTAACTATGATGCTAATGTTGGACAGAACGTAGTTCATTTGTCTGTTAAAAAAAGTGTTCTACATCAAGGAGTTAAAATCAGTGCAGGTTGTTCTGTTGGTGGGCCTCATAATTATGCATTAAATATTTTGGATGATGATGTAATGGATTATTTAAAAAATAACATATGTTTAAAAAAATCTGAACCGGATATTATAGATAGTTTAAAAATACCCAACATTGAAAGAGATGCTAAATTAGATGCTGGATACAAATTATATCCTGGCGTTGGTTGGGTGCATCCAGATGATCTAGGAATTCAAAATCCAATTTATATGGATAATCCAAACAATCCTGACGAATTAATTCTAGACATTGATTCTATGATACAGGTCCAGAAAATTTTGGATAAGTGCGACTATGTGCAAAAACTAGAATTAGGCGAAATTCCTACACAAAATCCAGATGGAAGTCATAATGCAGTAACTAGCTCATTACGACTTTACAACAATGGAACTCATTACATTGACACCAATACTTGTAAATGGGTTGATTCTTTTGAATCTGTAACATACAATTGCTTTGAGTCTACGCCTATAGAACAAAACTGGTATTCTGGCCCAAATTATTTTGATAACAGTACACATCGTCTTGATGCACAACAATGTGAATGGATTGAAAATGAAGACTAGGCTTTTGATGATTATTACATTTGTAATTATAACTCTAGTTGTAACTGTATTTTTGATATTCGGCACTAATCTGGTTCTTCATTTGATGCTATCAGATGAATATATTCTAAAAACTGCAAATAATTCAGAAATGGTTCAAACCTTTCTTAACATGTATCCTAAAAGTGATTATAGGTTAGTCAGGGTTTTGGATCAACAGCCTGCAATTGTGTATGAAATGAAACAAGAAAATAAAATAGCATTTTTAGCAGTAAGTAATTTTGAAGGGGATGACTTGACATACATGTACCAGTGTTTTGCTAATGGTTACAGTCAACAAACTTTTGAATTGTTATATTTCTCCCCAACAATTCTTCAAAATAATGGATGTTTCTAAAAAATGAAAACTAGACTAGTGATAATTGGTGGCATAATACTTGTTGCCATAGTATTTACCGGAATTTCCGCATCTCCTATGTTTCTGTGGGAATTTAATAACAAACCAATCAATGATACAAAGTACCAATACAAGTTCTGGCAAGAAAAATTAGAGTTTGAAAACAACAATCATTTCTACAGGGTGATGTTTTCATACAGTCATGATTTTGGAAGAACTTTTTCTGATCCTGTGGATATGAGTATGACTGAAAAACATGCACATGAACCAAAAATGATTGTAATGAATGATGACGTGATTCTTGTATGGCGTGATGAAGTTCCAATTAGTGCAGAAAACAACATCTCGTTTGCAAAAAGTACTGACTTTGGTAAAACATTTGAGAAAAAAAGAGTGTTTTCCGGAGGAAGACCTGACATAAAATATTATGATGATGTTATCTATGTTGCTTGGGCAGGATCTAACCTGAGAGAAATATGGTATTCGGATAGCAATGACGGGGGTGAGACTTTTTCTGAACCCCAACTCCTTTTTGAAATAGACTGGGAACTAAACCCATATGAAGAAAAACCTACACCTACACTTGACGTATTCAGTGATAGCGTTGTTGTGTCTTGGAAGATGCGAAATCATGACGACGGAGGACCTTCTTGGATTGTATGGAAAGCAACTGATCAAGGAAAAGACAGAAACTTTGAGATTGTACGTTTTGCATCATGATATATCTTAAATGAATTGGATTTGAATTAACTAAAATGAAAACTAGATACAAAATATCAGAAGCACTTTTCAATGATGTATTGGGATTTCATACAGTATGAAGTATTTTCTGATTTTTTTGCTGGCTCTTGGAGTCTTTATGATTTTACAAACTCCTGCACATGCAAGCGTCTCATTTGATAGAACCATATACCCTGTAATGGATCCAGACCCACTTGAACTGTGGAACTCTGCGGACGTGATAATTGATGGTACCATAGTGGAAGTAGAAAACAAAACCACTGATGAAGATCTTAACATACAATTCTATCACATCAAAGTTAACAAATACTTTAAGGGAATTTCAAAAATAGACCTTCTTTATGCAAAAAATGAATTTGTATTGAGATTTGACCCTGGAGATAATGGTTTGTTTTATCTCAAGTCAGACAATTCATTTGGATATGTGATACAATCTCATTCTGTCAAAACATATGATGGATGTGATGCTCGAAGTATGATTGAAATCAGTCCTACATTGCCAAATGAGGGATTTCCTCGTAGTGCTCCTACAAGGAGTGAAAGTTATTTTGATTCATGCATTGCTGATTATTTTACATATGATCCTGATTTTTTCCGTGGAATACACAATGGAATTTCTCCGCTAAAGCAGATAAAACATGGAATCCCAAATGAAATAGTTCGTTGCTATAATGGTCTGATTTTGGTTCAAAAATATGACGGTTCTCCCGCATGTGTTAAATCTGAAACAAAAATTAAACTAATGGAAAGAGAATGGATGCCACGTCCTATGTCCGATGCACAACAAATTATTGAACGCCTAAGACAAGGGCCACAACTTGTTGATGAGGTTGATGCAAAATATATTGAGACATTGGCATTGATGGATAAGACAGTTACAAATTTTGTATCGGGTACTGATTGGAAGTCCAATTGTTGTGGATACTCTGTTAATGATGATGTTTACGAATTAACCATTACTTTCTTAGATATTAAAAATCAACGGCAGATTGGGGTGACTTTTGATTTGGATACTATGGGAATTATCGATATTGAAAATGACCGTGCAGTGAAACTTGGAGGACCCGGAACATAGTTAGAAAATGAACTTTGGAAAAAAACTTGCAATCATTGGTTTGATAATTTTTGGAGTGGGGGTACCTTCAACTGCCATATCCATGTCTTCCCCCCTGTTTGATCCGCCTTTTGGAATGCAGTATGGGGCTACAATAGACGGAATAGTGCTTTATCCCAATGAAGACAAAAATATCAAGCATACTTTTCGTGGTCATAATCCAGTTTTAGTTAGTTTTGAGGTCAATCCACAAGAAATACCGTATAGTGTGATCGTTACAAATTACGAATGGTCAAATGAGGTATTAAATACAATTGAGTCTGGTTCTACAGAACACAAAATAGATTATGCACGTGTTGGTACATATGATTTTGACTTTGTTAATCTAGGTGATGATGAACTGTATCTTTCCATAGAAATCAAAGATGCAAAATATGATGAATTTGAAACTCTACACCAATTTACTTTACCCATGATGATTTACATTTACTATACTGTATTTTTTGGTGGGATAATCATTGGTAGTATTGGCATTATCGTTTGGAAAAGGACAAAATGAAAACTAGAACCTTGGCAATCATTGTTGCTGCAATTGTGATTGCATCTGTAATGTCTTGGTCGTTTTATACAATCTATGATTCTTCATACGATGTGTTCATTTCATGTACTCCAAAACACGAACAAATTAACGACAAGTGTGTATTGCTAAAGCCAGAACAATACTGTACAGACTGGTGTGATCTAGAAGAACTATCTGATTTGGGATGTGGTGGACCTGTACTTGATTATATTTACAGACATACAAATCTGTTTGATGAGAAATTTGATAATACTTTCTATTATCGTAATGCTATGGGATTGCCTGATGGCGTATCTGAAAAACAATTTGAAGTATGTGAAGACATTGTTCATAAAAAACGAATCTTAACTGATTCTGGAAAAATAAATCCTGAAAAAGATATTCCGATATTTTTTGAAGTGATGCTTATGGAACAAGGTATTGAATGGATTATGCCACAAAGAGAATGGAATAATCATACTTTCGAGATAGAACCACCTGCTCGAATCTGTTCTGAAATACTTTATTCAAATGGAACAAACGCGTTTCTTTCAACAGTTTTTCAAACTCATTATACGTTATCAAACATGACTTTTCACAACTCACTACCTGAAGATTGTGTAAAGGTTCTACCCGTAACAAAGTATGGAAGAAAATGAAAAAATATTTCATTCCCATTATTGTTCTTGTTGGATTAGTTTCATCTTTTCCGATACTTTTTTTGTATAGTAGTGAGATTGGAATAACCCCGTATTACGAAGGAATTGAAATTAGGATTGATAAAGAACATACAAAAGTTTTAGATCAAAATTATGATGAATATCCAATTTACGTACTAATGAAAGAAGATTTTGTTCAAGTTCCGCAAGTTAAGGAAATGCTGGACATTTTATTAAAACAAAAATTTACCGACACGCGTGAAGGTTTTTCACATTATGGAGAGTATAACAAAGAATATTGGATTAATACTGACTCTGAACAAATAAGCATTGGCACAGGATTATCAGATATGGATATGGATAGATATGAAAATTGGAAAAATAGTAAATCGGGTTTTTTGTTTGAATATGAGGGAAATATTTTTGGAATCGCGTTTTGGATTAGTTGATAATGAAAACTAGACTATTGATAATAATTGGAATCATTGGTATCGCTATTCTTCTGGGCATAGTTGTTCCAAATTATTGGTTAGAGTTTGATGACTATTCTATTTTTTTATGTGAAAGATGGTTTGATAGTCACTATCAATGCAATACAATTTGGATAGATCCTCAATGTAATTTGCCTGGAAGTGGATGTATTTTTCCAAAACAAACACCTTTTGAACAATTTCTGGAGAAAAAAGCAACTACAGTATTTAATCTAAAATTAGATGATTACAGAATAATTTCAGAAGTACATGTTGCATATCCTGCATACTCGACTGGACTTCACAAATCCTTTGTGACTCAGGCAGTTGAAGTAAATGGCAGTGATGTTACTCGTTATTATTTGTCAACTACTTTTATTCCCGATGATTCCTTGGATGAAATTGATGTCGAAATTTATAAAATAATTTCTGAAAAATGTGATCTTAGCATCATTAGTACGGGGAGTGAATGTGAATCAAAATATCTTGATACTATAGAACCAAAACCTCGTTCTTCATTTGGTGCGTGGACTAATGAAAATTCTAATAAACCCACTTCTACTGTAACGATTCTACGAGGTGCAGTTATTGAGGAAAACAAAGCCTTGGATACTGAAGTGATTGTTGTCGTATTGGGAATAAACAACACTGTAACATGGGTTAATCGTGATGATGTAATGCATGCATTCTCTAGCAGTTATGAAAATAATCTATGGTGGACTGGATTGCTAAAACCCGGAGACTCATCATCTGTGACATTTAACGATACGGGAATTTTTAGTTATCATGGAACTCCTGGTCCTTGGATTACGGGTACTGTGGTTGTTGTACCTGATAACTATGATGAATCCTCCTTGCCTTCTTCTAAGGATTATGATTTTGAAAAAATACGTATGAGCAATGCTTGTAGTGAAAAACATTCCTTTTGTTTTGGTGTTTTTGAAAACGGAACTCAGATTATGACTCAATGTGATTTTCCTATACATGGTTGCAGTCCTGTTTATTTTGATAGTTATGTAGAGGAAGAAAATGAAAACTAGGCTTTTGATAATAATCACAATCTCAATAATAATTGCGGTATTGCTTGCGACAAATTTTTTTATGAACATATACCATTTTGGAAATTATCTGAAGATAGAGGATGACTACATCATTTCTTGCATGTCAGAAGACAATACACAGTTTTGTGACAATACGTCAGTTAGGATAATGGAATGGTTTGGTTTCATATAGATTGGAGAAGTAATAATGAAAACTAGATATAACATTTCCGTTATCATTATCATGCTATTTTATTTTGCTCCATTCTTAAAATGCAAAGAAACACGTTATCCAAAAAATACCCTACATTACAGGTATACTTTTTTGGGAAAACTTTTGCAGGTTGAAAATAACTCAGAGAAGACTTGCCAGAACGAATCCGCCAATACCTATTGCGACACTTGCAATGCCAATCACACATGTTGTTTTTTCACAACCACATGGCTTTGCATCTGACTGCGCTGTGTCGTCTCTGAATGTATTTTGCTCTTTTATGGTTTGACTCATAGTTGTACTTGTGCTATTTTGCAAATAAGGCTTTGCTACAATCAGGATTGAACCAAAAGTTATAAACAAATCAGACCAACCCAGAGATTCATGGGAGCAAGCAACGAGAAAGTAAACACGCAAAGATCTGCAGAATGTGAAAAAGATGACATCCAGATTTTTCCAACAGATGATGACCGATTGAAATTGCTAGGTGAGATTTTCAGCAATGAGTCAAGCAGGAAAATTCTGACACTGCTTTTAGAAAAGGAACTAACTGTAATGGGAATCTCAAAAGATTCTGGATTTTCTTCCAATCTTATAATTCATCATCTCAAGAAAATGGTTGACACTGACGTTGTCACAATAACAAAAGAATCCACAAACAGTCGCGGTCGTCCCTTGAAATTTTACCGTGCAAAGCCTGCAATAGTTATTCTATCAAAAGATGCTGCAAATCGTGCTAGCTCCAGCAAGTCATTGAAAAAGACATTGGGCAAAATTACCAGATTCACCGCTATTGGGTTGACAGGAGTGGTTGCATGGATTCTTGCATACTCTCCACAGGATCCTCTCGAGTCTGCAGCCAAATACCCACGACCTATACTGCCTCACTATATGACTCCCATAGAACCACAAGTGCAATCAGGAGAGTTTGTCTTTGCAATACTCATAACTGCAAGTGTGATGTTTGCAGGATTCTTGATTACTCGCATGATTAAGAGGTTCAGAAAATGAAAACTAGAATTATGATACTGCTTATTGTAATTATTTCGGCAAGCATTACTGCAATCATTGCATCAACTGTATTGTACAGCTCAAGCAATACTGATGGTGAGAAAAAATTCCTTGAGGAAAATAATACATTAAACTCAAATGATTTTGGTTTCAAATTCTACAAACACCTATCTGATTCTGATGATAACCTATTTTTCTCACCTATTAGCATCGATATTGTCTTTGCAATAATCTATGAATCTGCTCAAGGCGAGACTAGGGAAAACATGCATCAATTATTTGAGTTTGAACAAGATGATGAGAAAAGACGGTTATCTTACAAAAACACCATTCAAAACCTAAACCAGAAAAACCCCGACTTTGAACTAAATGTCAAAAACGGAATATGGGTTTCAGATCGGCATGAGCTAAACCCCGAATATGCAAAAATAGTGACAAATGATTATGGTGCATCCTCACAAAATGTTGATTTTGTCTCCAATCAGGGAATTCAAACCATAAACCAGTGGGTTAAAGAAAACACCAACGGCAAAATTGAAAAAATTTTTGAAGACGATAGCACTGGACCTCTAACTTTGATGGCGGCAACTAACACAGTTTACTTTAACGGATTATGGGAAAAGCAATTTCCTGCTGGAATGACCTATGAAAGGAAATTTTTCGTAACTCCTGACAATGTACAAATGGTAGACATGATGAAGATCAAAAACCACCATTTTAATTATTATGAAGACGATGCAGTAAAAATTGTTGAGCTTCCTTACAAGGGGAACAGTGCATCCATGTATCTTTTGCAATCCTTTGAGATGCATCTGATAAAACAGTTAGAAGACAGTCTTACTGAAAATTATTTTAATGAACTAAAATCCAATCTATCTGAAAAAATGGTATCAGTAATCATGCCAAAATTTTCAATGGAGATGGATTACAATCTCAGGGATATTCTAACAGAAATGGGCATGATTCATCCGTTTTCTGAAGAATTAGCTGATCTAGGCGGAATGGCAAATTATCCAGGCATCTTCATAGATGAGGCAGTTCACAAGACTGCAATTGATCTTCATGAATTAGGAACAGAGGCTGCTGCTGCAACTGGGGCAACGGGTGAGTTGCAATCAGGTTCTCCATACACGTTTTATGGTAATCATCCTTTTGTCTATGTTATACAAGACCATGAAACTGATCAAATATTGTTCATTGGAAGATTTGTAAATCCTGATCACTAAAACTGAGGAGTGGAAAATGAAGACTAGATCTAAAACATCAGAAGCATTTTTCAATGACAGGCTGAGATTTCACATTGTATGAAGTATTTTGTAATTTTTCTGATTTTGGTTAGTTTTACAGTTTTTGTTCCTTCTGCTTTTGGAAGTTGTATTTCACTACCTTGTGATGATGCCAACATAAATCTTGGAGAGCCAAACTATAGATTCATTGATTTTTCATATCAAAATAAGGTGGGGGAACCAATCATGTTCATTTTGGAAAGAATCGAATATGGGGATTGTACTTCATTTAATGCAGAAATAATTGATGAAGATGGTAATTCTGTATGGGGTGAGGGTTCTTACGCTCTGTGTGATCCAAATAAGACTCCTAATTTGATTACCTCACAAATCAAAATTGGTTTTAATGAGGACAATCTAGTAACTATTGACAAATCTGGAAAATATACCATCAAAGTGCAAATTGATGGTGGAAGCATTGAAAGAGAATTTGTATCTCACCACACCATTTCTTCATTTTCACTTGATCGTACAGTCTATCCAGTTACGTGGACATTTAATCCGTTAAAGCAATTTGATTCTGGTGTTCCTTTTGACGAAATATACTGTAAACATGGTTTAGTGTTGGTTCAAAAACATGATGGTTCTCCTGCATGTGTAACGGAACTAACAAAACAGAAACTTATTGAGAGAGGATGGGCAGTGACTGTTCTCACATCTGAAGACTTTGCCAAGCATTCTACTTTGCACGATGGCAAAAAGAATGTCTCAAAAATGCATGTGCTGTATTCTGTCAAAAAGCCGCTTGGCTCTTTTGAAACAAACTCGTTTCACCCCATACACTATCAGAATTGGGACTATGACTTTCTTTGGAAGGCATCCAGATACGGCGCAACGTATCTGACTGATGACGAAAAGTACCATTACCAAAATGTTCTAAAGCCCAACGGCACTAATTTTGCAATGACAAATCACAAGGGGCCAAGTTATTACGAGATGACGCTTGCAGAGGAATACCTTCCAGTAGAGTCTGATCTTATCAAATTTGCAGAATACCCCTCAGACGTCATTGAAAAGTATGGCGATGACATGCTAAGTCACAATTTGGGCAGTACTGGCTTTGATGAAGAATCCGAAGATTTGTGGATTGATGCAATGCAAAAGCCCTATGAATGGACTGAGGTTACAGAGCGTGGTGGTGCCTTTGCTTACAATAGGATAGGCTCGGTTCCTTATTTCCAAATGGCTGACGGGACATGGGTGCAACTGTATTATCTTGGGCCTCGCATGAACAATCATAGTTTGTTTGAACTGTATGTTCATGGATATGGTTCTGACTTTCCGCTTGAGCAATTTCCAGAGCAAGCAGGTTACTTTCCCCCCGAATCCGACGTTGTAATCCGTGACCGCGAGGGCTCAGTCTCACTGACAATTAGCGTCTCTGACTGGGAAGAATACAAGCAGTTCCGAACTGAAAAAAACTCAGATTATCCTCCCCCAATCAAGGTTACAGATGATAACATGCATTTCGTGTATTTTGACATGCTGTTGGAACTGAATACTCCTGAAGGATTTGCAGAAGTTCCTGGCAGACCCAGCGAGTACAGAAAGAACATCGACAAGGACTATCCAATTTCCAGCCATGACGACATCTATGACTGGCTAAGACTGGAATCCGGAAAACAGTACGGCTATTCTGCAGGTGGAGATTTTTCGCCATTTTTTGAATATCGGGACAGACTATACAGGATATCTTCTGCAATTATTGATTGAGTAGAAAATGAAAACTAAATTTCTGATAATAATATCGGCAATCATTGCATTTGCTATTATTTCATTTGCCATGCCAAATCTATCCAAAGTTTATGGCAGTTGTGAAATGGTGCAAGCTGGAACATTACAATTTGCCATAGGTTATCAATACACCAACGGTCTTCTTTACATTGATAATGCTGAGTGTACTTGGAAGTTATTTGGTGTCATTCCAATAGTAAGCCTACTATCAGAAGGAATTAATTTTCAGAACTTTAGCATATTTCAATTTGTGCATGCTGATTGTAATGTCAATACTGATTGGCTCGATGCACCGTGCTTTGATATGTGGCCCGTACCCAAATCTGAAGTTAAATCTGCATGGGAGCAATATTACAATTACAAAGGAACAGAATGGATGGAGATTAAAAAAAGCGAAATGAACTATGCCTTAGACAAAGGTATCCTGTATGAATGGATATACCATGGGTCCCAATTTGGAAATCAAGAAAACTATAATGTTTACTTCTATTATTTCATCAATGATGAGGCCCCTGCAATTGGGGATTATCCTGAATCAATGTTCAAAAAAGAAGATGGGGTTCCAAATGCACCAAGATACTCTGATTCTAACAAGGACAGTTTTGAAGTAATCATCACATATTATTACATCAGTGTTGGGGGATTGCTTGTATTGCTTCCTGTCCTTGCAAGTGTTGGTGTTGTAGCATTTTTGATTTACAGGAGAATTGGAAAATGAAAACTAGACTTTTGATAATTGTTGCATTTGCTGTGATTCTGTCTTTCTCTTCACTCACGACTGTTTTAGCTACTCAGTTTCTAGTTGATACAACTTTGCATCCCGAATCAGATGAATCTAGAGAACAATTGGAAAGATATTGTACATTACAGGATAAACCAATTCTAAAAGATGATTTATTCCATAACAATTCAACTCATTTTCTTTCATCTGAAACTTGCACATGGTTAGAAATACCTGTATGTGGTAAAGGAACAGCATTTGTAGATGGTTCTTGCCATGTTTTAAAATTGCAAACAACTCATGGTGATTGTTTGATAGCTACTGCATCATATGGCTCAGAATTGGCACCACAGGTACAAATGCTTAGAGAAATTAGAGACAATACATTACTGAATACAAAATCTGGACAAATATTCATGAGTGGCTTTAACTCAATCTATTACTTGTTTTCTCCAACAATTGCACAATGGGAAAATGAAAACCCTGTTTTCAAGGATGCAGTGAAACTATTCATCACTCCTATGATTACAACACTGTCGATAATGACTTTGGCAGAAGAAGATTCAGAATTTGATGTTTTGTTTTTTGGAATGTCTTCTATAGGATTAATTGTTGGAATGTATGTTGTTGCTCCTGTTGTTTTAGTTTGGAAGATTAGAGATACAAAATGAAAACTAGAATATTGATAATAATCTGTTAAGATCTGTCCCTTTACAAGAATTATTTTGAAACTCGTTGATGTTGATTATTTTTAATAAATTTTAGAACTTGAAATAAATAAAATCTTGTGGAGTGCCATTATACAATGCCAAAATCATTACTGCAAACAATATCATAACCAATGTCCATTTTCTCAGAGACAAATTAGATGCTAATTGATGAATATTTTTCTTGTATGATATGATACATGTTATGACAAAAAGAACAATCAAGAATACAGATATTTTATTTGAGGACATTAACTCTAGTGTTTTCTCTGTAGCAAAATCTATCAAGACATATTTTTGCATAGAGTACAACATAAAATCAAAATTTTGAACTCTAAATGGAATCCATGCTAAAAATATAAAATATTGTACAGATAAAATTGATATGATTTTACCAATTCGAGTACTAAAAAATGGATGTAACGTGAATTGAGGAATTTTATTTCCAAGAAATTTAGATGCTGCAAGATATATCCCATGTAGTAATCCCCATACTACAAAATTCCATGCAGCACCGTGCCAAATTCCGCCCACGATCATCACTGCAAACAAATTTCCATATGCTCCCACTGATGATTTCCTATTGCCTCCAAGTGGTATGTACAGATAATCTCGTAGCCATGTTGATAAAGAGATGTGCCATCGCTTCCAAAAATCTCTTGGAGATATTGCAAAATAAGGACGGTTGAAATTCACTGGGATTTTAAAGCCCAATACTGTGGCTATTCCTATGGCAATGTCAGTGTATCCTGAAAAATCGGCATAGATTTGAATTCCAAATCCTATGGTGCCTAAAATGATTGAAAATGACTCCAATCCCATGGGATTTGCAAATATTTCATCTACCATGGGTGCAATGTTATCTGCAAAAAACATTTTTTTTACAAACCCAAATCCCATTATTGTAATTCCTAGTTTGAGGTTGTTGGGTTCTATTGAAATTATAGATAATTGTATCTTTTTACCTATCTTTGTTGTGGATTCTAAAACTGTCTTTGTATTTTTAATTTTTTCTCTTAGTTGAGGCAAGAAATCACTGGCACGTAAAATTGGACCTGCAACTAACTGTGGAAAAAATGCAACATAAAGTGCAAATTCCTTAAATGATTTTGATGGTTCAAGTTTTCCTCGATAAACATCTATGGTGTAACTGATTGTCTGAAATGTATAAAATGAAATACCTATTGGCAGTGCAATGTGAAGAAACTCTATCTGATCAGATAGGTTAAAGTAATTTCCAAAAAAGTTAAACTGTGCAATTGCAAAATCAGCATATTTAAAAAATCCAAGCAATCCAATGTTTCCAACAAGGCTTACAATTAGCAGAATTTTTTTCTGTGCTGAATTATTGTTTTGCTGATATATTTTTTTGGCTATGTAAAAATCCAGAATGGTGGAGAAAATTAATAGCGTAACCAAGTAGTTTGATGAATAATAAAAAAAGAAATAGCTTGCAACTAGCAAAAATAGGTGTTGATAGCTGCGGTTTTTAATTACAACTATTGCAGATACAACTAGAATGAAAAAGACAATGAACTCAATTGTATTGAAAAGCATTCTTATCGTGTCCTTTCATCACAAATCAGATTATCTAGACATTGCAAGTATGCACCATCAAGAATTGCTCCGGTAAAATTAGCAAATTGTACCTTGGTTCCTGTAAAATTTGCTCCAGTCAAATTAGAATTCACAAACTGGGCTGCAATAAAATCTGCTAAAGAAAAATCAGCATTAGTTAAATTTGCATTTTCAAAATTGGCATGTTTTGCATTTATTTGTGAGAATTGTGCGTTTGGAATGTTTGTAAAACTCAAATCAGTTGCAAGCAATATAGCTCCACTCAAGTCCGATGTTGAAAGATCTACTCCAGAGAGATCAGAGAATGTAAATTCTGAGCCCTTAAATGATGTGTTTGTAAGATTTGCACCTGTCAATACAACACCTGATAAGTCCAAAAATGACATGTCAAAATTACTGAGATTGGACTCAATCAGTTTTGTGCCTGTAAACCTTGTTTTGTTGTCAATTTGAGCTCCTCTAAAATCCGTCATGGATAAATCAGCACTTGAAAAATCAACATTTGAGATTTGAGAATTACTGAAATTTGCACTTAACAGGTTTGCTCCTGAAAAATCAATGTTTGTTATGTTGAGATTTGAGAAATCTACTCTCATAACGAGCGAATGCCTCAAATCAATATCTGACAATGTTGCGTTTGTAACGTCTGCAAATATCAGATTGGCACCATTCATCGACGTGTTGGTGATTTTTGTGTTGGTTAGATTTGCAAAATACATGTTTGCCCCGTTTAATACCGTATCAGTGAAAATAGAGTATGAAAAATTAACCTGTTCGAGATTTGCCTGAGTAAGATCACTACCAATAATTTTCTTTCTAGATATGTTTTCTTTTGCAAGATCAACTCCAGAAAGATTTAGATTTTCCAGGGATGGGAGATTGTTTATTTGTTCTTTACTCATGTTTTCACTTGGTAGTTTCCCATATTGAAATTCGGATAGATTTTGTGTTGTGTGGTCTCTTTTATTGTCTATGATGTTTAATGTAAAAAATGCAAATTCTTCACTATATACAGACGACTCTGGGCTAGCTGCTACATGGGTTGCATCATAAAAAATGTCAAGATTTTTGTATCTATCCAAAAAGGAATAGAGTTCCACATTGGAACTGTTTGTAGTCTTGTACAATCCTGTAAAATAATGCCGGATTGTAAGATCAGACAGTACATCAAGGTATGGCCCGCTGTATGGTGCCACAAAAACCTTTACGTCGATATTTTCCTCTTGCAATCTTTCCAGAATTATTCCGAGATGACTCAATTCATCTTTATTCGTATCCTCACAATAACCAAAAACCCTGTGTTTTATTTTTTCTTTTAATATTTCATTTGAAACAATCTTGTTTACGCCCCCCTGTTTTTTTAATTCTGTATAATTTTTATTGAGAAACGACTCTGTGCGGATGTCTTTTTGATATAATGCATTGTTCAATAGTGAAACAGTTGCAAACTTTGGTTCTACAAAGTCTGGAAATATGTGTACTGTATTCCTTTTGATTTCATTTTTTATTATTGCCAGTGGTTCAAAATAGTTTGTATCATAGGATGTATCTGTGATTTTTATTTTGTTTGGCGTCTCTTTTCGCATGTTCCAAAATGCATCATAGTTGAGTGGCAAGCAGTTTGTCATGCCTGGAGAAAAAGTGTCGTATCCAAACTCCCTCATTCCAATCCCGTATAAGACTAAATCTGGGTCTATGTCTATGATTTCTTGAATCTGAGTGATTCTTTCAGTTGGCCTATCTCCATCTTCGGTAAGGTTGTATACCTCATAATCCATAAATCCGTGCTCTGCCAAATACCTGTCAATACTGGTAAAATTCAGGACATCGACTGAACTTGCACCTAATACTAGAATTTTCTTTTTGTTAAAATCAACACCGTCAAAATTGCCTTCAACATCCAAAGTCGGTGTTGTATATGTTTCAAACAATGTTAGATATATGAATATGATTGAAAATGAGACACTCAGTATTAGAAAACATGCAATTCCAAGACTTTGATTTGGCATTATCATAATTTCTGATTTTAATACTCGTTATTAGAGGTTACATGATATTGGAAATTTATTTTAATATTTTCTAAATTTCAAATTTATTTATTCAAAATTTACCGATACAGATCTCAGATTTTCACATGCAATAGAATCTTTTATGAACACATGAATCTAAAACAAAGAAAATGAGGATTAGATTTTTTATAATTATTGGCTTGATCTCTATTGCTGGATTGTTTGCGATTTCTCCTGCATATGCATTAGAATCTGATCCGTTAATTGCAAAAAATACTGATGGTGTTTCTGTATTTTCTGGGGTTGTTGGACAACCAATAATCTTTGAATCTATAATAACAAACAATGAAGAAGATACAAGAAATTTTGAAATTGCATTCTCTACACGTAATATGGACGACAAAATATTAGATCATCAAATACAGTCAATCAGTCTAAAATCTGATGAAACAATCACTGTTAGTTATCAATTTGTTCCACCTGAAGAAGGAAATTATGTTTCAGATATTTCTTATGGTGTTGTCCGGCTAATTGCAGATAAGATCACATTTTCAGCATTAGATGACGGTAAGACCTATTCAAAAAAGACAGTCGTGATATATTCTGACTCATCTGATGACTGTCTAGTTGCATGCATGGATCCTTCAGTGGTGAGTGTAGATGTTGGAACTGTTGTAGAACTACACAACATTACGCCTGATACACGCCGTATTTCAACTGGCATCTACATGGATGGTAAAGATGGAGGTAGTTGGAGCTCTGATGATAGATTTCATACTATGGTTGCTTCTGATAGAAAATCATCCTTTTTGTTTTCTCAACCTGGGCAATATCAATTATTTTTAGCCGAGCATAGATCAAGTGATGTAATCGGAACCATCCATGTCATGTCAGACGAATTCAGAGAAGCAGACAAGACCTCTAACATCTTAAACCAAATTATGAATGATAAAGATTCAGGAATTCCGGTTTCGTCTCTATACATCAATCCAAAAAATTCAGTGATAACTGTTGGAATTAATGACAAACACAATCCTCTTTTTACATTAGATGTCTACAAGACTATGATATACAAGCAAGTAGGAAACGTTTACCTTGACATAATATCTGATCATGATTCTTTTAAGACGGGATTGTGCGATGTAAATGATAAAGTTGCAGTAAAGGCAATGCTGGATAAAGATCCTGTAGTTAAACAATTCCTTCAACATTATCCGTCTGCAACCTTTGAACATTTTAAGACAGGTGATGAGCCGGGCAATCCTCGCACATATTCAGAATTCCATCACGGGAATTTTCTTTTGAGAGTTCTTGTTTTGACATATGACCAAAATGATGTATGCTATCCAGTATATGGTTATGTAGTAGACTATGATGATCCATCATCTGTATCAAAAGGACTGTTTGAAGACATGCATGTCAAATCTGATGGTGTCTCAAAACCAATTATTGAAATAAAGAAACTCTCAAAGCCTACCAATCAGATAAAATCTGGAATGTCTGCTGATGAAATACAATGCAAAGATGATTTAGTATTACTCCAAAAGTATGATGGTTCACCCGCATGTGTAAAGGAATCAACAAAAGAGAAACTGATTGAGAGAGGTTGGACTAGTGTGGATATTAACCATATGTTATCTTCAAGATATACGGGAATCTCGGATGTAGAAAAACTACTAGTTGAAAACAAAATAGATTATCTGCAAGACAAATTAGTTGTAACATCAGGGATTCACTTACGAGGGGATCCTGGTTGTGGAGGTGTGATGGATTCTGATTTTAATGTTCATTGGTTTGGAATTAATTCAATTTCGGCACCTACTGAGATCCGACTTTATTCAGAAAATCCACAGCAATGTAAAGTGAATACATCGTCTTGTTTTTGTAATGCACAAATGGAATTGGCTGCATTGACACTAGATGAATTGAATTATTTTACCATTAAGGAACAAGAAGAGTATGCAAATATTTTGATAGATTACATGTATGATGAAAACATAAACAGGACACCCAAATTCATGATTGGACAACACAATGTCAATTACACAAATCCTTCTGCGGTAGGTTACTGTGGAAAGATTTGGGGCACAAACACATACGGTTATTTCAACGGTGCAATCATCAACGGAAAAGTCGAGGATTATAAAATTTCAAAAGAGTTACCATTGCTATGTGCCATAAGTGATGATTCACAGTATTTTGGGAAGATGTTTGGAGAATTAAAAAATGAAAACTAGGCCTTTGATAATTGTTGGAATGCTCTCTGCAGGATTATTTCTTTTAACTCCGTCTGCATTTGCTGTCGAATCCTTTTCTGGAACATCAAGTTTTGAGAAAATTCCTTCGGAGATTTCTCGCCACTTTCCAACCACATTTGATATCAAACTACAGTATACTGTAGGCCCTTGGGCGCTTAGTGATGTGATTCCAGTAATTGAAATTTCTCCTAAAAATGCGGCATCGCATGTATCTTTTGATTTTGAACCCATATCTATACATAAAAATTCCATTGGAAGAATTCCTGTTACAATTACTGTAGATTCTGCAATAGAGTATGAGAAAATTTTTCTCAGCATGTCTTTTGAAGGAAATAATTCACATGCAGGCTTATTCAAGAGCGGATGGACTGACTCGTTGATTCTATCTCTTGGACCACGAGATGAGATTTCCCGTCAAGTAGATTATGAAAAAATTCCATGGGGTGAATTGGATGTAAAAAATGACGCTTCAATATTTACAAAAAATATGATGCCTCGTTCCATTGTGCAAGCAGGAGAACAGTTCTTTGTAGTGCAAAAGGTAGATTTTAGCGATGATAACTTTGCTGCAAATTCAACATTTAGTGCAGTTGTAGGATATGCATTTGACAAGGGAGACAAGATGACTCCCCTTCCAAAAGGAGAAAATGTAACTGATGCCCAACACCAAGAGTTTATAATGCAAATGAGAAAACAACACAACGAATTTTACCAAAACGCAGAGTTTGCAAAGTCATTTGAACTGAAGGTAAACTCTGACAAGCCATTTCTTGTAAAGTCTCCGTTTGTACTGGAAAAACCAGGAAAGTACACGCACCATTACTATGCCAAACTAAAGAATTCTCCTGCAACAACTGACTCTAACATTGGAGGCACTGTTGTAGTTGAAAAGTTCAGCAAGGCCATTTCTGGCACTGACTGCAAGAATGAAAGTCATAGTATGCTGATCAAGCATGATTACTCTGCAGTAGTGTGCGTCACGGGAGATACTGCCAGAGCTCTGATGGAACGGGGATGGAGTTTGGGAAAATGAAAACTAGACTCTTGATAATTGTTGGAATTGTGTTGGTTTCTTCTTCATTATTTTTAATCTCAAACTTATTTTCAAATGTGAACCAAACCGCTTGTGAAGAAGTGGATGGAAGATGGGCTACTGATCGTTGTATCATCAGACAAGAGGCATGGGATTTATTCAATATGACATGCGATCCTGGACCTGTTTTAGAAAATAACACTTGTTACAGTAATGGAATAAAATTTGTTTTTGAATCTTTTGTTGAATACATTCCAAATACAAGTCAGGTAAAAATAACAAGAGATCCTGCTTATGCCATTTGTTCGGATTTGGCATTAGATTGTGATCATGACAACTTTTCTACATCTTTTATGGGAATCAAAAAAGGGGGTGAGATAATCATACCTTTGTATCTTGAAGGTCGGGGACAAAATTATACGATACATCTAGATGCATATGCTGTTGAAAACCTTGATGGAAATTACATTAGAAACATCAAAGTTACAACAGAGAACAAGCCAGTTGACTATTCAGTAAATAAATACAACAAGATTGATCTGTTAGAGATTCCTCTGCCAATCAATGAAAAATATAATCAAGTAGATTATGGCAAACTGGGACATCTTGTTGTAGAGCATAACTTGAAATCTAAACTTGCAGAAGAGAACATAGAATACTCTAAAGGAAAGTATATTTTTCAAGAGGGATTAACACTGTCATCGTATCCGCCTTCTAGTGGCTATTGCGCATTTATAGAATCTGATGATGGGGAAGATTATTGGTATGAGGGGGGTTTCAGTAGAGATACTCTAACTAGATCTGAATTATATGATAGTAATCCCCATGCGTGCAAGCATAATGAATATTCATGCACATGTTCTATTGTAAAACAGCAGGTAATAGAGAATGTCGGTATCCTATCATATTTTGATAAAATAGAAGAAGAATTTGTTGGAAAGTTACTGCAAGATTATCTTGCAGAAACCAAAGTGTCTAATGTTTCAAATCAGTTTGTGGTGGGCAAGTATAACTTTGATTATGATGAAGATGTTGTTTCTTTTTGCGGAAAGTTTGTAGAGTCTGATATCAGAAATACGTTTGAAGGGACAATAAAAGAATCCAAGGTGACTAGTTTTAGCATGCGCCCTCCGATGGAACTATGTGCAATTAACGATGATGCAATAATTTATGAATTCATATATTTAGGAAATAAGAAATAGAAAATGAAAACTAAATTCTTATTCATCCTACTGGGAGCTATGATCACAGGTTCTGTGATATTTACATTGACTTCTGCATATGGTGTGTGTTTAATTGATCAAGAAAGTGGAAAACCTATAGAACCCTGTAAAGGTTTACCATACCCATCAACTGCTTCCCTTAAACAACAAATAGAACAAAAAACCTCTATAACTGAAATTACATGTCCAAATCCAGAGCATGTTCTTACTCAAAGGCCAAATAGTAATTTAGCATGTATTTTTCCAGAAACACAGGAAAAATTAAACTGGCAAATTATCTATTATATGATAAAATGATTTGTGTAGTTGCTGGTTTGGTTTTGTTTTAGTTTGGAAAAGAGGAAAACAGAAATGAAAAACAGGATAAATTAAAAATGTTAGAAAAACTGTTTCATACATTATGTAGATTTAGACTATTTCATGATTATCAAAAAAATGAAAAAGGTGAAGAACGTTGCACATTTTGTAATAAAGAAAGAAATTATGACAATGTTGGAGGATTTTTACCCTGACGACGACTAGGCTTTTGATCGGATCGATGAAATAAATGAGCTCATAAACCCTAACTATTTAATTCAATTATTGCTAATTCAGGTGAATTTTCATTCTTAGGCAAAAATCAGGCCTTAAATCAGTAGGGGTGTCAATTTGATTTAACCAATCCCGCCGAGGGCGCCATTATTTCTATTTCATACATTTAGGTATCATTTACATCGATCAAAATAAAATTTCAAGAAAATATTGTTGAAAAAGGAATAGACTATAGATGAATCTCACAAGAATATTAAAATTCAGGCAATTTTAGTAAATTTTGATGTCTGAGGAGAAAAAAGAATCTAAAGTTGAAGCAAAATCTACTGAAGATTTAACATCTAAAAAGTCATCTTCAGATGAAACTGTAAGTCCAGAAGCTAAAGTAACTGAAAAAGCAATATCAAAAACTGAAATTGCAGAAGAAGCAGTTGAAGAAGCAGAGATTGTTGTCAAAGATGCTCTTGATGAAGTTAAAGTTGCACAAGTTAAAGTGGCAGAAGAAGCAACATCAAAAGCAGAAGCTGCAGCTAAAGCAGTTGAAGAGGCAGAATTTGCAGTAAAAGAAGCTCTTGTTAAAGCAGAAGCCGCAAAAGCAGAAGCTGAAGCAGCAGCTGAAGAAGAATACAAAGCAATTGCAGCTGAAGTAAAAGCAGATGCTGCTGCAAAATCAGATTATACATTCAAGAGACAAGGTGAAGAAATTTTTAGACGTGATATGGGTGAGCCTGAATTTTGGTTAGATAAAGCAGATCGTTTTCCACGACCAATCCTTTCAGCAGATGAGCAAGAATCTCTCACTAGAGCTGCAGAGGTATATCATGATCATACTCCTGCTTATGTTCCTCAACATGTTCTTAGTCCCGAATTTGCTGGTGTTTCAAATTACGAGCGTGGCGTTGATTCATTCTTAGAAGAAATGAAACAGAAACTTGAACAATTAAAAAATAATCCTGATCCAAATGAAAAAGAAATTAAAGATACAGAGAATCAAATTATTTACTTGGAATCTTTACATGAGAATTTCTATTTAGGAATGAATGTTTTTAGAACTGCCAAAGGTGGTCGGGACAAGATTAACGCATAGGTGAATGATTTGAGTCAAATCTCTTTTGATGTAATGAATGCGCGAGTAACTTTCAAAAATATCCCTATTCATGCAATATCTAAATTTACTTTCAAAGATGTTCCTGCAGCATGTGCAGAATTTAAAAAAATACCTGGTGTTGAAGAATGTATTATAATTCAAACTGCAACTAGAGTTGAAATATTTACAGTAAGCAATGTTGAAACTGGTGACTCTCCTGATGCAAGAAGAGCAGAAGGTAAAACACTTGTTTTGAATCAAGTTAAAGATACTTGGGTATCTTTGTCCTCTTTAGAACAAATTGACATTGATCACTTTGATCAAACACTTGAAGTTTACAAAGGAGACGATGTGTACTTGAATCTCTTAAGACTCGCATCTGGATTGGATTCATTAGTTGTTGGATGGCAAAGTGTTTTTGATGATATTGTAAAAGCCTTAACAGATGCCAAGAATGCAGGTGTTTCCGGTAACATTCTCAATAAATTATTTGAAAGTGTTATTAGATTAGCTGCTCGAATGAGAGATACGACTGGTATTGCAAAAGATGTTGTCTCATTAGGTGATGTTGCAGTAAAACTCGTTGATGAAAAAGCAGGTCTTGATTCTAAAAAGAAAGTATTGATAATTGGTACTGGTGAGCCTGCAGCCATGCTTGCAAAAACTTTGAGTAAAAAAAACATTTCTTTTGATGTTGCAAGTAGAAGTTTAGAGCGTGCTACTGGATTTTCAACAATTCTTGGAGGAACTCCTGTTGATTTTAATGATGTTTTAATTGGATTTGATAAATACGACATTATTTTTGTTGCAACAACTTGTGATTATTTCTTAATCACATATGAAAGAATTCGATTAGTTATGGAGGAAAAGAAAAAAGGTACTCTCATTTTAGATTTATCAGAACCACGAACTGTTGATGAGGGAATTACAGCACTACCTGGAATCAAATTATTATTCAGAGATCAAATAGCAGAACTTTATGAAGAAAGTGTAAAAACTAGAATAGGTATTGTTCCTGCAGTAGAGAAAATCATAGAAAAAGAACTTCCTGTTTTATCTGCTAGAATGAAAAGATTGGATGCTTAAATTTCCTATATTCCTTGTTTTCTTAAGAGAAATTGCATAACTGCTTCTTTAGAGTAATCTATTCCATGCTCTTCATCTGTATGTTTTCTAAATTCTTCAATAACTGACTCTGTTTCTCCTTCAGCTACAAAATCACACTCAAACCCATAATCATTACACTTGAGTTTTGTCATATCTTTGTGAAAAATTATCAATATAAAAATCCACAGGTAAGTTATTTGAAATGAGTTACATCAGAAATCTCTGAGTGAAACATTGACTACAACTAATTGAATTTTTATCCGTATGATTCAAACTTGATACCAAAACTTCCATCAGGTTTCTTTTCATGCTCAGTAACAAATCCTTTAGGACCTAGGTGTTCAATTACCCCATCAATGGTTCCTTGATATCCGCAAATATAGATAATAGTATTATCGGGCGTTAATTCTTCTCCTACCATTTCTTCTACTGGTGAAAGTCCAGATTTTTTATCAGGCTGGAAGAATGATTCAACTCTGCCTACATGACCGCTCCAAGATCTATTGAAAAATTCTTTTGGTCTACTAATTGCTGCTCTATATCTAAAATTCCATTTATCTCTACCTCTTTTCTCACTTTCTAATTCTAAATCTGTCAATAGTCGTTTGTAGCTTAACTCATCAACATAACTTGCCCCATGAAGAACAATTACTTCTCGTTTATCATTGGTATCGTGAAAATGCTTTGCAAATGCAATGAATGGTGCTAATCCTGTACCTCCACCTACACAAATTATTCTTCTGTTATCTTTTTGTCCGTTAGGTAGCTTGTCACTAATTTGCAATGCTGCTCCAGTTGGATCTCCAAGAGATACTTCATCACCAACACTTAGATAAAACAATTCAGTAGTTACACGACCTGGAAGTGGTTTTCTTACCCATCTAATTACAAATTCAAAATAATCTCTATTTTCTGCATGTGATGCAATAGAATATGCTCTTCTGACAACTTTTTTTTCTGCAGGAATTGGAAGACCTATTGTCAAAAATTGACCTGTTTTGTATTCTGGCATTCCTTTTTCTGGAACTAATCTGATAATTACAAGATCCTCTTTAAGTAACTCCCTATAGACGACCTTTGCTTTCATCTCAGTTACCATACAAGAAGTTTTTTCTTGACTTTGGTTAAATATATTTCTCTTAGTATTTCACTTGAAAGATCTATTGGAAACCCAGAAATGTCAATAATTTATCAAACTGTTCATAATTTTCAATTATTTATTCTAAAAATCTAATTATTGATTTGTGACATTATTTCATCTAGAATTTCTTGATTTGCAGCAGCAATGAAAGAAACTCTTGTCTCATAACTTAGATCTGCATCAAGGGGATTCAAGTTAGCATCTAGTAGCATCCCTCCGGCCTCTTTAACAATTACATATCCTGCTGCAATATCTTGAATTCTAATTTTATCTCTTAAATCAATAAAAATATCCATTAGTCCTCTTGCAAACATTGCCATTTCAAGTGCATTTGCACCAAAATGTCTAGTATGATCATGATTTTCAAAAATAGGATGTAATTTATTCATTAATTCAATTGATGAGCCTGATGTGTTAATTCCAATTATTTTATAGATTGGATCTTTTTTATGGACTTTAATTTGTTTATTGTTATAAAATGCACCTTTATTTTTAGATGCCCAATACGTTTCACCGTTTGAGAGATTTGTAATAACCCCATCGGTAACTGAACTAAGCTTATTTTCTGTTGCAAATGCCAATGAACTACAGAAAAAGGGAACACCTCTCACTGCATTTGCAGAACCATCTATTGCATCCATGATGACAAATCCTTTTGGATTGTCAGATAATTCAACTCGTCCACACTCTTCACCTAATACTATACACTCAAAATTAATTTCTTTTAGATAATCCAAAACAGTTTTTTCAGCAACAATGTCAATATTTCTTGAAATATCCCCACCGGCCCCTACACCAAAATCTCCTGCAGCATCATCTGTTCCTGCAAGATCTTTTACATTTTCATAAATTCGGTTTGAAGCTTCACGAAGAATTTCTAATACTTCCATGTTGACAATATCTAGTCGCTCGTAATTTAAGTGAAGAAAATATTTAGTTTGAAAGCATAAATAACAATAAAAAAGCTTAACGTTTGTGAGCGGTAAAGATCAATCTGTAATTAGTAAAGAATCTTTAATGAGTACTAAACCTGGGAAGCAGATTATAAAACAAGCTTTATTCAAGTCTAAAGGTTACAAATTATTTAACAAATACAAAGAAGAAACTGAAAACCAATTCCCAAACTTTGCAGAAAGATTTGCTAAAGGATTATTACATGAAATACAATCTGATACAAATCCAAATGCCACACAGCAAGCATTTGGAAATGAAGTAGGTTCTACTGAAATTATACTAAATGCTTCTGAAATTGAGCCTATAAAGTCAAAATTAGATAGTATTGAAGTAATGCAAGATAGAGTAAATCGAATTTTAAATTCAAATTTTGTAAAAATGACTTTCCCTGTTTTTAATGGATTATTTGATGCAGCCGCAGAATATTCTGGGAGAAAAGATCCTCAATTAAAACAAGATATGGTTGAAGGGCATATTCTTGCAATTGATCTAAGTGAACCCATGGATAGAATCGTAGACAAAGATGAAGATTTAGAATTTCTTGATGATTACAAATTAATGAATCCATATATTTTGAAATTGGCAAGAGATAAAATTTCAAAAGGTGGTGAACAAGTTTTAAAAGAATTTGAAGCAGGTTTTGAAGATGCAAGAATTGGACAATATTTAGATGAAAAATTAAAATCAAAACCCACTGAAATTACTGAAGAAGAGATGACTTTATCATACAAAAAATATCGTGCAGTTATGGGAACTGCTGGAAGAAACATGGCTTTGGCAGAAAGACCTTTGGGAGAAATTTTCTATCTAGGTATGGCAAGAGCTGCTGAAGGTGTTGGATGTGGAAATGAAATTGAAGATTCAATTAAGAATGGATTTGTAAAAATACCTTCTTGGCCACTTTACTATTCATTATTGGCAAATGATGTAAAGAAAGGATTTGAAGTTACTTTAGAAAAAAGTAATTTGTATTTACAAGATGCAAGACTTACACTTGAATTGCTACCTGATGATTTCTCTCATAAAGAATTTTTAGAATTCTTATTTTTGACTGTTGAACACTACAATCAATACTGGTATAATAAATTACAAAAGGCTAACAAATGGTCTGAGTATCAATCTAAACTTCCAAAGTGATTACATTGATGTGGTCTGAAAAATACCGACCTCAGATAATTTCTGATATGGTTGGAAATGAAGAAGCCCGGACAGCAATAACTGAATGGTTTGTAAAATGGAAGAAAGGTACAAAACCATTACTTTTAGTAGGTCCTCCTGGAATTGGAAAAACTACGATAGCATATCTTGTTGCTAAGCAATTTGGTTATGATATGATTGGACTTAATGCCAGTGATGTTAGAAGTAAATCAAGAATAAATGAAATTCTCATGCCTGTTTTAGGAAATGTGAGTGTTTTGGGAACTCCGATGATTTTTGTGGATGAAGTAGATGGCATTCATGGTCGAGGTGATTATGGTGGAGCATCTGCACTAGTTGATATTCTAAAAGAACCTACAGTTCCAATTGTTCTTGCTGCAAACAGTGATGATTCTGATAAAATGAAAAGTATCAAAAAAGTTGTAAAAACAATTCATTTTAAAAAAATCCCTCCTAGATTATTGAGAGTGTATCTTGAAAATATTTTAAAAAAACAAAGTGCAAAACTTAGTCCTGGTTCTTTAATCAAAGTGATTGACAAATCTAAAGGTGATATTCGTTCAATGATTAATCTTGCACAGTCTTTAGTAACTGGATTCAATCCTCAAACTGACCAATCTTTTGAAAGTGTTAATGTGGAAGATGGAGTAAATGCTTTCTTTAAAGCAAATTCAATTGAAGAAGCTCGTAGTGTTCTTTATTCTATGCAAATTGATCCGCGGGAAAAAATTAATGCATTTTATTCTAGTATTATTACTAGTGAATTAGATCATCAAACACTTGCAAAATATTTAGATATAATGTCTACGGCAGATATGCTTTTTGGAAGAATAATGAAAACTCAAAATTGGAGATTACTTAGATATCTAAATGATACTTTGATTAAATTATATCAAAATGATTATAGGATAAGATATTCTAAATACAATTTATCGTGGCCTTTACTAAATAGGATTCGTTGGGATGGTGCAAAAATAAAATCACTATCAAATGTTATGGCAAGAAAATTACATTTGTCTTCTAGTTCTTTTGTAACTTTATGTTTACCATATGTTTTATTTTGTATCAAAAATAAAACTCTAGAATTGGAATTAGAAGAAACATTTGGAGATATTATTGAAAAGGAGATTGAATTAATAAAATGAGTTGGAGAAAAATCCCCATGAAATTCCCTGGAACTTGTATTGTTTGTAATGAAAAAATCCCTGTCAATGAAATTGGGTTATGGGCAAAAGGTTTGGGTGTTAAACATGAAAAATGTGCCCAAACTAATGAATTACAATGTATGGTATGTGGGGCGCCTGCTGGTTGTCCTCAATGTGAATTCCAAGAAATTTGTGATTTACCCAATGTCTCTCAATTGTGTATCTGTAAGAAATGTAGTGAGGAAAAAGATGCATTTAGCTCTTATCAAAAATCAGTAAACAAGAAATTTCCACTTCTAAACTCTTAAAATTCTAAAAAAAACAATGATCTTTGAATTTTTGTAAAATTCCCATATCTTAATTATCTCAAATTAAATTAATATAGGAAACCTCCATGCTTTAGAATACTGTGCATTCTGAAAAGATTGAAGAATATTCTAAGAAGAATAATACAGCATCACAAGGCGGAGGCCAAGATCGAATCAAGGCTCAACATGACAAGGGCAAATTAACTGCTCGTGAACGAATTAATCTCTTACTTGATGAGGGAACTTTTACTGAAATTGATCCATTAACCACACATCATTATCATGAATATGATATGCAGAAAAAGAAATTCTTTACTGATGGTGTTGTTGGAGGTTATGGAAATGTACATGGAAGACAGATCTTTGTTTTTGCGTATGATTTCACTGTACTTGGTGGAACCCTTAGTCAGATGGGAGCTAAAAAAATCTGTAAACTAATGGATCATGCTGTTCAAACAGGCTGTCCAATAATTGGTATTATGGATTCTGGTGGAGCCAGAATTCAAGAAGGAATAATGAGTCTTGATGGGTTTGCAGATATCTTTTATCATAATCAACTAGCTTCTGGAGTGATCCCACAAATTACTGCAAGTATTGGTCCATCTGCAGGTGGTTCTGTATACTCTCCAGCAATGACTGACTTTGTAATTATGGTTGAAAAAGTAGGAACAATGTTTGTTACAGGTCCTGATGTTGTCAAGACTGTATTAGGGGAGGAAATTTCGTTTGATGATCTTGGCGGTGCAATGACTCATGGTTCAAAAAGTGGTGTTGCACATTTTGTTGCACAAAATGAATACGAATGCATGGATTATATCAAAAAACTGATTTCATATTTACCTCAAAATAATACTGAAGCACCACCAAAAATTGAAACAGATGATGATCCAAACAGACTGGATCACAATTTGATCAATATTATTCCAGAAAATCCTTTGCAACCATATGATATGAAAGAAATCATAAACTCGATTGTTGACAATCATGAGTTCTTTGAAGTACATGAATTATTTGCTGCAAATATTGTAGTTGGTTTTGGACGAATGAATGGTAAAACTGTTGGTATTGTTGCAAATCAACCTATTGTTCTTGCAGGTGCACTTGACATCGATTCATCAAATAAAGCAGCACGTTTCATTCGATTTTGTGATTCTTTTAATGTTCCAATCATTACTTTGGTAGATACACCTGGATACATGCCAGGTTCTAATCAAGAACATAATGGTATCATTCGTCATGGTAGTAAGTTACTCTATGCATACTGTGAAGCTACTGTCCCAAGAATTACTTTAGTTATTGGAAAGGCATATGGTGGTGCATACATTGCAATGGGAAGTAAAAATCTCAGAACTGACATTAATTATGCATGGCCTACTGCTAGATGTGCTGTTTTAGGTGGAGAAGCTGCTGTAAAAATTATGTATAGAAAAGATCTTGCTGAGGCTGAAGATGCTGAGGCACTAAAAAAACAATTAATTGATGAATTTGCAGAAAAATTTGAAAATCCATATGTCGCAGCATCCCATGGAACTGTAGATAATGTAATTGATCCTGCTGAAACAAGACCTATGTTGATTAAAGCACTTGAAATGTTAGAAAATAAAAGAGTAAAACAATTACCAAGAAAACATGGGAATATCAATTTGTGATTAGATATGATTGAAAAAGTACTTATCGCAAACAGAGGAGAAATCGCTTTACGTGTAATTAGAACATGCAAAGCACTTGGAATTAAAACAGTTGCGGTTTATTCTGATGAAGATTATAATTCAATGCATGTTAAGCAAGCATCTGAAGCATATCATATAGGAGAAGCTGCTCCTGCAAAATCATATCTTAATCAAGATAAGATTCTCGAAGTGATGCTCAAATCTGGATCTGATTCAGTACATCCAGGTTATGGTTTCCTTTCAGAAAATGATGACTTTGCAAATCTATGTGAGAAAAATAAAATTATCTTTATTGGTCCTACTGCAGAATCTATGAATCTCTGTGGAGATAAAATGAAATGTAAAGATGCAATGCTTAAAGCAAAAGTTCCAACAGTACCAGGAAGCCCTGGTCTAGTAAAAGACGCAGCTGATGCAGAAAAGATTGCTAATGAAATTGGATATCCTGTGATGTTAAAATCTGTATATGGTGGTGGAGGTCGTGGAATTAGAATTGTAACTAATGATCAAGAATTACGAGATGGATTTGAATCCGTCACTGGTGAATCAATTGCAGCAGTAGGTAAATCAGCTATTTTGGTAGAAAAATTCTTAGAAAAAACACGACATATTGAATATCAATTTGCTAGGGATACTCATGGTAACACTGTCCATATCTTTGAAAGAGAATGTTCAATTCAAAGACGTAATCAAAAATTAATTGAACAAACTCCTTCACCGATTGTTGATGAAGAAACAAGAGCACGTGTGGGTGAATCTGTCTGCAGAGCTGCTGATGCAGTAGGCTATACCAATTTAGGTACTGCAGAATTCTTGAGGGCTGATAATGGAGAGTTTTACTTTATCGAAATTAATGCTAGATTACAAGTAGAACATCCAATTACAGAATTTGTTTCTGGATTAGACTTGGTCAAATTACAATTAGATATTGCAAATGGAGAGGCAATCCCATTCAAACAAAGTGATCTCAAAATGAATGGTTATGCTATTGAATGTAGAATTAATGCAGAAGATACTTTCTTAGACTTTGCTCCATCAACAGGACCTGTACCTGATGTCACAATTCCAGCAGGACCAAGTGTTAGATGTGATACTTATCTTTATCCTGGATGTACTGTTTCCCCATTCTATGATTCACTTATGGCAAAACTCGTTACTTGGGGACAAACATTTGAAGAATCTAGAACCAGAATGCTTGCTGCACTAAATGATTTTTACATTCAAGGTGTTGAAACTTCTATTCCATTATACAAAACAATTCTAAATTCTGAAGAATACAAAACTGGAAATCTTTCAACTGATTTTCTAAAACGTCATGGAATGATAGATAGATTAACTGAAGATCTTAAAAAAGAAAAAGAAGAAAAAAGTGAAGCTGCATTAGCAGCAGCAATCATTCATTCTGAATACTTTAAGAGTAGAGCCCAAAATAGTTCTGCAAATAACTCTAATTGGAAATACAAACTGGATTGATGAAAAATGAATTATAAAATACAAGATATCGAAAAATCATTTGATGGAAAGATCGTAGAAAATCTTGGAAACAAAGACTATGTAATTAAAATCAACGACAATGAACATAATTTAAAAATCATCTCAATGAATTCTAATGGAATTGAATTTATTTTAGATAATAAATATCACAAAGCAAAATATCTAGAACAATCTACAAATGAAATGAATATTGTAATTGACAATGTTCCAATGATACTAAACTTACATACGCACTTTGATGAAGTTGTTTACAAAAATTCAGGTGGAAGCAATACTGGCGATGCACAATTAGGATTGAAAAGCCAAATCCCTGGAAAGGTTGTATCAATATCTGTTGCAGAAGGTGATTCTGTAAAGAAAGGAGACGTTGTTTGTACTTTAGAATCAATGAAAATGCAAGTTGCTATAAAATCTCATAAAGATGGAGTTGTAAAAGCAATTAAAGTTAAAGAAACTGCAACTGTTGCTAAAGGCGATGTTGTTGCAGAAATAGAATAATTTTTTTATTTTAAGAAATTTTTAATTTCTTCATAGTTTGGTTCTTTTAATGGATCTTCTGAAACCCATTTGTAGCCAATTTTCCCATCTTCATTGATGATGAAAACTGAACGCTTTGCAGCATTGTAATCTTTAATGTGAAGTAAATCAGGCATCAAAATATCATAATCTCGAATTGTTTTACTGGTATAATCTGCTAATAATGGAAAGTTAAAGTTATTTTTTTCTGCAAAAGCCTTGTTTGCAAATGGACCGTCATTGCTAATTGCTATGACTTTAGCTCCTAGATCTGAAATTTCTTTCCAAGAATCTCTAAATGAACAAAGTTCTACTTCACATACTGGAGAACTTGCTGCAACTATGAATGATAATACTATTTTTCCGCCTTTAAATTCATCCAAATTCCTCATTTTTAATTCGGTGTCTGCAAGTTCAAAACCTGGAGCAATGTCTCCTACGTTTAATGCCATGATCGCAATTTGACGTTATCCTATTAAGTTCTTTACAAAAATAATTTTTTTCAAAAATTGATCTCAAAAACGAAACATACCTTTTTATACAAAAATTGGAGTGAAAAGCTAAATTGGTCGGGGAATTAGCGGGCAATTATAGTACCGTTGTATTGATGTTTGGCTTTGCCGTAGTAGCAATGGCTCCAGCTTTAATTATTTCAAGAATGATTTCTCCACGAAAGAGAAGTAATCCAGTAAAATTCCTGCCAATGGAATGTGGACAAGTTCCAACTGGTGAAGGTAGAACTCATTTCATGATGCAGTATTACCCGTATATTCTGATGTTTGTAGTATTTGATGTGATGGCAATTTTCTTGTATGCATGGGGTAGTGCACTACTAGAAATTCCAAAGATGGCAACTTTGCCAATGATGGGATTTTTAGCTATTATGTTTGGAGCAATGGCATTTGCTTTGTATCAATCTGGGAGACGAAGAATATGGTAGTTTTTTATATAAATTGTATTTACGAGGATAGGGGATAAAATTGCTTAAAGATTTAGTTACACCAGAAAACGCAAATGTCTTTATCGGAAAGTTGGGAGACATTTTAGAAAAAGCAATTGATAAACCATTGGGCTATGCCATTAATTGGGGTAGAATTTGGTCACTCTGGCCTGTTCACATTGAAACAGCTTGTTGCAGTGTAGAATTTGGTGCAGCATCAAGTCCACGATATGATGTTGAAAGATTTGGTATCATTGAAGCATTTGGTTCACTAAGACAATGTGATCTTGTAGTTGTACAAGGAACCATTACAAGAAAAATGGCACCACGTCTCAGATTAGTTTATGATCAAATGCCAGAACCAAAGTATGTAATTGCTATGGGAGCTTGTGCAATTACTGGAGGTTTGTATTTTGATTCATACAATGTACTTCCAGGAATTGACGGAGTTATTCCAGTTGATGTCTATGTTCCAGGTTGCCCACCTAGACCTGAAACTCTTATCCAAGGATGTATGCTATTGCAAGAAAAAATCAAGAGAATGAAGGCTAGGAAGTTTGTATAATGAGTACTGAAACAGAAAACCCTCCTGCAGATGCTAAACCTGAAGTTAAATCTCCTCCACCAAAGAAACCGGAAGCAGCACCTGTAGAGTTACCAGCATTTGAAAAGAGTATTTCAGATAAAATAGTTGAAAAATTTGGAGATAAAGTAGAAGTTGGATTTGTAAAAGAAGATAGAGTGAGAATTAATGTTGGAAAAGAAAATGTTCACGATGTTGCTGAATTTATCCGTGATGCCTTAAACTATGATCATGTTGAATCCGTTTCAGGCGTTGATTACCCTCAAGATAATGAAATTGAAGTTGTTTACCATATTGGGTCTTATACTGACTCCTCTTTAGCCAGACAAATTCTAGTCTTAGCTACTAGAGCTCCTAGAGAAACCAATCCGATTCCTGGAAATGATGCAACCCGTCTTCCAACTCTTAGAGATATATTTTACAGTGTAGAATTTCACGAAAGAGAAGTTTTTGAAATGTTTGGAGTTTTCTTTGAAGGACATCCTGATAATAGACGATTACTTTTGCCAGAAGATTGGGCAGACTTACCTCCACTTCGAAAGGACTTTGCAATAAAAGGTAGATAGATATGACTTTTATTTTACCTCCTGGATTAGCACTCCAAAAAGTTGACGAGAGAATCATGACTCTCAATGTTGGACCACAACATCCAGGTTCAGGTCACATGAGAATTATTGTTCAAATTGATGGTGACTACATTGTTGGATGTGATCCAGATCCAGGATATGTCCATCGTGGTGAGGAGAAGATGGCTGAATATAGAAACTATATTACAAATATTCCTCACTTAGAAAGACCTGTAATCCATGACTCTTGTAATGTACTTTATCCATATGTTTTGGGAGCAGAAGAATTACTTGGAATCGAAGTTCCAGAACGTGCAAAGTATGTTAGAGTAATTGCATCTGAATTAAACCGATGTATCTACATCATGTACTGGCTTGCAATTTATGGAATCTTTTTGGGTCACTCTACAATGTTTATGTGGCCAGCAGGAGATCGTGAACTCTTAATTGATCTTATGGAAAAAATGACTGGTGCTAGAGTAACACACGCACATTTTGTTCCAGGTGGAGTTAGAAATGATTTACCACCAAACTTTGAAGATGTTTGTTTACGACAAGTAAATTATTTTGAAAAACGCATCAAAGAATATGCTGCAATCTTTTATGATAACCCAATTCTCATTGCAAGAACTAGAGATACTGGTGTTTTATCAAAACAGGATGCAATTCGATATGGAACAACTGGTTCTGTACTTCGAGCTAGTGGTGTTGATTATGATCTTAGAGTAAAGGAACCATATGATGTCTATGATGAATTAGATGTTCATACCAATGTAATGAAAGAAGGTGATTCTTATGCAAGATCTAAAATTCCATGGCTTGACATGTTGGAAAGTTGTAATATTATTAGACAAGCATTGCAAAAAATGCCAAAGTCCGGCTCAGTTAGAGTAAAACTAAAACCAAATCCAAAAACCAAAGGACTTGAATCTGTTTACAAGCGTGTAGAATCTGGTAGAGGTTCTTTAGGTTGCTATATTGTATCTGATGCTAAAGCAGAACCATACAGAGTAAAGTTGAGTGTTCCATCTTTTAGAAATCTAATTGCGTTACCAAATCTTCTCAAAGGAGAAAAACTAGGTAATATGCCATCAGTGTATTGGAGTCTAAATTATTGGCCAGTGGAGGCAGACCGATAAATGTCAGTTATTGCACCAAATTTCAAACTAAGTGAGTTTGTCAAATCATTACTTGATAATATATTTTGGATAATGCTGATTGTTGTTTTAGTTGGTCTTCCAGCAATTATGATGATTCTGTTTGTAATTGAGATGCCAGTAATTGATGGTGAGTTACTTACTCCATTCCTTGCATTTACTTGGATGGCGGATCCAACACGTATACTTCCTGTTGTCAAAGCATTCATGGCAACTGATATCTTTAGAGTAATGGCATTTCCTGGATTTGGATTTGCAGCATTACTAGCTGCTGCTACAATCTTTGTTGAAAGAAAAATGCTTGCAAAATTACAATTAAGAGTTGGTCCATTTTATTGTGGAAAGTTTGAAGGAATTTTACAATTAATGGGTGATGGTTTAAAATTAATTTCAAAAGAAATTATTATTCCCGCAAAAGCCGATAAACCGATTTTCTGGGCAGCACCCGTTCTCTTTGTAGCTGCAGCCGCAGCATTTGTTGCATTCATTCCTGTAGCTCCTGGTTGGGTAGTTGCAGATGTAGAGATGGGATTACTTGGAGTATTTGCAGTAATAGGATTCTTCCCAATCATTACAATTCTTTCTGCATGGTCTGCAAACAGTAAATTCCCATTCATTGGTGGAATTAGGGCTTTATTCCAAATGGTTTCATTTGAAATTCCATTAATTCTATCTTTACTGGGTGTAGTGATGTTAACTGGATCTCTTAATCTCTCTGAGATTGCTGCAAGCCAATCTGTTTTCCCATGGATTGTATTTTTACCAGTTGGAGCCATTGTGTTCTTTATCACAATGCTTGCAGAATTAGAAAGAATTCCATTTGATTTGCCAGAGGCTGAAAGTGAAATTGTTGCTGGATGGTTAACTGAATTATCTGGAATGATGTATGGACTAGTCCAATTAGGAACATATCTGAAACTTTATGCGTTTGCAGCCTTGTTTGTAGTACTTTTCCTTGGTGGTTGGAATGGTCCAATGGTTGTACCTCCATTCCCAGAAGCACTTCTTACCGGAATTGAAATGGGCCCTGTCACTGTAGGTCCATTCCCTGGATTGCCATTATTTGATCAAGAAATGCTTAATGGCACACTTTGGTTCGTTCTAAAAACAGTTGGTGTCATCTTTTTCATATTATTACCAAGAGGTGTTTTCCCAAGAATTAGAGTTGATATGTTATTGAGTCTTGGATGGAGCAAATTAATCGGACTAGCTTTCGTTAACATCTTTATTGCACTTGGATTGCTTTACGCTGGAGTGCTAGGACCAGGAGGATTACAATAATGGGAACTGCAACTGGTATTATTCGTGCATTAAATTCTGGAATTAAACATATTGCAATGAAGAGATTTACTCTTCGCTATCCTGAAGAAAAACTAAAGTTTGTAGGTGACGGTTATCAGTTTGATCCCTCTACAGGTGTTGGTATTGCAGGACTCAAAGGTCGACACATGTTATTCCATGATCATTGTACTGGATGTCAATTATGTTCAATTGCATGTGAAGGTGTTGCAGAAGCTATTGCAATGGTAAAAGTTCCAGAAGAACAAAAACAAAATAAAAAATCAATCATGCCTCAAATTGATTATGGAAAATGTGTTTTCTGTGGTCTTTGTGTTGATGCATGCCCATTTTATGCACTTTACATGACAAATGATTATGAATTGTCTTCATTTTCAAAAGAAGGTCTAATCTATACTCCTGCTCAATTACAAGTCAAACCATACGTTGCACAAGACAGTGAAATACAAATTTCTGATAGAGGTGCAACACATGGCTGATGCTGCATTTCTTGCATTAACTGTAATCACAATTGGTTCTGCAATTGCAGCACTTGAAATGAGATCATTGATTTATGGTTCCATTGCTTTGATGGGAACTTTGGGTGGTATTGCAGGATTCTTTTTCTTGCTTGATGCACCATTTGTTGCATTATTTCAAATAGCAGTTTACGTCGGTTCTATTGCTGTTCTAATTTTGTTTACTGTAATGCTAGTAAAAAGAGAATTAATCTTCAAAAAAATTGAAGATAAACGAAGAAAATTTGCAGGCATTGGTCTGATGTTAATAATTATGGTTTCATTAGGTGCAGTATTCTTAGATTCTGGAATCAAAACAATAACTACTGATGAACCTGCTCCTGACTTTAGAGATATTGGAATTGACTTTGTAACCTACTACTGGCCAGCATTAATCTTGATGGGATTAATTCTTGCAGGATCTGTTACTGGTGCACTAGTTTTAGCAAAACGAGAGGATGTGGAGAATGACCAGCGAGCTAATTGATTTTACTTTAGTATCTGTTGCCTTGCTTGGCATAGGAATCTATGGTCTTGCAGTTAAACGTAATTTTATTCGAATGCTTTTTGCAGTTGAAATTATTATCAATGCAGCAAACTTGAACATTGTTGCATTTGGTAGATTCTTACCACACAGTGGTGGGCAAACTATGGCATTATTTTCAATTGCAATTGCCGCAGCAGAAGTTGCAGTAGGATTATCATTAATTATTGTAGCTTATCGTATGTATCAAAATGTCGATATTGCAGACTTTAGGAGCTTGAAGGGATAATGGAATACGCACTATTACAGGCAGTTTTCTTACCATTACTTTTATCTCCAGTTGCATACATTATTGGAAGAAAAGTAGGACCAACCCCTGCAATGTGGTTTACATTTGCAATTCTGTTATACACTACAATCCTTGTAATCAATGCAGCACTATCTGGAACAGTAGAGGAACATTATCCATGGACTGAGCAATTCGGAGAATTTGGTTTCTTGTTAGATGGATTGGCATCACCATTTGCAATATTGATTTATGTTTTATCTACGATATTGGCAATTTATTCAAAACCATACATGATTCACAAATTCCACGAACAATTTGAAGAAGAAAAGAAAATTGTTTCATCTGCTGGTGGTCAAACATCTATCATTGAATCATCTTCTCTTACAAATTATGTAAATGCTAAATCTGGACTTTACTTTGCACTATATCTTGTATTTGCAATGGGTATGCTTGGAACTGTTCTTTCAACTAATCTTATTGAATTTTATGTATTCTTTGAGGTTATGCTAATTCCTGGTTTCTTCTTAGTGGCACTTTGGGGTGATGGGCCAAGAAGAAAAATTGGTTTAATGTTCTTATTTTGGACTCATGCTGGTGCAGTAGTTTTACTATTAGGATTTTTGATGATTGGTCTTTCTATCGGTAGTTTTGATTTTGCAGATATTAATGAATCAGAAATTCCGAAAGACATTCTCATGTTATCTGCAGTTGCAATTTCCATAGGCCTTGGTGTAAAACTGGCAGTCTTTATGTTCCATATTTGGCTTCCATATGTTCACGGTTCTGCACCTACACCAATCAGTGCATTGTTGTCCCCTGCTATGATTGGAATTGGTGCTTATGGTATTTTCAGATTAATTGTAGAATTTTTACCTTCAACATTTGCGGATCTTGCAATCTGGTTCCATATCTGGGGTCTTGTTACAATGATTTACGGTGGTGCCATGGCGCTGATGCAAGATGATTTGAAACGTATGCTTGCATATTCTAGTATTAGTCAGATGGGTTACATCCTATTTGGAATTGGTTCGATATCTGTACTTGGTCTTGCCGGTGCTGAGATGATGTATGTAACACACGCCATTGGTAAAGGAATTCTCTTCATGATGGCTGGAATTATTATTGTTAAAGTTGGAACTAGAAGTATCTCTAAACTTGGAGGATTAGCAGGAAAGATGCCAATCACTGCAGTATGTGCAGTTATTGGTGCATTAACAATTATGGGTGTTCCACCAACAAGTGGTTTCATGGGAGAGTGGATTCTCTTTTTCGGTGCTTTAGAGACTGCTATTGAAGAGGGTTCAACACTTAGAGCAGTAACATTTGGTCTAGGACTTGTTGCAACAGCTCTTACAATGTCTTACATGTTATGGATGTTAAAACGCGTATTCTTTGGAAAAACTCCAGAACATCTTGAACATGTTAAAGAAGGAAGTTGGTATATGACAGCACCAATGATGGTATTGGCCGGATTTTCAATTGTGGTTGGAATTTATCCCGATATTTTCTTGAAGACAATAATTCCATACATGAATGGAGTGTTAGGAGTTTAGATTATGGCAACAGAAGCTTTAGGATTACCATTTGAAGTTGGGGCAGCAAGTGCTTGGTTAGTTTGGATTTTACCCTTTGCAGCAGCAATGATTATTCCGGGAGTTGGTAAACTATCAAAACATGCAACTGGTTATGTTGCAGTAGCCTTTGCTTTGATGAGTGCATTATCTGCAGCATCACTTCTTCCAATGGCTTTGGAGGCTCACGAAATCCATGATCAAATAATGTGGATAGAGGCAATTGGTCTCAAGGCTGGTGTTTTGGCAGATCCACTTTCAATAATAATGGCAAATGTAGTTGGTTGGATATCATTCCTCATTATGATTTACAGTACAGGATACATGAAAGGTGACAAAGACATTACAAGATTTTGGTTCTGGATGTTGTTCTTTATTGGTTCGATGCAATTAATCGTACTATCTGATAACTTGTTACAAGTATTCTTTGGATGGGAAGGTGTAGGACTTGCATCATATGCTTTGATTAGCTTTTGGTATCGTGATAAAAAGAAGGATCATGTTGGTGTTGAAGGTAGAACTGTTCTTGGTATGTTAGATTACTATGCTCCAACTCATGCAGGAATGAAGGCATTCATCATGACAAAAGTTGGTGATGTGATGATGATTGCTGGCATGCTTTTGATATTCTTGTTTGCTGGTACTTTTGGCTTTAAGGAATTAATGGGCGAAACTCAATGGGCAACTAATATGGCTGCTCAGGGACTACTAGTCCCTGCATTTGTTCTATTATTTGGTGGTGCTATAGGAAAGTCAGCTCAATTCCCTCTCAACGAATGGTTGTTAGAAGCAATGACTGGTCCTACTGCAGTATCTGCATTAATTCATGCAGCGACAATGGTCAAAGCAGGTGTCTTCTTGGTTGCAAGAATTGGTCCACTTGTATTTGCACTTGGTGCAGCAGGAATTATGGCAGATCAATTCTTTGAAATTATTGCTTGGGTTGGTGCTATTACTGCATTATTACTTGCAACACAAGGTATGGTGAATAACGAAATTAAGAAAGTTCTTGCATATTCTACTGGTTCTCAAATCGGTTACATGATGATGGCATTAGGTGTTGCAGGATTATCTCATCAATATGTTGATGGTTATACTGCAGGATTTTTCCATTTAATTTCTCACGCAATGTTCAAGGCTTCATTGTTCATGGCAGCTGGTTCTTTGTTACATATTGTTGGCTCTAGATTCATGAGCGATATGGGAGGCTTGAGAAAACAAATGAAGAAAACTTATGTGTTCATGTGGGCTGCTGGTCTTGGTTTAATGGGTGCACCATTTATCACAACAGGTTTCTGGAGTAAGGATGCAATCTTTGCTGCAGTCTATACATCTGGAAATGAATGGGCAATGCCACTATACATTATCGCTGTTCTAACTGCTGTTATCACTGCATTTTATACAACAAGAATGATTGGACTAGTCTTCTTTGGAAAGAAGAGTAAACACATCGAAAAGATGGAGGAAGAAGGACATCATATTCATGAAGCACCAATGTCAATGTGGATTCCATATGGAATTCTTGCAGTACTAACAATTGGAATTGGTCTGATTGGATTATCTGCTGAAGAAGGACTCCATCACTTGTTCACTGATTACTTGGAACACTCATTTGGTATTCATTCAGCACATGTTACAAATGAAGCATCAATTTTACCTGAATTCTTACAAGGACTTAACCCAGTTGCACTTGGTTCATCATTGATAGCATTTGCTACAGGAATTGGTCTAGGTTACATATTCTATATTGGAAGATGGGTAGATCCTGTGAAATTTGTTAATTCAAATATTGTCTTCTATGCAATTCACAAACTTTTCTTAAACAGATGGTATCTTAACGCAATGGTATACTGGTGCTTTGTTGTAGCCCCTCTATGGCTTGCAAGAGGAGTTTTCCGATACTTTGAAAAGACCGCTATCGATTACGGTATGAATGCTGGAGTCCAAAAAGCAGTTGGATGGAGTGCTAAAGTCGTTCAAGGAACGCAAACTGGTGTCTCACAATCATATCTATTCGTATTTGGAGCAGGATTACTATTCGTAGTCCTGATATTATTGATATAGGAGAGATGATGGAATGTTAGAAATTACTTCAACTCCATTGGTATTAATTGCAATTTTGGGAACTGTTGGAATTCTTTTACCCATAATCAGCATTGCAAGAAAAGAACAAAGCTCAAATTCATTTTATGCAGTAATTGCATTTGCAGCATTAATTGTATCTATGGGATATGTTGGATACCAATTTTATGCAGAAAACATTGCATCATCTGCACTATTTTCTGAAGATGTAATTGTTGATGATGCATTTGGTGGATTCTTTGCAATTGCAATGCTCATTGTTGCTATTTTCACAACTGTTGGCTCTTTCAATTATATGCGAAAGCATAACTCACCAGCAGTTTACTATTCACTAATTTTACTGGCAACAATTGGTATGGTTCTAGTTGCATATTCTACTGATTTGATAATGTTATTTGTTGCATGGGAGTTGATGAGTATTCCGACATACATCTTGGTTGGATATATGAAAAAGAATCCAAGTTCTAATGAAGCCGCTCTGAAATATTTTCTCTTTGGTGCATTATCCTCTGCAATCATAGTTTACGGAATTTCAATTTCTTATGGATTAACTGGTTCTACAAATATTGGAGAAGTCATTCAAGGTTATTCGACACTTGATCCTTCCATGTTGCCACTTGCATTACTTTCAGTTGGAATGTTTATTGCAGGATTTGGATTCAAAATGGGACTTGTACCTTTTCATCAATGGCTTCCAGATACCTATGAGGGTGCTCCACCAACTATTACTGCACTCTTAGCTGCTGCAACCAAAAAAGCAGGCTTTGCTGCAACAATTAGAATTGTTGTTCTTGGAATGGTTGTTTTGAATCTTGATTGGACTTTGGCCCTTGGAATTATTGCAGTAATGACAATGACTATTGGAAATGTTGCTGCAATTATGCAAAAGAACATTTCAAGAATGTTGGCATATTCTAGTATTGCACATGCAGGATACATTTTGATTGGACTTGCAGTTGCACCTCACAGTTCACTTGGTTTACAAGGTTCTTTGTATCAAATTATGAATCATGCAGTAATGAAAGGTGCTGCATTTATTGCAGTTACAGGTATTATCACAACACTTGCAGTCACACATATTGACAAATTGCAGGGACTTGGAAGACGAATGCCTATCACTGCACTAGGATTAGTAATTGCATTATTTGCTTTGGCAGGAATTCCTCCACTTTCAGGATTCTGGAGTAAATTGATGTTGTTTGGTAGTGCTTTAGATGCTAGTTCTGCATTATGGTGGGCACCATGGCTTGCAATTGCAGGTGTCCTTAACAGTGCATTATCTCTTGCTTACTATGGTTGGATTACAAGAAAGATGTACTTTGAAGGAGAAACTGAAAAGAGAGTTGCAGAACCAAAATCAATTATAGCCGTTATGATTTTCTCATCAATCTTCTTGATAGGATTTGGTGTATATCCAGAACCATTGATTAAATTTGTAGAGTTTGCAACTCCAGTAATTAGTTTAGGTCTTATGCCTTAAACGAAGTAAATTTAATTAAATTATCTAAATTAATTTTAGCATCGCTATCTGGAATTTTTCTCAATGCTGCTCTTGCTTTTTCCGAATATTCTTTTAACATTTCTTCCATTTTGTTAAAGACATCTCTTGGATCAGAACTTTTTTTGATTAACAAATTGAATAACTTGTCTTCATTTTTCCAATCTAACAAATCATCTCTAATTTGATATGCAATTCCAAGATTTTTACCATATTCAGTTAATGCTTCAATTTGTTCTTCAGTTCCGTTTGCAATAATTCCACCAATTCTGGCTGCAACTTGAAATGCAACTGCAGTTTTGTATTCAATCACTTTTAGATAATCATCAAATGTTACATCTTCACTGGTCTCTAACCTACCTTCAATCATTTCTCCTTCACTCATTAGCATGGCAGTGGTAGCCAAATCTTTTGTAATTCTAGCATTATCTAATCTAGATGATATTGCCAGAATTAATCCTAAAACAAAATCTCCAGTTAGTACACTTGTATTATATCCATATTTTATGTGGAATGGCTCTTTTTGTCTTCTCATTGTTTCATTATCAATAATATCGTCATGAATGATGGATTCCATATGAAGAAATTCAACAGCACATGATGCTGAAAGTACATTTTCATCAATTTTACCTACGCTTTCTGCTGCTAAATTCAAAATTATGGGCCTAATTCGTTTTCCTCCCTCTAGGGAATATTTTAGAGGCTCAATAAACTCTGATTCAGAATATATTCCTAATTCATTTTCTAAAGCCTGATTAATTCGTTGAATATACTTTCCATAAGTTTCAAGTAGAGGATTTATCTCGATATTTTTCCTGTCCAAGATGGCCTGATCAAAAAACTTTACTATACGTAAATAAATCTTGGTGCTCCAGCCGGGATTTGAACCCGGGATCTTTGCCTTGAAAGGGCAAAATGCTTGACCGGTCTACACCACTGGAACCCATGAAAATTATTTTTTATGACCATAAAATCTTTTGTAAACAACAAAGATTTTTTTATTGGCTCTCATGGAGATGTATCATGAATATAATTAAGAAAATTGATGAAATGATTGAAGAAAGAAGTTTACTAAAACACCCATTTTATCAAATGTGGTCTGATGGAAAATTAACCCAGGAATCTTTGGCAGGTTATTCAAAAGAATATTTTCAACTTGTAAAAGCAGTCCCTTCCTTTATGACTCCGATAATTGAAAAATCCCCTGAAGCAGAAGTTGCAGAATTAGTTGAAAACCAACAAGAAGAATCTGATCATATTAAACCATGGATTGCCTTTGCTGGTGAACTAGGAATATCCCAAGATGAATTAATTTCATATTCTGGAACTGACAAAACACAAAAAGCTGTATCTGATTTGAATCAACTTATGGATACTTTTGATGGAGGAGCATGTGCAATGTATGCCTTTGAAAAAGAAATTCCAAAAATCAGTCAGACAAAACTTGATGGATTGTCTGAATTTTATGGGATGACTAGTAATGAAGCTACAGAATACTTCAAACTTCACACAGAAGCTGACATTAGACATGCAGCCTCTTGGAGAAATATTTTGGAGAGATCCTCAATTGATTCTAGTGTTTTGATTGAAATTGCAGATAAATCAATTTCAGCACAAAACTTGTTGCTTAATAGCTGCTACGAAGAATACTGCTAATCTCATAACATTTTAAACCTGAGAAAAAATTCCTTTGCTTAGGGCCCGTAACTCAGCTTGGTAGAGTAACCGGCTCATAACCGGTGAGCCAAGGGATCGAAGCCCTTCGGGCCCATTATTTCCATTAGTTTTAAAATGAGCGAATTAAAAATTATCTGGCCGCAATGAAGAATCAGAGTTATATCTGAATTGATGATTGGAAGGCATTTGACTGAGCAGCCAAAACTCATTTGTTGATTTGTTTTTTTACCTTTTCTAAGATATTTTCACCAATGAGATTTTGATCAAACAAAGCCTCTGTAATTTGTAAAATATTTAGAATTGAGTGCATTTTGACTCCTAATTCTAACAATGCTTCATCAGCCCCCTCCATTCGGTTTACAATCACGTATGCATCTTTTACTGTGATGTTTACTTCTTTCAAAGACTTAACCGCATTAACTACTGAACCGCCAGTAGTTGCAACATCATCAATCATTACAACTTTCATGTTATCGTGAATTTTCCCTTCGACTGATTTTGATGTACCATAATCTTTTGGTTTACTTCTTACATAGATTAATGGTTTCACGGTTTCAATTGCCAACGCTGATGCAATTACTAAACCTCCTGTAGGTACTGATACAATTGAATCAAAATTATCTAATCCAATATCTTGTTCAATTTCATTTTCAAGATATTTCACCATTTTTCTAAATTCAATAGGATAACTTGGAACTAATCTCAAATCTACATAATAGGAACTCTTTTTTCCACTGGCTAATGTAAAGTCCCCAAATTTTATGATGCCATTTTGATGCAAAAAGGTTGCAAACTCTTTTACAAATTCCATACAAAAGTTAACTACACTGGATTTATTTTGTTTTGTATTGAGAGATAATTATGCCTGAAATTTGGTTAAATTACGGAATTACTGATGTTGTTTTAGATATAAAGGCAGAAAATCTAGAGCAAAAAATTGATTCTGAGGGGAAAATTCTAGATGATTCAGCGATCAATGAAAAATTAAACACTCTTGATTTGTCAAAACCAATGGAACTTGTAGTATTGCATAATTCCAAATCTATTCTAAAATTAATCTCTTCGTTGTTTACGTTATGTGAACAAAAATCAAAACCATTTCCAAAAATTCTAACTGATAAAAAAATTCTAAATTTAGTAAAATCTGGATTACCTGAAGGAAGTTCAATTAATGAATTTGATGATTTGGGTATCTCAAATTCAAATCTAGTATTCATGGGTGAAATGGAATTCAATGGATTATTTGGATATGAGACTATTTCCACACGTCTTATCAAAAAGTTTGGTCAAGAATCAATGCTTTCTGCATATGCAAAAAGACAAGGAAATCTTCCTACACCTGGACAATACCCTGAAAGTTTAACTGAAGCCAAAAAATTTGCAGATAATTTTGAAATTCAAGGAATAGAGATAGTTGCAAATTCTGAAGGGATTGTTGATTTCTCGATAGGACACCCTTCAGAAACTATTGCATCAACAAAAATTCTGGAATCAAACTCTATCAAAGATGTGGGTCAACATAACACAATGATAATCAGCACTGGAAAAGATGCAAGTAATGACAATCTTGGAAATTCACTTTCTTCACTTTGGAATTGCTCTAACGCAATTAAAAAAGATGGTCTTGCTATTTTAGTTGCTGAATGTAAAGGCGGTTTAGGTTATGATGCTCTTCAACAATACATTGAAGATAGATTGACTATAGAACAACTTCGAAATCCTACAAAATACATTGATGGAATGGAGAATTTATTATTTCTTTCAGAAATACAAAAGAATTTTCAAATTGGACTAGTATCAATTCTACCTGAATTTTATGCTAAGAAATTAAATCTAATTTCTATGCAGGGAATAAAATACTCTATGGATTATATTCTAAAAACTCAAGGACCGCGTCAAAAAGTTGCAGTGGTTTCTGATGGTGCAAGATTATTGTTAAGATAGTATCCCTGGTAAAAATTCAGATGGTAACGGTGCGCACAGAATTGCTAATATGATAATTCCAATATATGCAAGTTTTCTATTTCGTGAAAGAGGTGATACATCATCTAATGGCGATGCGCTAGGATTTTTTCTACTTAGCATGAAAATTAATAATGCCATTGGCCAAAAATTTAACAAAACAAGAATTCCTAAACTTCCATATGTTGCATAAGTGTGAATTTTTGAACCCATCAACGTTCTGGCTAAATGTCCGCCGTCTAATTGCCATGCTGGTAGTAAATTGATAAATGTAATCAGATAACCTACCCAAGCGGCAAATATGAAAGGTGTCATGTATATTGTATTTCCATATAATTCACCTTTCCCAAATAATGCCAAACTAGCAGTTAGTAGTATTGGTTCACCTAAACTCCAATTTCTTAATCTAGGATCATCAAAAATCTCACCTGTGATTTCTTGTTCTAAAATTGGTGCATCATATGCACCATAAATTGAAACTATCACAGCAATGACTAATCCTGCTATTGGACCTGCAATGGCTACGTCAAATAATATTTTTCGATTAATAGTTAATCCTTTTGACTGTATTAACGCACCAAAAGTTGGAATTCCAATTATTGGAAGTCCTGGAATAAAATATGGCCATGAAGTTTTTAATTTATGTGCTTTAGCAGCAACCATGTGGCCAAGCTCATGGACACCTAGGATCCCCAAGAGGGCTAGTACATAAAATAATGAAATTTCTAAAGGATCTCCTAATTCTACAATAGTATTTCCAAAAGATGTTTTGTAATATCCGTCAAACATAACAAATCCTATTACCACTACAAACAAAATTCGTGGTACCCATGGTGATCCTAACCACTTTCTATGTTTTCTTGGAGGGAATTTTTGAATAATTACATAGAGTTCCCCATCTTCCATCTTTTCTAATTTGGAAACATATCTCATATCTTCTAATTTTCTTGCTAAATTTTCAAATTTTAATTCAAAATTTGAATCTTCAATTTTAAATTCCAATGAAAATTCAGTTTTAGTGAAATCACTAACCTGAAATATGGAGTTAACTAATGAAATGATATCTTCTTGTGAAGGGTCTTCCATCTAATTTACACTGATTTTTCCATTAAATGGTCTTTTGGTTTAAAATTAAATATTGATAAAACTATACCCTATCATGCAAGTAATCCTAAGACAGTTAGGGGATTGTAATATTAGGAGAGCTGGACCAAGCGATCTAATTTCTGTGATGGAAATTAATCTAAAAACTCTACCTGAACATTATTCAGATTATTTCTATGAAAGTTTACTTGCTGAGTTACCTGAGGCTTTCATTATTGCTGAAATCGGTGGAAAACATGTTGGATACATAATGTGTAAAACAGAATTTGGTTTTTCAAATTTTAAGAAATTAGGTTTTGTTAAAAAAGGTCATGTTGTATCTATTGCAGTAGTTGAAGAACATCGAAGAAAAGGAATAGGAAATGCACTAGTCGAAGAATCTGTCAATGGTGTAAAGTTAAGAAAATGTGATGAATTCTATTTAGAAGTAAGATGTAGCAATACTGATGCTGTCAGGTTATACGAAAAAATGGGGTTTGCAATTAGACAACAATTAAACGCCTATTATCGAGATGGTGAGGATGCATATCTTATGGCAATTGAATTGAATTAGTTCAAACCAATAAATAACTCACAAAAAATTCTTCGCCATGGACAAACGAAAAGGAATGGGTATTACCATTTTTGTTTTATGTATTGGTAGTTTTTTCCTTTATGCATATTTGTTAATGCTCTCTGAATGGAGTCCTATTGTACTACAACTATCTGTTTTAATGATTGCAGGCGGAATTTTAGGAGTAATTGCTTGGATTGGATATGTGATGGCGACAACAAAACCTTCTCCGGCTTCTATTACTTCTGAAGATTAAGTTATTTAGAAATTTTAACATCTACAACTGTTTGATAATATCTTGGACCAACAGCTCTAACAATTTTTGAATGTAATATTTCCGATTTTACTGGAGTGATTTGGAGATAATGTTCTTCTGAAAGTTTTCCTGCATCTATTTTTTTATCTGCATGAATATGTGAATAATAATGAATGATGCCTCCATCTTTGGTTGTATCAATTGCTGATTGCAAAAATTCATCTGATCTTTCAGGTAACAACATCAATGTTCTATCTGATTTATCCATCAATTGTTCTTTGATGATTTCTGATGCATTACCATTAATTGAAATTACATTTCCAGAAAGCTTGTTTAATCCAATATTTGTTTCACATAATTTTGAAGCAATTGGATTGATATCAAGACTAAACACTGTGCACTTCTTCTTTTTTGCAGCCATTATTGAAAACATTCCAATTCCTGCAAACATGTTAGTCATTACCTCGCCATTTTGAATCAAATTAGCAATTCTCTCCCTTTCGGTAGACAATCTGGGAGAAAAAAACACCTTTTCAACATCTACTGTAAATCTACATCCAAATTCCTTGTATTCTGTTTCTGTATTGTCTTCCCCTGCAAGGATTTCTAAATCCCTAGTTCGAAAATCTCCACTCACAGCAGAGGCTTGATAGAATACACTTCTTACAATTTTTACATCATCTAACAATGCCTTTCCAATGATCTTCTTTTTTGAGAGGAGTGAATCTGGAATTCTAACAATAATTATTTCACCTATCTGATCAAAAGCAGAAATTAATTCATCACTTTCTTTTTCTGTAAGCACATTTTCTAATGCTTTTTTTAACATTCGAGTCAATGCTTGTAGTAGAAATTTCCACTAGTTTTTTGATCTTTATCTAATCTACTTTCTAATTTATTTACACGAGGTCTTAGACTTTTCTCGTCTCTTCTAAATGACATGTCTAATGATTTGAGAAATCTATTCATTGCAGCAGGTTTTGGCATTGGTGATGTTGCAATCCCTGAAGAACCTGACTCTCCTTCAAATATTATCATTGAATCTGAAACCAAATCCATTAATTGTAAATCGTGATCAATAATAATTGCAGACTTTCCAAACGAGCGTACAAATTTTTGTAAAAATTTTGCTACGGCGATTCTATCCTCTACATCTAAAAATGCTGAAGGTTCGTCTAATGCATACAAATCAACTTTTTGTAGTAAACATGATGCAACAGCCACTTTTTGTAATTCTCCTCCAGAAAGTTTTTGAATAGATTTATTGTATAGTTTCTTTATTTTTAATGGATCTAGAATTTGTTCTTCTTCCATACTTCCTTCAACTTGACCTCCGTTTGCTTGGTCTAATACTGACATAACTTCTACATCAAGATCATTTTGGAGATATTGTGGCTTGTATGCTATTTTTATTTTTTTACTAATACTACCAGAATCTGGTTTTTCAACTCCTGCAATCATTTTCATTAAAGTAGTTTTACCTAGTGCATTAGCACCCATTATTCCTAAAACCTCCCCTTTTCTTACTCTTCCAGGCTCAATTGATACTGAAAATGATGGATATTTTTTTTCTAGTTTTGGATGTGTGAGAATATCACTTCCTTCTTGAAAAATGTCAGTTGATGAAGATGATACATCAAAAGAAAATTTCTTATCTCTAAATCTTACATTTTCATTTGGTAAATATCCGTCAAGAAAAACATTGATTCCAACTTTGGTAGATAAAATACCTGAAACAATTCCATATGCTGTAGGTTCACCATATAATATTTCAATATAATCACTTAGAAAATCTAACAATGTTAAATCATGTTCTACTACCATTACACTTTTTCCAATTTTAGCTAAATTTTGTATTACTCTTGCTACGCCAGTTCTTTGGAAAACATCGTTGTATGAAGATGGTTCATCAAAAAAGTAAAATTCTGTATCTTTAGATGCTGCTGCTGCAACTGCAATTCTTTGTAATTCACCTCCACTTAGTTCTTTCAAACTTTGTTCCATTGAGTTTTCAAGCCCTAATGTTTTGATTAATTCTCTTGATACTCCACGTTCATCATATTTGTCAAGTAATTCTTTCCCTGTTCCCTCAAATGCTTGAGCTAGACGATGTACTTGTTGTGGTTTTATTGAAGCTCGAATTTGTTTTTGTTCAATTTTTTCAAAATGTTGTTTAAGTTCTGTTCCACTATAATGTTTTAAAATCTCATCCCATTCAGGTGGATTTTCATATCTGCCTAAATTTGGTTTGAGATTTCCTGATAGGATATTGACTACTGTACTTTTCCCCATTCCATTTCTTCCCAAAAGCCCTACAACTTCACCTTTCTTTGGAGTTGGTAATTTGTAAAGTCGAAATGAATTCATACCGTATTGATGAATTTTATCAGTAGCTAGTTCACTTGCTAAGTTGACGATTGTTATGGCATCAAAAGGACACACTTTGACACAAATTCCACATCCATTACAAATGTCCTCATCAATCTGAGCCTTTTTTGATTCTTCGTTAATGGTAACGCATTCTGCGCCCGATTTATTGACTGGACAATATTTTATGCATTCTAAACCACATTTTTGTGGCTGACAAAGATCTTGATCTAAAACTGCTACTCTGTGAGTCATGTTGTAATCCGGTATTTTCTTTGCTTTATACCTATTTTGAGCATTTTTTAAAATTGGCGTTACGTTAATAGATGAGAATTTGACATCAAATTTCAAGCCGGCCATAGCGTTAGGGTGCGACCCAATCCCGTTCCGAACTTGGAAGTCAAACCTAATGTCGCTGTTGTGCTACTAAGATGCGAGAGCTCTTGGGAAGCAACAGTGCTGGCATTTTCTACTTTTCAATCAATCTTTTAATATTGAATTAATTGGATTGATATGAATTCAATATGCCAAATTGTTCTGTCTGTGGAGAAACATGTGATAATGACATTAGATTGCTAAATCATATGATGGAAAAACATGGCTGGAGAAATCCAAATGTTGACACACCTGATAGAAACAGTAGAGGATACTGATTCTATAAGTTTTGCAAATAATCTAAAATTAATCGTACTCCAAAACCTGTCGCACCTTTTGGATTGTATGATTTTTCTTTTGTGGCTGTTTGTGTCCATGCAACCCCTGCAATATCAATATGTGTCCATGGGGTTTTCTCAATTGCATTTTTTAAAAATGCAGCTGCCGTGATAGTTCCAGCTGCTCTTCCAATTCCAACATTTTTCATATCTGCAACATCTGATTTTATCATATCCATATAGTCTTGATTCAATGGTAATTCCCAAACTTCTTCAGTTGTTCTTTTGGAAGACTCGTTGATTTTCTTTGTTAGTTTTTCATCATTTGATACAATTGCTGCCACATTGGTTCCGAGTGCTACAATACATGCACCTGTAAGAGTAGCAAAATCAATAATTGCCTTTGGGGAATAATGTTTTTCTCCATACGATAATGCATCAGCTAAAATCAATCTTCCTTCTGCATCTGTATTTAGAATTTCAGCTGTTTTTCCACTGTATAATTTTATGATGTCCCCCGGTCTATATGATTCTCCGCCTGGCATATTTTCAACTGATGGAACAATGCCTACAACATTGATTGGTAGTTTTAATTCTGAAATAGATTTCATAATTCCTAATACTGTACATCCACCACATTTGTCAAATTTCATTTCATCCATTGCTGCTCCAGGTTTTAATGAAATACCACCTGTATCAAATGTCACTGCTTTTCCTACAAGGACAATGGGTTTGTCATTTTTTCTACCACGATTGTGTTCTAAGATAATTAATTTTGGTTGATTGCTACTTCCTTGACCTACTGCTGAAATACCTCCAAATCCTTTTTTCTTTAATTCAGGCTCTGAAATGATATTACATTTCATTTTATTTTTCTTTGACATGGCTTTTGCAAAGTTTGCTAATGTTGTAGGGGTACATTCGTTTGGAGGTAAATTGGCAATACTTTTGGTAAATATTGCACCGTCTGCAACAATCTCAGCTATTTTGACAGCTTTTGTAATTTTATCTGATTTTGAAATAATGATGGTAAGATTAGGCGAAGTTTCAATTTTCTCCGTCTTGAATTTTTCAAATTTGTAAAGAGCCATTTTTGTACCTTCTATGATCTGTGATACTGCTGAAATTTGGTCTGTTACAAAACTTGGGGGTGAAATAATTGAAAATTCTGACAATTTCAACTCTCTTGCTTTTTGAGCAATTTTTCCTGAGACAAATCTAATGGTATCTTTCGTTAGATTCTCTTTTTTTCCTATACCTGCAAGTAGGATTCTTTGTATTGGTTTTCCAGGTATTGGAATAATACTAAATTTTCCTAATTTCCCTTCCATGTCTTTTAGAGATTGGTTAATTGCAGATGTGGTTTTAGTGTCAAATTTTGGTAATCCTAGAACTTTGTTAGAATTTTCTAATACAAATCCACATAGAAGACTTGTTTTCTTTTTAGCAGAACTTTCAGTTTTAATCTTCATATTGAAATTCTCTTTTTTTAAAGTATTATTTAGATTTACTATAGATCTATTATTTTACTTCTAGTAATCAGACTTGCAGATCTTACAAATACAGCTTTAACTGTTTTACAATCTTGTTGACATTCATCATTAATTTTAGACATTGGTGATTTTCTTGTTTTTTTAGATAAAATTGATTTTATCAATGGACGTAAAGCTGCTCTTCCTCCATATGCTCGTTTTTGATTAATAAACCAAAACATTTCCAATGCTGATTCATCCAAAACACTTTTTCTAATTTTTTCCCCAAATTCTGAATAATGGCCTACCATTGTTATTTTGCCTCTGGCAAAAAAATTAACTGCATTTGCAAATTTCATGCACAAATAACACTGATTATCAAATAATACAATTGGAATATTTTCTTTAATTTCCATAATATTCCAGAGTAACGATCAAATTAAAATTTTACAAACTTAATACCTAAATTTTATTTTGATTATTATGACATTAATTGTAGATAATCATGATTCTAGTCATACTAAAACTGGAGAATTCCCTTGTGTATCATGCCATACTGATTGTTGCAAAGAATATGTAATATTTGTAAATGCCCATGATGTTTACAGACTATCAACTGGATTGGGGATGGCTCCTAAAAAATTCTTAGAACTTTATGGTGCAAAAGATTATTCCCTTGGAATTCAGGTTGAGGAAGGTCTAATTGATCTTGCTTTGAAACAAAATAAAGGTGGATGTGAATTCCTTGAAGAAACAAAAGATGTCTTTAGATGCACAGTAAATGATTTCAAGCCTGGAGTATGCAAATCATATCCGTTTTCAATGAAAAATGGAAAATTAATTCAAATGGACAATATTATGTGTCCAGTGGATTGGGATCTTGCAGAATTTGAGAAAATGATGGTAAGCCATCTTAAAAAAGATGAATCTGAATGGAAGTTCTATGATGAACTTGTTAAGGAATGGAATGTTAAGCATGGAACAAAAAAGTCACTAGCTACATTTTTGAAGTTTATGTTAGAGAAAGTAGAACTCTCTATGAAATCTTGATTGTATTATTTGTATTATGATCTCTATCTCTTTGAAGTTTTGGGATGAGTGGTTTTCTTTAGAAGTAGATTTTTATTCAATTTATCAGGATAATGTTGCAGATGGGGCTTAACTATTACCAAATTAAGAAAAATATTCTTCGAGCTCGTAAATTAGTAATTAAAGGAACTAATGCTGCAGGATCTGGCCATCCTGGCGGTTCATTTTCTATGGCTGAAATTTTAGGATGTTTATTTAACAAACATTTGAAATTTGATCCTAATAATCCTCAATGGGAAGATAGGGATCGATTAGTTTTGTCAAAAGGACATGCTGCTCCTGGATTATTTTCTAATATGGCCGTTGCAGGATATTTCCCAGAATCTGAAATTGATACACTTCGAAAATTTGGTAGCAAGCTGCAAGGACACCCAGATCTAAAATGCCCTGGAGTAGAATTTTGTGGAGGTTCTTTAGGCACAGGATTGTCATATTCTATTGGAATTGCACTTGCAGCAAAAATTGATTCCAAAAATCATCATGTCTATACTATCATTGGAGATGGAGAGTCTGATGAAGGACAAGTTTGGGAAGCTGCAATGACTGCTTCAAAATACAAAGTTGATAATCTTACAGCATTTCTTGATAGAAATTTCATTCAACAGGATTCATACACTGAAAAAATTATGCCACTAGATGAAAATTTAGAAGGTTCAGAAATTTCTGAAATGTGGAAAGATGCATCACGTTGGAAAACTGGTGATAAGTGGAGATCATTTGGTTGGAACGTTATTGAAATTGATGGACACCGCGTTGAACAAATTGATGCTGCTATAACAAAAGCTAATGCTACAAAGGGAGTCCCAACCATAATCATCTCAAGAACAATTAAAGGAAAATCTATTGAACACATGGAAGATAATCCCCAGTGGCACGGTAAAGCCCCTGACTCTGATGTTGTTCCGATAATTAATCTTGAATTAGATTCGCAATTTATGATTGCACCATCCATTATTGCTGGAGATATGACAAATTTGGAAAATGAAATTAAGCGATGTGTGGCTGGTAGAGCAGATTACATTCATCTTGATGTGATGGATGGTCAATTTGTTCCAACAAAAACATTTGATCACAATAAAATAAAAGAGCTAAGACCACTTACAGCAATTCCATTTGATACTCATTTGATGATTACTGAACCTGTAAAATATGTGAAAGACTATGTTGATGCTGGCAGTGATATTATTACTGTTCATGCTGAAGTAACTGATGAATCTAGTTTTGGAGAAATCCATGATATGCTAAAACAAAATCAGGTAGGTGTAGGTTTCTCAATAAATCCTGACACTGAATTACCTGAATGGTCTTACCAATTTTTACAATCTCTTGATCAACTAATTGTGATGTCTGTAGTACCTGGAAAATCAGGTCAAAAATACATTGAAGAAACACATGAAAAAATGACAAGATTAAATTCTATTTTAAAACAGCATAATTTTTCAGGCTATATTGAGGCTGATGGGGGTGTAAATCTTGAAAATATTGGTTCAGTATTTTCTGATGGTGCACGTGCTTTTGTTGGTGGTGGTGCAATAATTGGTCAGCAAGATGTTCGAGCTGCAATTAGAGATTTTAGAAATGAAGTTTTAAAATCAAGAAGATATGGATTACTTGCAAAAGCAAATGAACTTGGTGGAAGTGACTTGGTAAACAAATGGATTGGATTACATGTGATTGGTGAAAAACAAGAACAAATTAAAAAAATTGCACAGGAGGCAGGATTCATTTGAATGAACCAATAATGACTGACATGCGCTCAGAATATTCTAAATCATTAATTCAATTGGGAAAAGAAAATCCTAATGTTGTTGTTTTAGGTGCAGATACAACTGATTCATTAAAAACTTCGGTATTTGGTAACGAATTTCCTAATCGATTTTTTAATGTGGGTATTGCTGAAGCTAATTTAGTTACAATGTCTGCAGGATTAGCTGCTTCTGGAAAAATTTCTTTTGCTAGTACGTATGCAATTTTTCTACCCGGCAGGGCAGTTGATCAAATTAGAAATAATATTGCATATCCCTCACCTCCTGGAAAAAAGGGCCTTAATGTAAAATTAGTTACATCTCATGGTGGTTTGTCAGTAGGTCCTGATGGAGGTTCACATCAAACTATTGAAGACATTGCTATAATGAGAGTTATCCCAAATTTCCGAGTCTTTATTCCTGCTGACACTGTAGCCGTCTCAAAATTAACTCAATTAATGGCAAGAGAATATGGTCCATTTTACATGAGGATGGCAAGATCAAAAACCCCTCTTGTTCATTCTGACTCTCAAGAATTTCAAATTGGAAAAGGAATCACGTTAAAGGATGGTTCTGATTGCACTATTGCAGCATGCGGTATTACAGTTAGGATGGCTTTAGAAGCTGCTGAATCATTACAACAAGAAGGAATTTCTTGTAGAGTTTTAGATATGTTTTCAATCAAACCAATTGATAATGAAATTTTAGAAAAAGCAGCAAGAGAAACTGGATGTATTGTAACGACTGAGGAACATAATATTATTGGTGGAATGGGTTCTGCAGTAGCAGAATCTGTTTCAGAATCTTATCCAGTACCTATCAAAAGAATTGGAGCCCAGGACATGTTTGGTGAATCTGCACGAGATGATGAAGTTCCATTACTCTTGGAGAAACATGGAATAACATCTTTTAATATGGCAAAACAAGTTAAAGAAATTAGGAGTAAAAAATTATGAAAATTTTTCTTGATACTGCTAATCTTGAATCGATAAAAAAATTCAACGACATGGGTTTGTTAGATGGAATAACAACTAATCCATCACTCATGTTCAAGGAAGGTGGCAATCCAAAAGATGCTATGGAAGAAATCACAAAAATCATCAAAGGTGATGTTAGTTTAGAAGTTGTCAGTACTGAATATTCTGGAATGATGGAAGAAGGTAAACGTCTTCGTCAATATGGGGACAATGTTGTTGTCAAAGTTCCTATGACTCCAGATGGTCTAAAAGCTTGTAAATCATTTTCATCTGAAGGAATTCCTGTTAATGTTACACTGATCTTTTCTGCAAATCAAGCTTTACTTGCTGCAAAAGCTGGAGCAAAATATGTTAGTCCATTCATTGGAAGATTAGATGACGTTGGTCAAGATGGAATGAAATTAATTCAAGAAATTAAAGAAATTTTCTCAAATTATGATTTTGGAACTCAAATTCTTGTTGCAAGTGTTCGTCATCCAGTACATGTAGTTGATGCAGCAAAAATTGGTGCAGATGTTGTTACATTACCTCCTGCAGTATTGGATAAAATGATGTTACATCCATTAACAAAAATTGGTTTGGATAACTTTCTTGCAGATTGGGACAAACTAAAGTCTGGAAATCCTGATATCAAAATATAATAAAATTTTCAGAGTAGATTCTAAAAAATATTAAAAATGAAAAAATGATTTAATTTTTTATTTTTTACTTTTTCTAGAACCTGTGCCTCTACCTGTACTCATTGTTCTTCCAGTAGAGTCAGCTGCTTTCTTTGGATCAGGCATATCGCCTAACTTTCTAGAACCCGTTCCTCTTCCAGATGAAACAGTTCTACTTGATGCTGCTTTTTTCCTTGCTTCTTGGATTTTCTTAAAATCGTCTCCGGACCATTTAGAAGCATCATCATCAACTTCAATTGTTCCTGTACCTCTACCTGTTCTAATTCTAATTTTACCCATAAATTAAGTAAAATTATCTTGTATTTATCTAAGCTTATTTTGTATGAACAGATCTTGATTTTTTATTTTAATTACTGATCCAACCCCATTTTTTGAAATATGTAAACATCATGATCGCAGGTATTGCTGACGCAATTATTACTAGTATGAAAGTTGTAAATGGTCCTAAAATTGTTGAATCACTCCCAATTCCCCCTGGTAAATCAACATTCATTCCATAAAATGTCCCAATCACTGTTGATGGAATTGCTAATGTGAAAATTATTGTTAATACTGCAAGAACTTTATTTGTTTTTTCATTACTTAACACAAAATCTGTGTCTTTGTAAATTTCCATGGTTTCTCTAGATTCTTCTAATGTTTCAATAACTTTGTCAATGTGATCTATTACGTCATCATAAAATAATGTAAGTTCGTCATCTTGACTATCTGGAAATCGTTTAACCTGCTTTGCTATCTCAAGTACAAATCTCTTTAATGGATTTGCTATTCTTCTTAATCTATTAATTTCTCTTCTAAGTAGGGCTATGCTTCTAGCTACTGGTTTTGATTCATCAAAAACTCTATCTTCAATATCATCTAGATTTGCAATAATTTTTCTTGATGTGTGTAAAAGGTCATCTACTAACACATCTAATATCTCATGTAGAAGTAACCCTGATGCTTTTCCTAACAATCTATTTTTTCTTTGTTGATCAACATTTGTTTTACAAATATCTGCCAGTTCTACAAGTGGTTTAAGATCTCCTTGATGAACTGTTATCAAGAAATCTTTTCCTACAAATATTGATAATTGACTATTTTTTGATATTCCTGTTTTTTGTGCTAATGGTGGAAAATGAAGAATTACAAAGAAATGATCATCATAACTATCTAGTTTTGGAAGCTCAAATTTAGTCATACAATCTTCTACGTTCAATGCGTTGAAATTGTATTTTTCAGCTAATTTTTCAACATCGTTTCTATCTGGATTTTGTAAATCAATCCATACGAATTTTTCACCTTGGATGGTTTCTATCTTATTTTCAATGGGTGTATCTACTAATTTTTTATTTGAACGTAGCCTGTTTGTAATGAAACCCTTTCTCATGTCGAAAAATACCCTGATACTACAAATTTAAAGCGATCGCTGAAATGGAACTAAAATTATTTTTGAATTTGAGGCTAATCTAATTTAGATATTCATTGTACCCATGGGAGAAAATAATTTGTACCTACCCAAACAAGTCCAATGGATATTGCCATTGCAATCCACCATTTTCGCATACATAGAATTTAACCTAGTCAATAATAAATCTACAGCCTAATTTTCAACATGATCTTAAAGATTATTACTGGTTGAACAAGTTTCTTTTTTTGTGGCCCTCGTAGTACAGTGGTTAGTATAGAGGATTGTGGATCCTCGGACAGGAGTTCGATTCCCCTCGAGGGCCTTTTATTATTTTAAAAAATACCGAACTTACTAGATTCCATCTCTTCTTTAATGGCTAGTTTGAATCTGGGAGATTTGCTTTCGACGTTTTTTGATAACCATGTTAAAAACTTCTTATCATTTCCCTTACCCTTAATTTTATCAAAATCGGCACCCATCATTTCTATTAGCTTTTCTACTAATGATCTGTTGATACTTAATACAAAAAAATGCCATCCAAATGCAAATTCTGAATCTGTCATCACAAAATCATCTTGTCCATGAACCATTTCTTCTAAAAGAGATAGTTGATGAGTTAATGCTTTACTAGTTTTATCATAATCTACTGTTGAAACATTGATGTTGATTCTTCCTTCCATATAATATTCAAGTAAAAACAAAATAAAAGGATTACACAGATTATTCTTTTAATAGATGTTCAAAATCAATGTCAAAATGCATCTTCATGATGTTGATGTATGTTTGAATGGATTCTGGAATTTTCTCTCCACATGCCACTCCTAGTTTTTTTGCATTAATCCAAATTACTAATGTTTGAATAATAGTTAAAAATCGATCATTTTTAATTTCTGGAGAACCTATTGATTTTGTATATCTTTCAGCAAATTCCCATGCTGTAACAAAATCAACACATTTTACCCCGAAAATTGATAACAACTGTTCTTGCATATTTTGTGCTTTTTTGAAAGGAACGCTATTGATAATGTATGGAAAATCCACTTTCTCTGGAAGACATTCTGGTAGTGGTCCCCAAATTGTAATTATTTTTGTATTTTCTTTAAGATTTTTAAATTTCCTCATCATTTCATTAATGATTTTTTCATCTGTAAACCAAAATAAAATCACTGATGCATCAGATAAAATTGAATCTTCTATGTTTTGACAAATCAAATCTGCTTTGATATTTTTTTCTTCAAGATTTTTTTTTGCTTGTTTTATTTTTTCAGAATTATTATCAATACCAACTGCTTTTTTAACTCCAAATTCGTTTATAGCCAGTTCAATCCCTTTCTCATTAGTACATCCTAAATGATAAAAAATATCATTTTTACCTAAATTTACAAATTTAAAAATTTCACGAAATGATTTTTCAGGTAATTGAACATCCTCACCACTGAGTAAATTTTCAGGCAGAGTTTCTAAATATTCTTCAATTTTCATTATGGTTGATACAATGTACGAGAATTTATTCTCTTATGCTTTCTAATTTTGAAACTGCTTGCCATAATTGAGTTCTAACGTATGAAGGCATGTTAGGATCTTGTGTTACATCATCTAATAGGCTGATGGTATTTGCTGCCCTGACAGATAGTGAATTTTCAGGGTTTTTCAAATCTACTATTAAATCTGTAATGGATTTCTTGATTGTTTTTGGAGTTGAGTTACTAGAAGTAATTTGTTCTAATGTTTCAATTGCTCCTTTCATAGATTCTTTATTTTGAGAGTCGTCAGCCATTTTTACACCTATTGTTAAAAATTAGAAGAATATAGTTATATCTCTACAAAGACATTGTCTGATTCTACGACAACATTGTATGATGTTAAATCTCTAATTTTTGCTGGGAATTTCATTAATTTACCAGTTTTACAATCAAATTCTGCTCCATGCCATCCACAAGTAATTGTACAACCATCTAATTTCCCTTCAGATAGACTAGAGCCTGAATGGGTGCATGAGTCATCTGTAACACAATATTCTCCATCAATATTTGCAACGAGAATATCTCTACCATCAATTGATGCTTTGATCATTTTTCCAGGTGGTATATCTGATGTTTTACCTGCAATAATTTTTCCCATTGAAGTTTTTATCTAATTATTCTTAATAATTTTTTGTATATGACAAAATTAAGAATTAGAGAGGCAAATAATTCAGATAAAACACATGTTTTGAAATTTTGCAAAAATACTTTTTCATGGGGAGATTATGTGGAACATGTTTGGAATTATTGGATATCTGAAGGCCATCTATTCCTAGCACAAAAACTAGATCCTGTTGGGATTTGTCATGCCTTTTACTCTGATGATCAAGTTTGGATTGAAGGAATTAGAATTGAGCCAAATTCTCGACGCGAAAATATTGCATCTGAACTAGTAAAACATGCAGAAATTATAGGTTTAGAGAAAAATCTCTCTTTTTCATTTATGTTGATAGATACAGAAAACCCAATTTCAATTTCCATGGCTCAGTCTCTGAACTATGACATTTTTCAAACATGGAATTTTTACACTATTGAACCAAAAAATAATCTAAATCATAATGTCACTTTTGATAAATCCATTAATTCTAAATCACATTCTCATTATGTAAAATCTTGGAGGTGGCTTCCAATTGATGATAAAATATTGGAATCATTTTATAAACAAAATAGGATTGTTAACTCTTCAATTGATAATGAAAATACTACTGCAATAATTACAGAATCTGAGCATTTTGATAGAACATTGATTGTTACTCTATTCTCAAATTCAGATGAATCTGCTTGTGACATTCTTTCATTTTTACAAAACTTTGGTTGGGAGAAAAACTATGAACGCATTCAAATTTTAACTAGAGAAAAATTATCAACTTTTGATACGTTGGAATCTAAAATATCCTTTCATTTGATGAAGAAATCTTTAGTTTAATTTGATTTAACAACTTTAATTGTATTGTTTAAAGTTCCTAAACTCTCTATCTCCATTTCAACTTTATCGCCATCTTTTAGAAATACTGCATTTGGTTTGTTTAACATAACTCCAGCTGGTGTTCCAGTAGATATGATGTCTCCTTTTTCTAATGTCATAACTTTGGAAATTTTTGAAACAATCTCTGGGATTTTGATGAACATGTTACTTGATGAGGAATTTTGTCGCAATTCCCCGTTGATTTTAGTTGTCATTTTTAGATTTTGAGGATCTTTGATTTCATCTTTTGTTGTAATCCATGGTCCACAGGGGGCAAACGAATCAAAACTCTTTCCTCTTGTGAATTGCTTGTCTTTGAATTGAATATCTCTTGCTGAAACATCATTGAAAACCATATATCCAAATATTGAATCAAATGCATCATCTACGCTTACATTTTTACAATTTTTACCAATAATCAAAGCTAACTCGACCTCATAATCCAACTGTGTAACAAAGTCTGGACACACAATATCTGAATTTGTACCATTTAATGCAGTTCTGGGTTTTATTACAAGTGCAGGATCTTCTGGTGCTTGTAATCCTTGTTCTTTTGCATGATCTACATAATTGAATGCTAAACAAATTATCTTGTTAGGGTTAGGAATTGGTGGTAATAATTTGTATTTTGAAATATTTTCTCCATACGGTAAATCTTTAATTTTATTTTTAATCTCATCATACCATCCATCAAAAAGAAAATCTTTGACATTTTGAGGAATTGGGACGCCTGTCAGATAAGTAATCTCATCTTTCGTGGATACTTTATCTCCGTTAACAAAACCATATGTTTCATTATTTTGATATGACAATCTTGCTATTTTCATATTAAATCACTTATGCGTAAAAATTGCTTGATTCTGAGAATCTTTTCTGCAATATCCAAATCTAACAAATTGTATTTCTTCACCTTCTTTTAATTGTAGATAATGTGGTTCTGTATAGACATCTAATTCTTCTAAACTATCTTCATTAAATTCATCACCGTTAAACAATGTTTTTGGAATTATCATCTTTATCTCATGTGCAGTTTTTTGTGGTACCCATTGTATTTTTGGTACATCTTTTGTATTTTCGTTTTCAACAAATTCTCCTTCAAATTCTATTCCTTGTTTTGTAATGTGAATATTTCCTAAACCTAATAAACGGATTTGTGATCCTTCTTTGATTGTTTGCGCATCTTCTCCTGAAATGTAAAAATTTCCATCTATCTCAATTGTTCTTTTTCCCATATCATTTATTGGATGATTTGGGATTTCAACAGAAGATATAGGTAAATTTTTCACTGAAAGTTTTTTTGCATTACTAACCATGAATAGTCTGATACTATTTGGATCTACAAATTTTCTGTTAAAAGCTTCTAGTGCATCAAATGGTGCTAGAGTATTTGCCTTGGTCAATCCTAATGACATGATGAATTTCCTAATTGCCTCTGGCTTGATTCCTCTTTTTCGTAATCCTTCTAAAGTTGGAAGCCTTGGATCATCATACCATGTAACTTTTCCTTTTTCAATGAGTGGTTTGATGATTCTTTTTGATATTGGCATTCCTTTGAATTCTAATCTTGAGAAAAACCCTTGGGCTGGTTTTCTCATGTTTAGTGCATCTAAAATTGCATCAATTAGCTCTTCTCTGAGTTCAAATTCTTTCGAACGATAGGCATGAGTTACCCCATCAATGCTATCTTCTATTGCAACTGCCATATCGTAACTTGGCCAAATTCTATATTTTTCTCCTAAGGTGTAATGTTTTCCTTCAATAATTCTAAACAAGACAGGATCTCGCATTACTGCATTATCTGCTTTCATATCTCCGCGGAATCGAACTATGGCATCTCCTGGTTTGAATTTATCATTCATCTTTTCCCAATTTTTATTATTTTTTTCTATGTCTTCTCTACTACACTTGCATGCTTTTCGTTCTCTTCTGTTTTTACTGATATCTTCTCTTTTACAAGTACAAACGTATGCTTTTCCTAAATTGATTAATTCCATTCCTTTTTCATAAAATAATTCCATATCGTCTGATGTATTTTTTACTATGTCAAATTCAATCCCTAACCATTCCAATCCTACTTTGATGGCTGCATGATATTCCATTCTTTCTGCTTCTGGATTTGTATCATCCATTCTTAGAATAAATTTTCCTCCATACATTTTGGCATATTCTGAATTGATGATAGCTGCTTTTGCATGCCCGATGTGTGGATATCCATTTGGCTCTGGAGGAAATCTTGTGATTACTTTTCCTTGTTCTGCATCTTTTAATTCTGGAAGACCTTCTCTCTCTTCAATTTTTTCTTTTGGGATTAAAATTTCTGGAAAATTTTTTTTAATTTCTATTTCTTGCTCTTCTAACGATAACTGATTCACTGTTGATACAATTTCAGAAATATCTCCTGAAATTTCTTTTACTTTACTTCTAAATTCTGGTTTTGTTCCAAGAATTTTTCCTAAAATTATTTTATCTCTAGTTTCTCCTCCATGTTCAAAAGCATTTTGAAGTGCCATTTTTTTAATTTCTTTTTTTAATTCTTCATTCATGATGGTTCTTACCTTTTACAACTACACACTTCGTTTTACTACGAAATCTAACAATGAAATTAATTCAGTTTTTGCAGATCCTGAATAACTTCCTAGTGATTTTTTTGCCATTTCAGCATATTTTAGAGCCTGTTTCCTTACACTTTGCTCTATTCCCAAAGATCTGATGACCTCTACTGCTTTATTCAGATCTTTTTTTGATACTTTTGAATTTCCAAATGCTTTTAGAATTATTTTTTTATCATTACCTTTTGCTAATTTTATTGCCATGAGAATTGGAAGTGATTTCTTTCCTTCTCTCAAATCATTTCCTACTGGTTTTTTTGTTATCTTAGGATCTCCCATAACGCCGATAAGATCATCAGTTATTTGAAAAGCAATTCCTAAATTCCTTCCAAATGATGAAAGATTTGAGATATCTTTTGCTTTATTTGTTGCACAAATAGCTCCCATTGCACAAGATACATCAAACAATGCTGCAGTTTTTTTGCCAATCATTGTAATGTATTCTGCTTGTGAAGGAATTTTCCTCTCTTCAGCCATTTTTACATCTAGTAATTGCCCTTCACAGATATCAACACAAGCTTTTGCAAGTCTGGATACTAGTTGAGTTGTAGCAATAGGTGATAATTTTGAATCAGTAATGATTTGAAATGCTTTTGAAAATAAAACATCTCCTGCAAGAATTGCAATTGGCATACCAAATTTTTTATGAACTGTTGGAACGCCATGACGCATTTCATCATTGTCCATAATATCATCATGAACTAATGAAAAATTATGTACCATCTCTACTGCACTTGCAGCAGGCATTGCAGTGGAAACTTTACCTTTTAAAATTTGGCAACTCCTAATTACCATATATGGCCTTAGTCTTTTCCCACCATTAACAATTAGATGCCCTGCTGCATCATAGAGTTTTTTAGGATTTCCTTTTAATTTTGAATTTAGATACTTGTTTACTATTTTTGCATTTTGTTCCATTTGTTTAGTTTTATTCATTTACTAATCTCCATTTGTCATTTGGTAGATGAATTTTAATTGCTTTTTGCAATTCATCATGTACATCACTGTTCATCCATGTAGTTAAGACATTTGCATGTTTTTCAAGCATAGATTTATCGGATTTTTCTAATAATTCTAATGCAATAAGCATCCATGGGCAATAAATTTGTGGATTTTTCTTTAATTCTTCAATTAATTCTTTAGAAGAAATCCATTTTATTTCATCAATTTCACCTTCAATCTCTTTTAATTCCGTAGACTGGTCAATTATACCAATTAATGTTCCACATATTTCATTTTCAGATCCTACGTCTTTGTATGGGACATGATATTCAAATTTATGTAAATAATCTAGTGTTCCATCAATTCCTAATTCTTCAGGCATTCTTCTTTCTCCTGATGAAACATAAGTTTCTGATTCTCTTGGATGACTTGCAAAAGTTCCATCCCAATCATTAGGCCATAACATTTTCTCTTTAGCTCTCCTTGTGAGTACTAGTCTGCCATCTTCATCAAATAATAATGCAGTAAATGCTCGATGTAATTTCCCATTTGGTAAATGGCATTTTACCTTTTCTTCACTTCCTATCGGATTATCATTTTCATCAACTAAAATTACAAATTCTTCAGACATTTTTTTTACCTCTAAACAACGTTCCTTCAAATGTCTTATTTTTAACCGCTTTCACAATTCTTTCAGGTTTGTTACCATTTACAAAGAAAACATTCATTCCCATCTTTGCAATTTTTGATGCTTCTTCAACTTTTCTAGTCATTCCACCTGTAACATCCATTTTGTTTTCAGAAATAGATGGACGTTCACCCTGTAATTCATAAATTAATTTTTTAGATTTTAAATCTGAATACAATCCATCCTCGTTTAGTGCAAAAATGCATAGTCTAGGTTTTAGAATTTTTGCAAGATGAGTCATAATTTTGTCTCCAGATAAAATGTATGTTTTATTCTGACCAAACCATAATGCATCCCCATATGTGACTGGAATCAAGCCTGATTTTGCAATTTTTTCAATTTCTTTGATTTTTTTAGTAATGGGTTTGTTTCCAGACATAAAATCAGTTGGAGGTAGACAGTATGGATTTAATTTATTTTTTATTAATGAATCTAGAATTATTTTATTCAATTCAATCATTGAATTTTTAACAATTGCTACTCCTTTTGGATTGTATCTTTTTTCTTTTGTATGCATATCGTATTTTACAGACCAATAATGCCCATATGATCCTCCTCCATGAACAATAATTGTCGGCTCATCAATTTTCCTTAAACTTTTAGATAGATTTTCAATTGTTTTTTTCCTTGGAGATAATGGTTTTTCTTTATTGGTGATAATTGATCCGCCTAATTTTATTAGAATCATGTTTTTCAAAATTATCTGATCAATTAAAAAGTATCCAGACCTTTAAAATCGATTTTAACTGAAAAACAATCATAATTTTTATCTTTGAATTGGTTAATGGTCTGTTTGAGATTTGATTCATCTGTAAGAGCATAGATGCATCCTCCTCCTCCTGCACCCGTAATTTTTGCACCAAATGATTCAGTTTGACCTATTTGGATCATTTCTCTTAATTTCTCATTTGAAATTCCTATTGTTTCTAAATATTCTTGATTTTCTTTAATTTTAGTTCCTAATTCTTTGATGTCGTTTTCTTTTAATAATTCTAAAACATCTTCTACTAATTTTGATTCCTTTTTACATAATGAAGAAAATTCAACCTCGTTATTTTCTTTAAATTTTCTTACATCTTCAACTATTGATTCTGTGGAATGTTCGATGTTTGAATTGGCAATTACTAGATGAAAATTAGGCTCAGATTCTATTTTATTAAATCCATTTTCCTTATCATAATTCATAATTCCACCATATGTGCAAACTGTACAATCAGCTCCTGATGTATTTTTAAAAATTGTTTTTTCAGCTTCTATTGCTAGAGTGAGAATTTCATCTTTTGATGTTTTCTTAAATAATCTTGAAATTGCTGCAGCTCCTGCAACACAACATGCAGATGATGAGCCTAGACCAACTCCTAATGGAATATCTGATTCAACAATAATTTCAATTCCTGTGTTTTCATTCTTTAACATTTTATCTGCTAAATAGTAAAATGGTTTTAATGGTGAATTAATTTCAGAAATTAATTTTCCAGTTTCTAATTCTAAATTTCCAATATTTGATTTAATGGAAATTTTTCCTCCTTCAATTTTTTCAGCAGTTACTGTGATTCTTTTGTCAATTGCACAGAGAATTGTTTTAACTCCATACACAACAAAATGTTCTCCAAAAAGTATTACTTTTCCTGGAGCAGAAGCTTTGGATTTCAATTATACATTCTAAAATTCTAAAAATCGTCGATTTCTTCTTCGGTGATCTTTGTTTCAAAATCGTCGATATCTTCTTTCATTGGTTCATTTTCTTTTAATTCCCCTCTTTCAATTAAGACTTGACGCACCAATAACCAGTAAACTGTTGCTAGAGCTTTTCTTCCTCTGTTGTTTGCTGGAATAATTACATCCAAATTAGATGTGATGTTGTCTGTGTTTGCAATTCCGATAATTGGAATACCTGCATTTGTTGCTTCAATAATTGCTTGTTCATCTACTTGAGGATCTGAAATTAAAACTAATTTTGGTTCAATGTAATATGGTAATGATGGATTTGTTAAAGTTCCTGGCATGAATCTGTTTAGTAATTTTTTAGAACCTAAACTTTCACAGAATTTTTCAATTGGTGTTTCTGCATATTGTCTGCCTGAGCAAACTATGAGGTTTTCAGCACCTAATCTATTGATGAATTTGGCTGCTGTTTGAATTTTTTCTAGTGTGATGTCTAAATCAAGCATGTATAGGCCTTCAGGGCTTGCTTTCGTGATGAATGGTTTCATAAATTTGGTCTTAACTTGAGTGCCTACTCTAATTCCAGTGGCTAAAACCTTCTTTTTGATGTCAGTTGGTTCAGTTTGTTGGCTCATGACGATTTTAAATCTCTGCCATACCGCGTATTAAATCATGCTCTGATAGTCGTAATAATTCATTGAGTTTTGCTACTCTTTCTCCTCCTACAATGCCCACTTTGAGCATTTTTGACTTTGTAGCAAGACCAATGTGGGCTATTTGTGAATCTGTAGATTCTCCAGATCTATGTGATGTGATTAGTTTGATATTGTTTTGAGTTGCTTCATCTGCAAATTCCAATGCATCGAAAAGACTTCCTGCTTGATTAACTTTTAAAATTGCAGCATTACATGATTTTATTTCAATGGCTTTTTTTAGAATATCTTTGTTTGTCACAGTTAAGTCATCTCCTGTAACTAGTGTATTGGGAAATTTTTTTGTCAATTCTGACATGTCTTCAAATGCCTCTTCATGAACTGCATCCTCAGCATAAATCAATTTAAATTTCTCAATGATATCTGCAGCAAAATCAATTTGTTCTCCAGGTGAATTTTCAAATCCTGCTCTATCATACAGATACTTGCCTTTTTCTTCATTCCATTGTGTTGATGATGCAAAGTCAACTCCTAATGATACTTCTTTACCTAAAGTAAATCCCAAATTCTCACATGCTTTAGCAGAAATTTCTAATGCTTTTTGATTTTCTAATTTTGGTGCCCAACCCCCTTCATCTCCTCTTCCGTTTGTAAAACTAGAGTCTTCTTTTTCTAATACCTTACGTAATTCTTTGTGAACTAATAAATTCGTTTCAATTGCATTTTCAATAGTTTTTGATCCTGTTGCACAAATTAATATTTCTTGAATATCTGGTGTTCCAGGACCTGCATGTGCTCCTCCTCCTAAAATATTTCCTAATGGAAATGGAAACTTGAATGAAGATTCTGGAGATAGTATTCTAAACAATGGTTTTTCAGATGCTTTTGCTGCTGAATCCATTGAAGCGATTGTTACTGCAAACGCCAATCCTCCTCCTATTATTGAATAATTTAAAGTTCCATCTAATTCTTTTAGAACATCATGAATTGCTTTAAGATCTGATGATTCTAATCCAATAAATTTTTGAGAGTTGTCTTTGAGTATTTTGAGACTTTGTTCAGGGTTTTCATTTGGAAAACTAACTGCTTCATATTTTCCTACACTGGCACCTGATGGAGCGCATACTCTTCCTAGAAATTTGTTATCTGATGTAACATCGACTTCAATTGTTTTACTACCTCTACTATTGTATAGAATACGTCCTTCAATTGAGGATATTTTAGCCAAGTTATTCTAACTCAGATTGAACTTCTTGTTTTCTTCTCTGAATTGCTTCATAAAATGGAATTACTTGTTGTATTGTTTCTACAGTGGTCAAAAGCATTCTTCTACAACAATATCTTTCAACGCCTAAAGAATCAAGAGTTTTTGTAGGATCTTCTCCTGCTTTAATCTTATTTTGATAATCTTCAAATTTATCAGCAATTAATTTTCCACACGTTAAACATCTAACAGGAATTAACACGAACGAAAAAGTAACCAAGGATTATAAAAACCATGCAAGAAAATTCTTTTGCGGATGTCGCCCAGCCTGGCCAAAGGCGCTAGCTTGAGGGGTTAGTCTCTTAGGAGTACGTGGGTTCAAATCCCATCATCCGCACCTCTTTGTTTCTGATTATTTCTCTAATTTCTTTAAAATTTTGATTAATTCGGTTCGTCTTTTTTCTTCTGTAATTACTGATCTAACGTCATCTACTAAAATTCTATTTACATCAATTTTTCTTCTAGCTTCTTTTACTACTTTATCGTACATTGAAAAAGTGTACAGTTGAAGATACAAGTTCTCCATTATTTCAAAAATTCTTGTTGCCTCATCAATATCATCAATTCTAATTTTATCAAAAACTTGCCTTTTCAATTCTCCCACACAATCCAATAATCCTAAAACATATGATTCTGGCATTACTGCTAATTTTTTATCTGAAGGAATTTCTTTTTTTTCAACAATTGCAATCAAACATGCAGCCTCTACAAATTCTTGTTCTGGAGTTATGAGGTATCTCCTTAGACCTCCAGTTGCTTTTTTCTTATATTTTTTTAATAACGTATCTGCTTGTTTTAGGTTGTTTTTTCCTGTAACTAAATCTCCTTTATGAACTGCAATAATTGATTTACTGCATAGGATGATGATTTCTCTAGTATTTTTTAGCAGAAATTCTCTAGCATCTTGAACTGATTCTAAATTTTTTGCAATTTTATTTAATGATGGTTTTACATTTTTTAATGTCATGTTTACAAATATTCCAAAACTAGGATAAAGCCGTTTGCTAAACTCTTAGCTTAGCTATACAAAGTGTGTATTAAAATAAATCAGAGTTGTATACTATGTGTGCCTAAAAGATCATTAACTCTCTATGAATCTGCAATAAAGTCCCCTGAGACTCTGAAAATTTACATGTATTCTTTAAACGAGTTTATGGAATTTATCAAAATCAAAGATTTTGATGCTATACCAAAACTAGGTATTGATACAATTCAAACCCATCTAGAAAACTGGGTAATGCATCTTGCAGACAAAGGTCTCAAATCAAGTTCCATACGTGGCAAACTCTCTGCAGTAGAATTATTTCTAGAGATGAACAAAGTAATCTATCACAAAAAAATACTAAGAAAACTCATCCCATCTTCAGATTATATCCAAGGTGGAGAAAAACCATTTACAACTGAGGATATTCAGAAATTTCTAAAATCTACTACCAAGCTTCGAACCAAAGCCTTTGTTCTTTTTCTAACGAGTACTGGTATGAGGCCTGCAGGAATTGTAGATCCTATTTTAAAACTAAAACATATTGAGGATATGCCAAATGATTGCAAAGCAGTTAGAATCTATGATGGTTCTAGAGAAGGTTATTGGGCATTTTTAACACCTGAAGCAAGTAAAGCACTTGATAATTATCTGAATTCTCGAAAACGAAATGGTGAAGAATTAACTCCTGAATCGCCTGTTTTTACAAATTCTGAAAGACCTCACAAAATGAAGAAAAATCTGCACATGTCTGAAAAGTCTGCAAAACAAATGATGCAGAGATTAATCCTAACAGCAGGAGTTGAAAGAACCAAACAAGGAAATAGATACGACAAAGCATCTATCTATGGGTTCAGAAAGCGATTCAACACAGTTCTCAAACTAAACAATGATGTCAATTCCAATGTTGCTGAAAAACTAATGGCTCACAAAAAGGGTCTTGATGGCACATATCTACAGCCTACAAAAGAAGAGTGTTTCAAAGAATTCTCAAAGGCAATAGAACAGCTAACAATTGATTCTAGCATAAGACAAGAAATTCGTCTAAAACAAATGGAAGTTGAACAATCTGAAATCGAACAGATCAAATCTGAATTAAGAGATAATAAACAAGAATTGAATCAAATGGCTAAAATCATGAATATAATGCAATCAAAGGGTGGGGTTATTGCAATTGATTTAGATGACGATCCTAACGGCAAAAAAGAAGTTCTGTTTGTAGCAAAACCAGGCTCTAAAGCAACAAAAAAAGACGTTCAAGATATTTTGGGTGAATTAGACGCAGAACAATTTACAAATTAATTTATCTCAAAAAATCTCATAACTGCATAATCTGTTTTTTTCAATTAGACTCTCAAAACTCCATTAAGTGTGAACATCTATTCAAATATCGATACTCTGTTAAATTGAGTTATTTCAAAGAATTTGTCTCTCACATGGATGATGGAAAACAAATCTTGATCAAGAGAGCTGAGAATTGATTATAGAAACGTCCACTTTTTCACTATTTTGTACCTAAAAAGTGGATGATTTTTGACCGTATTTCTTAGATTTTCTATTCTATCAGAAATGTGTTTAAAAAATCTCATTTGACCATATGATCTGTGTCTTTTTAGAGTATTTTGTCGTAATGTCGCAAGGTGGTGTGAATGAGTAACATGAATGGTCAATCCAGAAAGAAATTCTATCCTTTACTGGTGACTAGGGATGGTGAATACTGTAGATGCTGTGGTGTTTTGTCTACTGAGAGGCAACTTGTCATTGATCATCGTGATAACAATAATTTCAACAATGATGTGTCTAATCTTCAATTACTATGTCGTACCTGTAATTATCTTAAAAATCCACGTAAACCACTCGATAATGTGAGTGAGTGTTTGAATGAGGATGAAGATGAACTTCAAAAATCATCAAGGTTAGAACCTCTATTTAGAACATTTGTGTTTCATGAAATAAATGAATTTAACGAAATATCTGAATTTCAATTAATAAATTCAGGTGCAGAAGATATTGGAATTTCGCCAGTAACTGCCAAAAGATATCTAAATAAAATGTGTTCTAATCGAGGGCTTTTGGAACGGGTGAAACGAGTAAAATCTGTAATGATTAGATATAAGAATGAATTAAGGTAATGTTGTATGTGAAACATCCTAAATTAGATTTGTTTTTAGTAATAATGGCTACAGGATTATTATTTAATGGTCTTTTAATTCAGCAAGGAATTATTACTTATCCTATTCCTGTTCATACTATTAGCCAGGATATAGGAACATTAGATATTTCTGATGAAGAAAATTCAATTCATGCAAATTTAGTTCTAAAATCTAATTCTTTTAGTGCGAATTATCCTATCACAGCATCCATTACAATTGATTCTACAAAAACCAATTCAACTACAATGTATGTGTATTTTCCAGATAGCGTAGGACTGCCCATTAAAAAATCTGGTTTTGCTCATGTTGTAGATGGTGCACAACTAAAGGCATTATTAGAAAAGGATGATTACTATCATGGCAAAGTAGAATTATTATATCCAAAAGAAGGATGTTATCCAATTTTAATCTCTAGTAAGGATGTAAAACAAATTAAGCAATCAGCACTAGATCCTCAATTCCCATGTAAACTAATTCAAATTTCATCTCTTGATTCTACAAATTCACTTTACACAAATCAAACATTGATTGGATTAACTTATGTAATAATTGCTGTATCATTTCTTGCCATACGACCAATTCTACACTCATTCTATGATGACTTTGACAATGAAAAATTATAGATGACTAATCCAAATATCTCTCAAGAGAAGAAATATTGTACAAAATAATCCTATATGCTCTGTTTTGTAAATTCAACATTGTTTCATAAACAGACCAGATAACTAAAAATTCACTAATTGCTAAAAGCAATATCAAACCGTGCATGATGAAATTTTTTTGATTTCCTTCAACTTCATTTGCAGATGCACCAACTAAAACAAATGCGATGATTAATAACAAAACTGTAAGAATAGCAATAAGCATTTTTGGAAACTTGTCAAGAATTTTATTCAAATCATCAAATGTTTTTTCTGAATTATTAGATAATTCAAAAATATCTTTATTAACATCCCAAATTCGGTTTTGATACTTTTGTTTGAATTTCCATGTAATTTCTTTTAATTTAATTTCTGATTGTGTAAGAGATTTTTTATAATCATGAAATTTTCCAAGATAGAACACACTCAATAAGATAATTAAACCGAGTATGGCTTGTCCTGCTAAAATTAGTCTTTCATAATATAATTCACTTACATTTTCCCATTCTGAGATTACTTGTATATCGTCTAAAAATATCACAGTAAGTATGGGAATTAAGAAACCGACTAAGATAACAACATAAACTATTGAGAGTTTTTGAATAATCTGCATTAGTTACAATTTGTATATTGGATATATTAGGGGTATTAGCAAAAATTTATCTCCAAAACAGGGATTTTAGGCATGAATTTAGTGATAATCATGAGAATACTTAATTCATATGTTAATCTAATTTTATTGTGAGAGCACCAAACATTCTTGTTTTTACTTTAGGATTTTTCTTACTATCTAGTTTAGTTCCAATAAATGATGCTCTAGCTGCAACCACATTTGTTGATGCACTTGTTTTGGACAGCATTGATGAAGATCCTATTGATTTAGCATTTAACAATGATGGCACAAAGATGTTTGTTGTAGGAAATAATGATAATGAAGTAGTTGAGTTCAACTGTAGTACTGGTTATGATATTTCAACTTGTAGTGATGCAAGTTCTCCATTAGATGTGTCATTAGTTGAAGGTACTGTAGGCGGACTTGCATTTAATTCAGATGGAACTAAAATGTTTCTTGCAGGCGAAGATAATGGGGGAGATGTATACGAATTTTCTTGTACATCTTTTGATGTTTCAACTTGTAATAATAATGCAGGTGCAAACGATAAGGATATTTCTGGAGAAGAGACAACTCCTGTAGGACTTGCATTTAATTCAGATGGAACAAAGATGTTCATTGCAGGTGACAGCAATACAGAAATTATTGAATACAATTGTACATCTTTTGATGTTTCAACTTGTAGTGATGCGAGTGATGAATTAGATGTTTCTGGTCAAATTGGTAATCAACTTGGAGGTATAGCATTTTCTTCAAATGGTCAAAAAATGTTTGTATTAGATGCTGATGATAAAGAAGTAAATCAATATTCTTGTTCTACAGGTTTTGATGTTTCAACTTGTACACACGATAATGTTTTTAGTACCACTGCAACTGCTACAAATGGACCTTCTGGACTTGCATTTTCATCCAATGGATTGACCATGATTTTTGTTGGCAGTGATGCAGATGGTGCTGGAAGTGGAGATGCAGATGTATATGAATATACTTTAGATGTGGCCTTTGACATGTTTTCATCTGCAACTACCACATCTGATTCTGGTGGGAGTGGAGGAGGGAACTCTGATCAAAGACATAAAACAAAACCAACTTTTGGATTAGATCATAATACAAACAGGCTCTTAATTGAAGGGGGATTTAGTTTCAATGGAAAATCTCACGATATAACTGATAATTTTTGGACTCCTTTTGAAGAACAAGAAGTAAAAGTAGGCACAATGAACACTTTTGCATCAAAGGTATATGCAGATAAGCAATTACGTGTTCAAGAATTTTTGTTTGGCATACCTAATGTGGGAGATGCTCATAAAGCAGAATTAGGAGTTGAGATTCATTATGGGTATGATGGTTCAATTGAAAATGTCAAAGTAATTCAAAAAACAGGCATTGTGGATGATTCAATCAAAGTAATTACCCAAAAATCAAAATGTAGGGGAGATGATGATGTTAAAAGATGTGTTACAACTCTTTTAACTATGAAATTTTTAGAGCCTCTTCAAGACAAAGTGATGGCAATCAAAGCCATTGATTTCAAAGGAAGATACAACATTACATATCTCAATGAAGGATTAGATATTTCTGGCAAATCTCTCAATCCTATGAAAGTGAAAACAATACCTGATCCACAAAGATTTGTAGGATTAGTAGATGTGACTCAGACTGAAAAATACAGTAATGTTTGGGTTGCAAAAGATGGCCGAGAATTTTTGATGAATGACTTTGGAACTTTTATTCAGATAAATCGTTCAGTTGAACACCACGTGGATGATGGAGAAATAAAAAATAGACTACATTCAGAATTTAACAAAATCAAATTCTTTGAAAATGAATTGGCTACAAAAAAATTACTTGATATTTGTCCATTATGTTTTGAAAGATATTCTGATTTGGATGATCCACTAAGTTATGAATACCATTCCATAGATAGACTTGAAAAAATTACTCCTTTAATGGAAATTGAAAATCAAAAAGCAATTCAATTTTTGATTGATGCTAATGAAGATATATCTTACCCAGAATATTTGATTGAAAAAGAAGATAGAGCAATTTCAAAAATTTTAGATGAAGAACGTTTTATGGAATAAATTTTGACAAAAGAGAGATCTTATCTTAAACAAGTACTTGGCACTCAAAATTAAGCAGTAAAATATGAAAATTTCAGTATAAAATAACTCATTTTAGCCATATTTTGTATTTTCAAAGCTCTTATTTTGGATATAATTTCATGAATGATATGGAAATTACAGTTGATCAAATGTATGATATTGAAAATAAAGGACATGAGATGGGATTTTTGAAAAAATTCATGATGGAAAATGCAGGAGCAGCAGCAGTTAGACGTTTACTTGAAAAAATAGATGTTGAATCAAAAAATATTCTAATTTTTGCTGGATTGGGAAATAATGGTGGAGATGGTTTGGTGATGGCTAGACATCTTGCAGGATACAATGCCCAAGTCACAGTAATGCTTCTAGGCAGTCCTGAGAAAATTAAAACTGAAGAGAGTAATTGGAATTGGTCAATTTTACAAAAAATGCCATCTGTAAAATTAATGTCAGGCGATTCTTTTGAATTTAATTTTAAACCTGATGTAATAGTTGATGGAATTTTGGGCACTGGGATATCTGGAGATATTCGGGAGCCATATGCATCAGCAATTAATTTCATCAATGAAGCAAATTGTTATAAATTTGCAGTTGATGTTCCATCTGGATTGGATCCTCAAACTGGAGAAACTGCCAATATTTACTCAAAATGTGATATGACAGTTACTTTTCACAAAATGAAACAAGGAATTCCTAAACGAAAAGATTTGACTGGTGAATTGTTTGCAGAAAAAATTGGAATTCCACCTGAAGCTGAAGAGGGAATTCTATGAAAGTACATCAAATTCAAGTCGGAAATATGCAGAATTTTTCCTACATTGTTGAAGATGAAGATACTAGTGAAGCAATCATAATTGATCCCTCATGGGATTTAATTGAATTAGAGATGATAATTAAAAAAAATAATCTGAAAATTAAATACATTGTAAACACCCATCATCATTTTGATCATACGTTGGGTAATGAAGCAATGGCAGAATCTACCAAAGCCCCAATCATCCAACATGAGTCTTCAGAATTAAAACATGAGATTACTGTAAAGGATGGAGATTTTATTGAATTTGGAAATTCCAAATTAAAAGTATTGCACACTCCGGGTCATTCTCCAGATAGTATTTGTCTTGTGGGTGACGGGAAAATTTTTTCTGGTGATACATTATTTGTTGGAAATTGTGGTAGAATTGATTTACCCGGAGGCAGTGCAAAAGATCTCTATCATAGTCTATTTGATGTATTGCACAAATTAGATGAAAATCTAGTCATGTATTCTGGTCATAATTATGGTGGTTCTGAAATTTCAACTTTGGGACAAGAAAAAATCACTAATCATGTAATGCAAAAAAGAACTGAACAGCAGTTTCTTGATATGATGGGTTAGGAGTTAAAATGGAAAATTTTGAACTGTTTGGAAATATCGAACAAGGGGAAAATTTCATTGAATCAATGAAATCTAAACGATTTCTTTTTTCTTTTGTAATTTCTTATACTGAAACTTGCGAAATTCCTGGAATTACATTTGCAGGTGCCGACAAAGATTCAATTCAGTTTACTCCTCCTGCCGATGCTGAATATCTTCATTATGGATATTGTAAAACCATTGATAAAATTCCAATGACTCCTGATGGAAAACCTACTCCTGGATTATTGACAAAAGCTGCATTAGAGTCAGCTAGTATCCCACACTTGACAATTAATGCTGGAAGTAAAATTTCTCCACAACTTCCATTCATTGACACTGGTATGTCTTTTGGAAAAAATATTTCAACTGAGGATGCCATGACTGATTCACAAGTATCTCATGCTGTTGATTACGGTAGAATCGTTGGAAGAAGTATGGCATCACTTACTGATTGTTTGATTATTGGTGAAAGTATTCCTGGTGGAACCACTACTGCTCTTGCTGTTCTAAAAGCATTGGGTTATGATGCTAAAGTTAGTTCCAGCATTCCAAACAATCCTGTTGAATTAAAAAATCAAATTGTTAAATCTGCACTTGAAAGAATTGATTCTGATCATCCATACAGTATTGTAGCTAAAGTAGGTGATCCGATGATTCCATTTGTAGCAGGAATGCTTAGTTCTGCATCTAGTGTATCTAATGTGATGTTGGCAGGGGGAACTCAGATGGCTGCAGTTTTGGCATTTGCAGCCAAAATTGGTTTTAATGAAGAAAATACTGCAATTGGAACTACTACATACATTACTGGTGATGAGAGTGCAAATTTTACTAGCCTTGTATCTAAAATTGCTGATATTCCGGCAATCTCTGTTAATCCAGGCTTGGAAAATTCAAAACATGCTGGTTTGAAAGCATTTTCAGAAGGATTTGCAAAAGAAGGAGTGGGTGCTGGTGGTAGTATAATCTCTTCAATGATTAAAACTGGAAATGATTCTGCAAAATTTTTAGAAATTGCAGAAAAAGAATATCATCGATTGTTTACTTCACTGTAACTGATTTTGCAAGATTTCTAGGATAATCAGGGTCTGTATTTTTTTCAAGTGCTGCGTAATATGATAAAAATTGAATTGGAATAATTTCTGAGATTGGATATAGTACTTGATCTATCTTTGGCATTTCAATCCAATAATCATACACATCACTTTCAATATCTGAAACTCCAATTATTTTTGCGCCACGAGCTTTAATCTCTCTTGCACTGGTTAATGTATCTGAATATGTAGAATCATTTGGATTTATTATAATTACAAATACACTTGAATCCATCAATGCAAGAGGTCCATGTTTTAATTCTCCACCTGGAATTCCTTCAGCATGAATGTATGTCAATTCTTTTAATTTCAAAGCTGCCTCTTTTGCAATCGGATAATTAATTCCCCTCCCTAGAACATAGATATCTGAAACATCTTTGATCACTTTTGCAATTTTTTGAATCTTTACTGGGTTTTCTAATATTTTTACAATTGATTCGGCAAACTTTTCAAAATTAATTGTTATTTTATTGTCAGTCAATTTTTGTACTATTTTGTAGAGTATCACTAATTGGGATGTGAAACTTTTTGTAGCAGCTACTCCGATCTCAGGTCCACAATTCATTCCAATTACTATATCTGCTTCTCGAGCAAGTGAAGATGTCATTAAATTTACTATGGCGATGATTTTACAATTTGCCTGCTTTGTAATTTTTACTGCATCTAAAACATCTGCACTTTCTCCACTTTGAGATATAGCGATGATGATGGCATTTTCTTCAATAGTCTCAGGTGCAAATTGAAGTTCACTTGACATAATTGGCTCTGCTTTAATCTTGGCATATTTTGAAAAGATTTGTTTTGCAATGAGTGCCGAATTATAACTGGTTCCGCTTCCTGTAACATAGATATTTTTTGCATGTTTGATATGATCAGCTGCCTTTTCTATTGCTTCTTCTGTTTTCTCTCCAGCTCTTAGTATGGTTTCATGTTGTTCATAAATTTCTTTTAATGTGAAATGTGCATAATCTCCTTTGTATGCATCTCCAAATTCTTTAGATACTTTAGTGATTCCATATTTTGCATGTTCTCCTTGAAAATCTAAAATTTGGAATTTGTTTTCCTCCAAAATTACAAAATTTCCATTTTCCAAATAAATTGCATCATCGGTATATTCAATAAACCCTAAAACATCACTTGATAGAAAGAAATCATCTTGTCCTACTCCTATAATTAATGGCTCATGAAATCGTGCAGCAGCCATTTGACCATTTTCAAACATTGCAACAAATGCATAATGACCTTTAATCTCTGAAACTGTTTTCAAAATTGTTTTTTTAACATCGTTTGTTTCTTCATAGTGTTTTTGAAGTAAGTTTGCTATAATTTCACTATCTGTTTCACTTTTGAAGTTATATCCTTCATCTTCTAATTGTTTTTTTAGCTCTTCAAAATTTTCTATGATTCCATTATGCACAATTGCAATTTTTCCTGAATTACTTGAATGTGGATGTGCATTAAACTCTGTTACTTTTCCATGAGTTGCCCATCTAGTATGCCCAATACCTATTTTTCCTGGAAGTAAATCTAACTGAATCTTTGAATTGACATCATTTACTTTTCCAACTCCTTTTTTTAATTCGATTTGGTTATTTGATTCAGTTGCTACCCCTACACTGTCGTATCCGCGATACTCCATTCTTTTTAATCCCTTTACAATGATTGGTGCTGCACCCTCTTTTCCGTAATAACCGATAATTGAACACATTATGATTCTCTTTGATAATTGGGGTTATTTACTGATAAGCCTATTTTTTCGATTATTCAGTTGAAGAACTTTTATCTTTTGGGGCTTCAGTTGCAGGAGCCTCAGTTGCAGGAGCCTCAGTTGCAGGAGCCTCAGTTGCAGGAGCCTCAGTTGCAGGAGCCTCAGTTGCAGGAGCCTCAGTTGCTTCTTCTTCTGTAGCTACTACTTTTGGTTCCTCTTTCTTTGTTTTTTCTAACATTTCAGGAATCTTTGATTCTGGTGTAAAATGAACACTGTCTTCTTCCTCAACTGTTACTGTGTATGATGGAATATCGACTTTTCTTTCACCAATCATTATGTGGCCATGAATTACTGCTTGTCTTGCTTGATATGGTGTTTTAAATCCAAGTTTATTTGAAACGATAGTTTGTAATCTTCGTGAAAGTAAATCAGTTGCATTTAGGTTAAGCACATCGTCTAATGATGAATCACTACTTACAAGTCCAATTCTTATAAGAGAATTCATTAAGATTGGTTCTTTTTCTGCTCTTACTTCTTGTCTTAACGAAAGTAATGATCTAGCTTGTTTTCTTACACGTGCTAATTCTGTATGTGCTTTCCATAATTCTCTTTTAGTTCTTAATCCAAAAGTTCCAAGAGTTTTTAGCTCCTCCATTTTTAATTCATAATTAAGAGGTCTTTTTGGTTTCTTCCATACTTTACGTGAATATTTAGGATCTCCCATTCAAAACACCTATTCTTTTTTCTCCTTTGCTGGAGCTGCTGCTGGTGTTTCTGCTGCTGGAGATGCTGCACCCTCTGTTGCTGGAGCTGCTGCTGTTGGAGCTGCTGGAGCTCCTGCACCACCTTTCTTAACTGGAGCTGCCAATCCACCTTTAGCGACACCGACTGCTCCACCTTTTCTACCTGAAGTTCTAGTTCTCTGTCCTCTAACTTTTAGACCACTTAGATGACGATAACCTCTCCAACTTGCAGCAATTCTTTCTCTTTCAATATCATTTCTTAATGTAAATGGAATATCTGATGTTAACAAATGTAAATCTGCACCAGTTTCAATATCTTTTCTTCTGTTAAGGAACCAGATTGGAATATTATTTGCAATAGGATCTGTAATTACTTTTTCAATTGCTTGAACATTTTCATCTGTAAGATTACCTATATTGGAATTTGGATTAATTTTTAGAGTATCAAGAATAGCTGTTGCAAACATGAAGCCAAGACCCTTAATCTGGGTTAATCCGATAACCATCTTCTTCTCTCCACGGATATCGTTTCCTACAATTCTGACAATGTGTCTATATTCTTGTGCGCTCAAGTATTCAAAAATTCACAGAATCCCCGATAAAAACCATGCTAGGCATCAAATTACATGATTTTTGAAATATGGTGTAATTGAGATTTTAAGATGGTGCCTAATCTTGATGTCTGTTTTGAATTTGATTATCTAAAATCCTCATCACTAGTCCAATCACTGCCTTGGACATTCCACAAATTGCATTTACAGCATTTTTTAACTCCTCTTTGAGCGTCAATATCTACACAAAAACAGTGTATTCCCTTCCCTGAGGGATCCTTACTACAGAGTTTTTGCATAATTTTCTGAGATTTTATTTCTTAATTATCTTATTGGAAGAATCAATTCAAAAAGTTATTACTTTGAAAATTTTGTATTTTATTATGAATGATACGTTTGATCGAGAAAAAATTGTTGAATGTATGTTTGATCCAACCACTTCGACAATTTTAGCTGAACTTGAGGATGGTTCAAAAGAATGTTCTTTTTTGGCAGAACAATCATCTGTTTCTGAATCTGAAGTTCTTGAAAGACTTTCATATTTAATTGAACATGGATTTATTTCAAAAAATTCTGATGATGGAAAATGTATACTAACTGCAAATTCTGAAAAACTCACAAGCATTATTGAAGATGGTGATAACTTTGATGCGACTATTAGTGGATTAGAAAAAATGGATAGTTACCTAAACTGATTTTTTTCTATTTTTTATCCCGATTATCGCTGTAGTAGCCAACCCTACCATTCCTATTATGAGAATACTTAAGGAAATTATCGATAAGATGAATTTTTTATCTGCATCTGGCAATGGACCAATTGCACCTGTTACATAAATTTCATCTTCATTAGAACTTTGAATAATTAGTTGATAAGTTCCAGTTTCAAACACATCAAACTCTTTTTCAAGTGTTTCTTTATTTACTTTTTGAGAAATAATTTCTATATTTGAGGGGTCTAAAATTATTGCAGAAATTGTGTTTTCTTTGAATTCCATTATTTGAACTGCAAAAATACCAACGGGTGAAATTTCTTTATCTAGATCAACTGAAACTGTAACTGTGTCAACTAAACTAACTTTTCCATTTCCTTGATTGATTTTTTCCAATGTTGTTTGATTTTCCACTATTGATACTACTAGTCCTGTTACAATTAATAATCCAAAAATTACAATGATTAATCCTGATTTTTGCACAGATTTAGGCAGATTATCTTTAGTTTAAACCTAATTTTTCACAAATATCTATCTTAAAATAAAAAAGTTAGATTAGGCTAAAAAAGTTAGCTTAGGGCAACTTTATATTATTGTTATTTATCATGAATTTGTTAATGAAAATAAAATCCCGTTCTGGCATCATGATGATGTCTCTGTTTGTAATTATTGCGATATCTGCTCTATTTGTTGCCCTTCCTGAAGGAATTAGTGCTCAACAAGAAGATAAGGTCTTTGTCACTCATAGTGGTGCAGTGGTTAAAACCACTGGTGAGATATTAGATCCTCTCTACACTAGTGCAACTGTAGAATTTGATCCAATGGAGTATCTACGTGATTTCAACTATGGGAGAATTTCTCAACTTACTGATGGCACTACTCTAAGAGAATATACAATTATTGCAAATGATGATGAAATTATGGAGGTATCTCCTGGAATTTTTTACAATGTGTGGTCCTATAATGGAACAGTTCCTGGACCTACAATTAGAGCAACAGAAGGAGATATTGTAAGAGTCAAATTCATCAACAACGGAGAAAAAGAACACACAATACATTTTCATGGAATTCATCCTGCTGGAATGGATGGTGTCTTTGAACCTGTAGGTGGAAATGGGGGACAATTTGTTTATGAGTTTGAAGCAGGCCCTGTTGGTGTTCATCCTTATCACTGTCATGTGATGCCTTTAGAGGAACATATTGTACATGGTCTATATGGTGTCTTTATAGTAGATCCCAAAGAAAAACGTCCAGCCGCTGATGAGATGGTAATGGTTCTAAACGGTTTGGACACTGATTTTGATACTGAAAATAATTTCTATGCTGCAAATACAATTCCATTTTACTATCAACACCATCCAATTCAGATTAACACTAACGAATTAATTCGAATTTATGTAGTTAACATGGTAGAGTTTGATCCAATAAATAATTTCCATTTACATGGAAATTTGTACAAATATTATCCAACTGGCACTGACATCGTACCCTCATTTTATACTGACATGATTACTCTGTCCCAAACAGAGCGAGGAATTATGGAATTTGAATACGAGTATCCTGGAAAATATTTGTTTCATGCTCATAAGGTAGAGTTTTCAGAAAAAGGTTGGGTTGGAATATTTATGGTAAATGAAAACAAAGAAGGTATAGCGTCTGAAGGATATGGAAGTTAGTAACAAGTCCTCAAAGGCAAAACTGATTGCAAGCGGTATAATTCCATTTGCATTTTTAATCATCTTGATTGCATACATTTTTGGTCCTGGATCTGAATTATTGGATTTGGGTATTCCATTACCTGAGATAACTATGGAAAAAGTTGACTTTGTAAATTCTGAAATTCAAGTTACAGTTAGAAACACTGGTCCAATACCTGTTGAAATTGCAATGGCTGACATCAATGATAGGATACAACCCGCAGCTGTTGAACCTGACAGATACTTACAACGATATGAAACAGCTCTTGTTAGAATTCCTTTTGAATGGAATGAGGCAGAACCCTATAGAATTGGACTTACAATTGAGGATGGAACCCGATTTGAAAAAGAGATTGAAGCAGCAGCTCTTGCATTAGAACCAAACCTTGATCTTTTAGGATTTTTTGCAATAATTGGAACTTATGTTGGAATAATTCCTGTGATGATTGGATTACTCTGGTTGCCATTTATTAGACGAATTAGCAAACAAAAATATCATTTCTTTTTGGCACTAACTGCTGGACTATTATTATTTTTAGGAATTGATTCTATTGAAGAAGCATTAGAGGTTTCAAATGAAAGTCTTGCAGGTAGTTTTAACGGAGTATTACTTGTTGCAACTATTTTGATAATATCATTTCTTGGATTATATTATACTGGTGAAAAATTAGTAAGTAGAGCAAAATCATCTAGGATAACAAAACCTGTTGCAATTGCGTTGATGATATCAATTGGTATTGGTCTTCATAACTTTGGTGAAGGACTTGCAATAGGAGCTGCTGTAGGTCTTGGATCTATTGCCTTTAGCACATTTTTGATTATAGGTTTTGCACTACATAATACAACTGAAGGAATTGCAATTGCTTCACCATTGTCTAGAGAGAAAAAAGTGATAGGAAAACTCATTGCCATGGGATTAATTGCTGGATCTCCTGCTATTTTCGGTGCTTGGATAGGCGGCTTTGTTTATTCACCATTTACATCAGTTGTGTTTTTGTCAATTGGTGCAGGAGCAATATTTCAAGTTATTCTCACAATTCTAAAGTGGATACGAGAAGAGGGCGACAAGAATCTTTCAAGTGCTGCAGTTGCCTCTGGCTTCGCAATTGGAATGGTCATCATGTATTTGACTAGTATTTTGGTCTAAATTGGTTCAGGATGTATTGTAATTACTGAATTATTAATTTCTGCTCTAATGATATGTTCAATTTCCGTTGTCAAATCATGAACTTTTTCAATTGACAAATCTTTGTTAAATGAACAGTCAATATCTATTTTGAGAATATTTTCAAATTTTAAAGATACAATTCTACCAATTTTTTTAATATCTGGATATTTTTCCAATATGGTTTTAATTTTTTCTTCAGTTTCAACATCTTCGATATTGATATTTTCTGGAACAGTAACAAATGGCTCCAGATGGATGGTAATATGTTCAATTTCTGAAATTTGTTCTTGAACTTTTTGTTCAATTATTTCTGAAATTTTATGAGCTGAGGATAAATCAATCCCTCTTTCTACCATCACATGTAGATTGGAATATGTTTTACCATTTGTCTTATGTGTGGTAACATTATGAACTCCTTTAACACCATCCACATTTTTTGCAATATCTGAGATTTTTGCATCTAGTGGAACATCTTTCCAATTTGGTTCAAAATGAATTGTGGGTGATGCATTAGGGATTTTATTTTTTATGTTTCTTTCAACACTGTCACTTATTTCATGAGCTTTATCAAAACTGGTATCTCCTCTTAGGGCGATTGTTACATCGGCGAAAATTGTATCTCCTGATCTTCTCATAAGGATTGATCCTGTATCAACTACACCATCTGTTGACATTGAAATTTCTCTGACCTTTTTAACAAGTTCTGGAGATATGACATCTGTCAAATCTAATGCTGTTTTGTAAATTAATTTTACACTTAGAACTGCTAGTAAAATTCCCAGGATTAATGCTGCTACAAAATCTCCAAAATACACACCATATGATACTAAAATAATTCCTACAATTGCAACTATTGTAGAACCTAGATCCATGAACGCATGATAAAAGTCTGCTTTTAAAGTAGCACCACCAATTTTTTTAATAGATCTTCTTAAGATGATAATTCTGAAAAAGTCAATTCCTATTGTGTAAAGGCCACCAATTATTGCAAATAATCCAGGTAAAACACTTGGAGGTGGACTTTGTAATCTATTGATTGATTCGTAAATGAAAAAACAAGCAATTAGAAAAATTGCTATTCCTCCAATTAATCCTCCAAGTGATTCTATTTTTCCATGGCCATAGGTATGTTCCGCATCTGGTGGTTTAATTGCCCATCTTGCTGCTAAAAGTAAAACTAGTGTTACTACACTATCTAACAAAGCATGAATACTATCTGTAATGAGTGCAAGACTGTTTGAAATAAGTCCAAAAATTAATTCAACTACAAATGCTGAAAATATGGCTAAAAGTGAAATCTGTAAAACTTTGGTTCTTTGATCAAACATTTCCTATTTTTGATAATTTGAATCACGTATTACCGTTTTCTAAGAAGCAATCCTACGACAACGTTATTTGTGATAAAATTGGCTTGTAGGATCGTGTTGGACCTGAAATATTTAGCCTTAGTGGCATCTTTCTCAATTTTACTAATTATTCCTCAAATTGATGTTGAGGCATCAAGTAATCCAAACCTGTTTGTCTCTGCTGAGAATTCACAATTTAACAATTCTTTTTCTGGTTCGATGGTAGTTGAAGTAATAGTAATTGATCCAAATCTGTCTAATACAGACCAGGGTAAGGGCGAACCTGATGTAACAATTAATGGAAAATCATTACGAATGACTCAGGCAACTGATGGTAGTTGGTATGCATATTTTGCCAATGTAGAAAAGGCCAAGCAAGCAGATTCAACTGTAGGACTTGCAGGAAAGGGATTGGATTTTGGAGTATTTTGTAGTAGAAATACTTTATCGTCTATAGTAGGGATTTCTTTATCTGAAACAGATGGCTTTGCAATTCCTCGCTCTGCAACTGGATCCACCAATGGGAACACTTCCTTTTCTGATTGTACTGCATCTCCAACTGGATCTGTATTGAATAACGTAGTTCGTAATGCAAAATCTATAAACACAAATCCAAATGTTCCCTCAGGCCAAATTGGATTAAATACCAACGCTTGGCCTTTAATTCAACTTTATTCATTTAATGACGTTATCATCCAATACAATCCTGCTGGTTCACCGCAAGTGGTTTCATTAGAATATGATGAAAGTCAAAACATTTCTATGAATATTGATAGAGTTCTTTATCCAAAGAATGCAGAAGTTTTCTTAACCATTAATGATTTCCAATTAAATCAAGATCCAACTGATGAGGATTCTTGGACTTTTGATGTTGGAAGTACACCATCAACATTCTATCAGGCATTTGATGAAAACGGACAAAATTCTGCAAATGGGTGGATTGGACTAGTTGATTTAATCCCTAATCTCTCGAAGATTGGATTTGAAAATAATGGAAAACTATCTGTAAAACTAAACTCTGTAATTGAATTACAATCAAATGATGAACAACCAACTACAAGTGTATCCGATGGAACAACAACATATGGAGAAATCATTACTTTAGTTGAAGATGGTCCTAATTCTGGAATATTTGACACTGCAGATAATGATGATCAATCTATTCTAGGAATTTTAGATAATGCCCCAAGAGGGCATACAGGTTCTATCACATATAACAAAAATTCAATTTCAGTTCTTACAGGTTCTTCGTCAGCTTCTGTTTCTTTGGAAAATCCCACATTGACTATTGAAACTAATTCTCAATCATTAAAGCCAGGTAGTAAAATCCCAGTAATTCTAGTAGATCCTGATCAGAATATCAATTCTGATGCTCGTGATCATCTTGATGTTTTTCGGGCAACTGCCATTATTCCATCAATGACTATTGGGAACCCTGTAACTTTTCAAAATGCTCGAGATGTTCAATTCCATTCAGTATCTCCTGTTCTAGTAGGTGGTGATGATTCAAATTCATCTGTACCTGATTCTAATTCTGACAGGCTCGTTATAGATTCATCAAATGTGGCAAATGACTCATATGAAATGATTTCAATGAATTTGGGAGTTTCAGCATCTTCTTTGTCGTCTATCTTACTTGATGATTCAAAATCAAATACAAATGGAACTAATTGGATAAATTATGATTTAAGATCTTTTGAATATGATTATGGAATCACTGATTTTAGTGATACCTCTTTTACTCTTTCTTTTGGAACTTTAGGGACCGCTCCAATTACTATAATTAATGCTAGTGATATTTCATCATCTCAAGGTTTTATTCAAATTGATGATTCTGATATTGTAGATATTTCTGATGAAAGTGGAATGGTATTTCTTGTAATTAATTTTAATTCAACTGGATCTGGTGATACTTTGACTATTTCTAGTGAAGAGAACAAACAACCAATTGTATTTGATTTCTTTTCGTTTGGGGTTGAAAATTTAAAAGATGTGAATAATTCAATATATCGTTTTGAATTAGAAGAAACATCGGACAATTCTTCTACTTTTGATGGAACTATGGAGTATTCTGTAGCAAACCAATTAAATATTTTTGATCCTGTTTTTATTGAAACCGTTCAACCAATAGATGATCAAATAAAATTTATTGTTACTGATAGACTGATTAATGATAGAGGTATTTTTATTTCATATTCTGATCTTGATGCTACTGGAGTTTTCACAACAACTTCTTCACAATCTAATATACAAACTACTGCTGGAATAATTTCTTCAGATTCTAAATCATATAGATTTGGCCAACCAGTAACGTTGACATTAAATGATCCTGATCTTAATTTGAAAAATGATTTAGTTGACATCTATTTTGTAATTGATGATTCTAATTCCCCAAATGTTGATACAGTTGGGAAAAATGGTATTACTTTACTAGAAGTTTTAATCAAAGATATTCGTTACAAACGTTGTACTGTAGATGGTGTGAGTCATGGTGGTTTGAGTGCTACTGGTTTTACTCTCGTAGAAACTGGGCCTAGTACAGGAATTTTTAAAGGAGTGTTCAAAATGCCTTCAAAAATTTGTAATAAATCTGGAACTGCATTAATTTCTTCAGCAGGTGGCAGTCTTGATGCAAAGTATTATGATTCTCGAGATACTTTTGGAAATGCTAATGTTTTTAGTTTGTTACGAGCAGCTCCTACATCATATCCTACTTCAGCACAACTTAGCACATATGAAATAGTAAAACCAACTTCAGGACAAATCGAAGAAATCCTTCTTTCAGGTAAAGTTGACACTTCTAGAAGAGGAATTCCTTTAGATGTTATAATCACAACTCCTGATGGACAAATTCAAAATTTTGGTGCAACTTTATCTAATGCAGGAAGTTTCAAATCTATAATTTCAATTAATGAAAATTCCTTATCTGGTGTTTACAAAATTAATTTGTTCCATAATACTTCACTTGTGAAATCTCTTTCTTTTGTGGTTTCAAATCCACCAATTCCTGATTGGATCAAAAACAATGCAAAATGGTGGTCATCTGATACCGTTTCAGATTCAGAATTTATTGACGGACTTGAATATCTTATTGAAAAAGGTCTGATCACTGTCAATACTAATTCTGAAATTTCTATTTCTGATCAGTTGATTCCTGATTGGATTAAAAATAATGCAAAATGGTGGGCAGATGGGGAAATATCTGATGATGACTTTGTAAAATCAATTCAATTCTTGGTCAAAAAAGGCATTATTCGAATATAATATGGTCAATATTTCTTTCATTGAAAACATAAATACCTCAATTCATGAATCAAAATGAAAATGAAGCTATCTGGATTCTTAGCATTTGCTTTATTATCAATTTCAATTCTATCTTATGGTGTCAGCGATGTTGCATTTGCAGCAACTGATCCAAACCCTGCATTGCCTATATCTACTAATATTGACATTGTTTCAAATGGTGCAACTGTAACAATAACTGGAAGTATAAAGGATTATGATTCTTCATCTGGTAAAGGACTTACTTTCCTTGTCCTATCTCCTGATAATGCTATTGTGCAAATTGGACAACTAACTTCAAATCAGATTAGTTCTGATGGTTCATTTACAAAATCTTTTGTTGCTGGTGGCACTTATTGGAAAAATAACGGTGATTATGTTGTTGAATTTCATTATGGTGCAGATGAATCTAAAGTGATTATTGATTATGTTGGTGGATCACAAGTAATCAGTGGTCAACCAGATCCTATAACATGTCCATCTGGACAAACATTAGTTAATGGAAAATGCATATCTTCAGAACCACCAGTAACATGTCCATCTGGACAAACATTAGTTAATGGAAAATGTATGACTCCTGAACCAGAACCACCAGTAACCTGCCCATCTGGTCAAGAATTAGTTAATGGAAAATGTATGACTCCTGAACCAGATGAACCAACATGCGGAGCTGGAACTCAATTAGTAAATGGAATTTGTCAAGTAATTAGTGCACCTCCGCCACCAGATAGTGGTTGTTTAATTGCAACAGCAGCATATGGAACTGAATTGGCACCACAAGTACAATTACTAAGAGAAATTAGAGATAACACACTATTCAGTACAAGTTCTGGTACTGCATTCATGGGTAGCTTTAACACATTATACTATTCATTTGCACCAACAGTTGCAGATTGGGAAAGGGAAAGTCCAGTGTTTAAAGAAATAGTTAAGACTGCAATCACACCAATGCTTTCAACGCTATCTATAATGTCATTAGCAAATGAAGGTTCAGAAGTTGAAGTTTTAGGACTAGGTATTTCTGTAATTGCTTTGAACTTGGGAATGTATATTGCAGCACCAGCATTAATCGGATTCAAAGTTAATCAAATTATTAAATCTAGAAAATAATCCAATTCCACTCTAGGTTATTATACTTAAACCTCATTTGATATTTCATGCATATAGAGTATGAGGAATTTGAATCCATTGAAGATTTTCTAATGTATATGGCATCAGCTGCACCGCCAATGAAAAACACCTTACCAATTAATTCTTACAAAGGACATGTGATGTCTTTTATCCCATTAAGTCCTGCCACTGGAGAAACATATCTTATGCTTTATGCAAAGGGTTCACTTGAACCTGGAATTTATGAATTTGATGTAGCGTCAAAGTCATTTAAAAAAGTTGAAGCCGTAGAACGAGCGGACAAAGTTTACTTTATTTCATTAACACCAATAAGAAATACTATAGCTGATATTGCTATTGAAAATCTATAGTTTTTTTGTCTGAATTTTAGGAGCAGATACGGATCTACTTCTTGCATATTTGTCGATAATTTGATCTGGAGTTCGTCCGTTGAAAAGATCTTTACATAATCCTCGCAAATATCTCATAATTGCCCATGTTCCTGCTTTGAGAATTCCGTACATGAATACCTTCATTGGTGGACCGTACGTTTTGTTTCTAAGGATAATTGGAATAATATCATTGATGACTCGTAAGTTATTCTCCCAACATTTCCAAAATAATGTAAATTGAGCTTCATTCAGATTTCCAAAGTGCATTGAATTCTTTTCACTAAAGTCTTGGTAAAGTAATGGTGCTACTAATCCTCTAAAATTCATTTCTCTAAAGTCACTCATCATATCTATGGTATATTGAACATCGTCTGGAGTTTCATCAGGCCAGCCAATTATGATTGTGGCAGCTGGGAACCAATGGTTTTCATTTAAAATTTTAGCTCCTTCTCTTACAACACTTCCCCATTCCTCAGGAGCAAATGGTTTTGTTTTAACACCGAGGTGTTTTTTTACCATTGCTGGTGATACTGTTTCAATTCCAAGATTAGTTGCAAGCCATCTGCCTGTTTTATCTTGTTCATTAACATGGGAAATTTGCTGCATCAATATAGGATCTGCTGCAACTGCTGAAAATGTCATATGTGTGGTTCCGATAAAGTTTGCACCTAATCCTTTGAGTCCTTTCCATAAATCAACAATTGCATCTCTGTTTGGAACAAAGTCTCTATTATCACATCCATATAGTAACATTTCATCAGAATGCAACCAAATAGAATCAAATCCGTAATCTAAGTTAGTTTTAGCTTCATGTTGTAATCTCTCTAATGGGAGATCTTTCTTTGATCTTTTATTAACATCACAAAAGTCACACCCTCTTCCGCAACCTCTCATTGCTTCAATCAATGAATTGATTGTTGGACCTTCAATAACTGGGATGTTTTCAAGATTTCTTACAAAACAATGCATTAGTTCTGGGGCATCATTTTTTTCCAAGTCTTGGAACAAGTCTACTGCTAACTCATCTGCTTCTCCAACAACAACGGTATCAATTCCATGTATTTTCATTCTATCTGACTTTGCTAATTCCCATGCCCCGTTGCCTCCTACTACAACTTTGAAATCATATTTCTTTTTTAATTGAATAATACTTGCACACATTTTTTTAAATTTCATTGCAACATAGGATAATTTTTCTGGAGACATGGTGGTAGTAACTGGTGCCATTCCTAATGGATCCATTACGTTAATTCCAACAACTTTGGTATCTGGACCAATTGATTTACTTAGCATTTCTGGGTGTGCCATGAATACATCTTCTCTTTTGTATCCGCCTTGAATCAATGAACTCTCAATTCTTCTTAATCCAACTTGGGCAACTTTTACCTCTCCTGTTATTGGGTCTGTTTCAACTGAAGGACAAAATACTTTATCAAAAACCCATTCTGGTAGAACCTCATATGGTCCACATGCAATAAATCCATAAAGAAAATTTCCTCTATAATTTGTCATTAAACTACGATCAGCAGTAAGTACAACACGTTTGCCAGCCAATTACCCAACTTCTTTTAGGTATCTTATATATCATTTACGAGATGGTAGTCTAAAATTCTAACTAGAATGATTTTTTCTGATAGCTCTATTTGCAATATTGGCAGCTATCCCCCCTGCTGCTATCCCATTATCGATATTTACAACTGATAATCCAAGAGAACAACTTTGGAGCATTGATGCAAGTGCTGCTATCCCTTTTCCTCCATACCCATATCCTGCAGATGTTGGAATTCCTATAATTGGAATATCTACTAACGTAGAAACAAGTGTGGCCAAGGCCCCCTCCATTCCTGCTGCAACTATGATGCAATCTACATCTTCATTTATCATTTTTTTCAAAATTGGAAAAACTCTTTGAATCCCAGCCACTCCCACATCGTAACTTGTAATACACTTACAATTCATTGCTTCACACATTAATCTAGATTCTTCTGCAACCCCAATATCTGATGTACCTGCAGTCATTATTCCAACTTTTCCTCCATGAAATTTAATTGGTTTTTTAAACAATAACAATGACGATGAATTTTTTCCAGTTTTAATTTCCACTTTTAATTTCTTAGAAAAAGATAGCGTTTTTGCATAATCTTCTTTTTTAATTCTTGAGATTATTACTGAGTTTGTTTTCTCTATTGTTTTTTTAACAATTTTTTTAATTTCATCTAATTCTTTAGTTTCTGCAAAAATTACTTCTGGAATTCCTCTTCTGTTCCTTCTGTTAATGTCAATTTTGGCAAAACCTTCGACCTCTTCAATTGAATAAAGTGACAAAAGCTTTTTTGCATTATTTACTGATATTTTCCCTTTCTCTAATGATTGTAAAATTTCATGAATTTCCATTGATGAATTTTATTTGTTATTCTAAAAAAATGCTTAGATTTCAATACCTGAAATGGCGCTCTTTACGCTTTCAACTGCCTTGTCAAAGACTTGTTTTTCTTCATCATTTAGGTCCAATTCGATAATTTTCTCTACACCTTTCTTTCCTATGATTGCGGGAACCCCAATTGTAACATCTGAATGACCGTATTCTCCATCAAGATAAGTTGCAACTGGAATGACTTGTTTTCTGTCTCTTACTACTGCCTCAACAATTGCAGAAATTGCATTACCTGGAGCGTGAACTGTAGCGCCTTTTAATTCAATAACTTTTGCTGCAACTTGTTTTGTATTTAGAACTAATTCATCTAATTTTTCTTTTGGAAGAAAAGATGACAAAGGAATTCCTGATACTGATGAAAATCTTGGTAATGGTAACATGTTTTCTCCGTGTTCGCCAATTACTAATGCTCTAATGGAATCTCGTGAATGTCCAGTTGCCTCGTGAATAAATTGTCTAAATCTTGATAAATCTAACATTCCACCCATACCAAATACTCTACTTCTATCAAATCCTGAAACTTTGTAAGTGATGTATGCCATAGGGTCTAATGGATTAGTTACTGGAATTATCATGGAATCATCTGCATATTTTTTTACATTTTCTACAACGCTTTTTACAATTGATGCATTAATTTTCAACAAATCCATTCTTGTCATTCCCGGTTTTCTTCCAGAACCTGCAACTACTACAACTACATTTGATCCCTTCATATCTTCAAAATTGTTTGATCCTTTTACTTCTACATCGATTCCTTGTTCAGATAGCATATGATTGATATCCATTGCTTCCCCTTGAGGAAGTCCTTCTGCAACATCAAGTAATAAAATTTGATCATCTAATCGTTTTAAAGCTGAAAATAATGCTGCATCTCCGCCTACTTTACCTGAACCGATTATAGTAATCATGAAAATTGGTCTTGATTTTGAATAATTAAATCTAGTGAAATTCGTGAAATATTAGTCGAATTTATAAGCATTTTTAATAATTTTTAATCATGGTTCTTGTTATTGATCCTCAAATTGCTGGTATATCTGGAGATATGCTTCTTTGCTCTTTAGTAGATCTTGGTGCTGATAAAAATAAGATCATTTCAGGAATTAGAAAATCTGAAAAATTCTTTTCTAATTCTTTTATAAAAAAAATTGATTTTGAAAAAACCCAAAAACATGGGGTTGGTTCTATTCGTTTAGTTTTAGAAATTAATGAGGATGTTCATGAAAGAAAAGGCTCTGAAATAAAAAATGCAATTTCTAAATCTGCTCAAGAAATTAACTTGTCTCAAAAAGCAACATCTTTTGCAGAATCATGCATTGACACACTAATTTCTTCAGAATCTAAAATACATGATGTTCCTAAAGAATCAGTTCATTTTCACGAGGCATCCAGTATAGACACTTTGGTGGATATTGTAGGAATTACCATTGCATTAGATGACTTGGGATTGTTTGATGAAAAAATTGTTTGTTTACCTATTGCTGTTGGAGGTGGTTCTGTGACATTTTCACATGGTACAATGTCAAATCCGGCAAGTGCTATTCTTGAGATCTTTAAAAATTCAAATCTTGAAATTAAAGGGAATAATTCAAATGAAGAGCTTACAACCCCTACTGGAGCCTGTATTTTGGTAAATTTAGCAAATGAATCTGTAAAATTCTATCCTCAACTAAAGTTGGAATCTATTGGTTATGGAGCAGGACAAAAAGATTTTGAGACTTTCTCAAATGTTTTAAAAATTGTAAGGGGAACAGGGACTAATTTTGAAATGGATTCTGTAAAAATACTTGAAACTAATGTTGATGATATATCTGGTGAAATTTTAGGAAATTTAATTGAAAAAATTATGGAAAAAGGAGCAAAAGACGTCTCAATTTATCATGGAATTACAAAGAAAGGTAGACCAACAAATCTTGTATCTGTAATTTGTACTAATGACACTGTTGATGAAATAATTGATTTACTAGTTTTAGAAACTGGAACTTTGGGAATTAGAATTTCAGATTCTACCAGATTCATTGTTCCTAGAACAAAACATGATGTTTCAATTAATCTGAATGGCCAATCATTTAAAGTTCATTATAAAAAATCATCATTTAAAGGCAAAACTGATTTCAAAATAGAATTCGATGACCTGAAAAAAATTTCTAATATTGTTGATAAATCAATTAAAGAAACAGATGTTTTATTGAGAAAAGAAATTGAAAAATTGGAGATTAATTAATGACAAAACTTGATGATCTTGTAAATTGGTTTGAGGGTAAAAATAAAGTGATGATTGCACTTTCAGGTGGAGTTGATAGCGCACTTGTTGCATATGCTGCATTTCAAAAACTTGGATCTTCTGCTATTGCAGTAACTGCTGATTACAAGACTTTGTCTGCTGAAGAACTTGGTACTGCTAAACAGGTGTGTACTGAAATTGGCATAAAGCAACTACTTTTGGATTATAATGAACTTGAGAATGAAGATTTCGCAAAAAATGACTCTGATAGGTGTTTTCACTGCAGAATGGAATTAGGTGACCATTTGATCAAATTGGCAAAAGATCATGATGTGGAGATAATTGTAGATGGGACCAATCTTGATGATTTAGGAGATTATAGACCTGGAATTGAGGCATTAAAAAAAAATGGAATTAGAAGCCCACTAGTAGAAACTAATTTTTCAAAATCTCAAATCCGCGAATCTGCTAAATTAGTTGGATTGTCCGTATTTGACAAGCCATCAAATTCATGTTTAGCTTCACGAATTCCATGGGGTCAGAGAGTGACTGCTGAGAAATTAACTAGAATTGAATACGGTGAAAATATAGTAAAACAACTTACACAAGTAAAACAAGTTAGAGTTCGAGATATTGATGGTTTGGCAAAAATTGAAGTTGAGAAACATATGTTATCTAAATTTGATAAAGTAATTTTGAAACAAATCACTGAAAAATTACAGATGATTGGTTTTACTTCTGTTGAAGTTGATCCGGAAGGCTATAAACCTGGAAAAATCAATGTGATTGCAGATTGATATATCTCGATAATGCGGCATCTACTCAAATCCATGAAGATGTTTTAACTTCAATGCTACCTTTTCTTAAAGAACAATATGGCAATGCCTCATCCATCCATAGATATGGTAGGATATCTCGTAAAGCAATTGAAAAAGCTAGAAAGCAAATTGCATTATTGATTAATGCAGAACCTTCAGAAATTTTACTTACTTCTGGTGGTACAGAATCAAACAATACTGTATTGAGTGGAATATCTATGAAAAATATGTCCAGTAACATGGTTACTTCTTCAATCGAACATGATGCAATTTTAGAACCTTGTAAAAAATTATCTCAAAATGGATTAGAAATTAAGTATTTAGCTGTTGATAAATTTGGAATGATCGATCCAACTGAACTCAAAAACAATATCTCTGATAATACTTGTCTTGTTTCAATAATGTTTGGAAACAATGAAGTTGGCACTGTTCAAAAAATTTCAGAAATATCTCAAATTTGTCATGAAAAAAAAATTCCTTTCCATACTGATGCAGTTCAGGCCATTGGTAAGATCCCTATTGATGTTAAAGAATTAGGTATAGATTTACTCTCTATTTCTTCCCATAAACTTCATGGTCCCAAGGGTATAGGTGCATTATACATCAAAAACGGCATCCATATTGATCCTGTGATTTTAGGAGGTGGTCAAGAACGTGGATTACGTTCAGGTACTGAAAATGTGGCAAATATTGTGGGATTTGGTAAAGCATGTGAAATTGCTAAAAATAATTTATCTGAAAATCTAGCCTATGTCACAAAACTTCGTGATCTTTTAATTGATAGAGTCTTAGATGAAATTCCTGAAGTTACTTTGAATGGAGATTCTAAATCTAGATTGCCCAACAATGCTCATTTTACATTTCTTGGTGTCAATGGTGAGGATCTAATTATCAAACTAGATGAATATGGAATTGCTGCATCTACGGGTTCTGCATGTTCTGTAAATACTCAAAGGGCCTCACATGTTTTACAGGCAATGGGGTTTTCTCATGAACAGATTACTGGTTCTTTGAGATTGACTCTTGGGATTTTTAATAATGAAAAAGAAATTGAAGAAACTGTAAATTCGCTTAAAAAAATTGTTGAAGAACTAAGATCGGTTTCACCCTTTAAAGAAAAATATTCTTTTTCGTCTAAAAATTAAATTCTAATTACTAATCTATTTCTTGAAATTAGGATGGTGGTTATTATTCCAACGATCAATATTATCATAACAATACTTCCAAATTCTGGAATCACATAAGTTCCAATTATTTCAATATCTGAGTCACCTTGTTCAAAATTAATAGTAATTACTCTAGAATCTGCAAGTACTACTGATTCTTGATACTCGACTTCTATTCCATCTATTAAAATAATAAATGTGTCGTCTTTACCATCTTGTTTTTCAGCCCCTATGAATTCTCTAGGCAAATCTAACGTAATTGATCCTTCATCAAAAGCATCAATTTGAACTATTATTGCAAAGATGTTTGAATCTACTATAATATTTTTGATAGTACCTCCATTAATGGTATATTCTACATCAAATGTTCCATGACTTCCAGCATCTACTTCATAATTTGTTGAAGTTGAAATTCTTTCTGATTTGGGTGAATAGGTAAATTCAGATTCTGCAATGTTTCCTTCTCCGTATGAGGCTCTAACTGTATATTCTCCACTTTTTTTCCACAATGGACCTTCTGCAATAACTGTATGAGAATAACTTCCATCTTGTGCTATTGTAATTTGTGCAATATCTACTAGATTTCCATCTGAAAAGAGTTGCAATGTTGCTGGTGTACTACCTACTATAGTAGTAACAGTTCCTGAAATTACTATGGTATCCCCTTCATCATAGTGATTATCATCTGTTTGAACTGAAATTAGAGATTCTTGAGCAAATGCTGTTCCCGTAGAAATTATCAATAATAATATGAGACCATAAAATATTTTCAAACTCACAAACTTTTGAGTACTCGTTTGTATATTTCCTTTACTATTAAAAAATGAAAAAATGAAAAAAGTTGTGTAACTTTTAGTATCTTGGAACAATGCTGAGTCTTGATTTTGCAGAAACTGCAATTATTGAGATAATTGCTACTGCTAGAATCATAGCTGCTATTGTACCAAATTCTGGAATCACATAGGTACCGATAATTTCAATTTTCTCAGCGCCTGCTAGGAACTTGACTGTTACTTTGTTTGCAACAATTTCAACATCATCCCATTCTTGTCCATCAACTAGTACCATGAAGATACCGTCAATGGTTGTTTTTGTTGGGGTTATTGTTAGTGTTCCGTCATTTTCAGCGTTGATCATAATGACAATTGAGTTGTCATTAGTATTGAGACTTGCACCAGTTACCATTCCACCTGAAATTGTAAATGGTATACATTGACCATTTGCAGATAATTCGTTACCGCCACATTGTTTTGTTTCGGTTGGTGTGTTGTAATTTGGTGTATATTCATCTCCACCAGTTAGTTCAACTTTAGCACTGTTACTTTTTTCAGTACTACCATAGTTTACTTTAATGGTGTAGGTACCATCGTATTTCCACATAGCACCTGCTGTATTTAGTGTCGTCTCAAACGTTCCATCTTCTGTTACACTGACTTGATCAATTGTAACAATAGAGTTCAAGGGACTAACAACAGTTACTGTAACTGGATATCCAGAGGCTACATTTGCTACTTGGCCTGTTACTATAATCATGTCATTATGTCCATAATCTGCTTTGTCTGTCCAAACAGATACTGGAAGGGATTTTTGCAGCATTCTTTTTGCTGTTTCTTTAGCATCTTCCATAGAACATCCTACACATGCTTCTGAAATTTCTTCAGCAGCATATACTGATGACATAGTTAAAGTACCGACTGCAGTCATAAAGGCTAGTAGCGCGAACGACGTTCGGTTGTTCATCTTATTGCGATTTACACCCGTCTCTATTTATGTATACTTAAAAATAGAAAAAAAGTTGTGAACTTAGTATCTTGGAACAATGCTGAGTCTTGATTTTGCAGAAACTGCAATTATTGAGATAATTGCTACTGCTAGAATCATTGCTGCTATTGTACCAAATTCTGGGACTACAACTCCATCCATGATATCCACTTGTGCTGAAGCAGAATATTTTGGATCATCGAATTGTTTTACCATTACAGTGTAAAGTCCATCTTGTTTCCATAGTGGTCCTCCTACTGTAACCTTAGTAGCAAATTCCCCATTGAGCATTGGTGTTATTTGAGCTACTTTTACCACATTTCCATTTGGTGCAATTACTTTCAGAGTGATATCTTGACTAACTCTGTCTGTTTTTCCAGTAACTTCAAACATTGTAGAACCATTTTCGACAATTATTGCATCAAGCATAATTCCTGCATCTTTTGAAACATTTGTTGTATTTGGTGAGAAAATTCCTGTCTCTAAATTGGATTGAGTTTCAGAAGTTCTTTGAGTCATACCGTCTTTTACTTCAACAAACACATTCAAAGTATACAATGAATTTGCTCCTGCACCTTGCATTGCTTTAATCTTGTAAAATCCATTCTCAGTCCATGTTGGTCCGACTTTGAATGTTTTTGCAAAAATTCCTTCAGCGTCTGGAGATACTTGGTCAATTGCGACCACATTGCTTCCGCTTGGAGATGTTACAGTAAATGTAACGTCATTAAGCTTTGAAACTGTTTTACCTGTTAGAGTAATTGTATCTGAGCCTTTATCGGCTGTAGCTGTAATGGACATTCCAAGAGTTTGAGCAAAAGCATCTTGCTGAATAGAGGTCATTGAAACTAATGACAGTGCCAGAAGGGCTATTGCCATTGATGTTGTAGAACGTTTTACATTCATCTTATTTTCATCCAGCATTATTGCTATTTATGTATATTTAAAAATAGAATTTTATCATCTAATCGGCACCGATCAGATAAATTCCTAAAAATAGAAAAAAGATGAGATTTAGTATCTTGGTATAATACTAAGTCTTGATTTTGCAGAAACTGCAATTATTGAGATAATTGCTACTGCTAGAATCATAGCTGCTATTGTACCAAATTCTGGGACTACAAATGTACCGATTATTTCGATCTCTTCTGCTCCAACTGGGAATGCTATTGTAAGTATTCTATTTGTTGATGATGTTGTTTCATCAAAGTCTACTTCTTCTCCATCAATTAAGACGAAAAAGTCATCATCTTCACCACCCATTGTTGCATCTAATATCGATCTAGGAATTGTAAGAGTCAATGAACCATCGCTTGTAGCTGAAATAGAAACTATGAGTGAATTTGCATCCACATCAGGTAAAATACTTAGTAGTTTTCCACCTGTAATTTCATATCCTATTAAATCACTTGAACCTTCAATTGATACTGTTTTGTCAGTAACGTTGGAAGGGGTTTTTGGTGGAATTGTAGATCCACTAAATTCAAATGATGCTGTTGCTGTTCGATTCTCTGTTCCATATTGAACTGTAACTGTGTATGTACCAGTTGCTTTCATCAATGAGCCACCTGCAGTAACTTCAGTACTGAATGTTTTATCAGGACTAACTGTTACTTGTGCTATTGATACCAAGTTCCCATTAGGAGCTTTAACTATTACACTCACTGGAACGCCATACAGATCTTTTACTGTTCCTGTTACTAGAATTGTATCACCTTCTGAATATGATGACATATCTGTAGTAACAGTAATCGAGCTTTGTATTTGTCCAAATGCTGGTGCTACACCAATACTTGCAATCAAGATTGCAGATATGGCAAACACCGATAGATGAGCTTTCATCAATTTTACGCCCAGATTTGGACTATTTAAGGTTGTGATAAAATTTATTGACAAAATAGAAAAAAGACAGTTTACGGTCTAGTTTCAAATTACATATATATTAACCCGAGCGTGAATTTTTGACAGTTTGTGTGTTTTGATTACTGTTACATTTAATGTTCGATTTGGAGGTATTCTAAATGGCAGCTAAGAAAAATCAAGTACTAGTACCTGATCATGTTTATGTTCCAAAACATGAGATCATTACAAAACAAGAAGCTGAAGAAGTTTTAAAAAAATACAATTGTAAACCAACTGAATTACCATTAATCTTTGTAAACGATCCTGCAATTTTGGGACTTGGTGTAAAACCAGGGGACATGATAAAAATTACAAGAAAAAGTCCAACTGCAGGTGAAAGTCTCTATTATCGATATGTGGTGGAAATCTAAATGGCAGATCCTTCAACTAAAAGATGGCCAGTAATTCAAGACATCTTAAAACGTGAAGGTATTGCACGTCAACATCTAAACTCATTTGATGAATTTTTAGAACGAGGACTTCAAAGTATCATAAATGAAGTTGGACAAATTGATATTGAAAATGCAGAGTACCCTTACAAAATTCAATTAGGAAAAGTAAAACTTCAACAACCAAGAATGATGGAACTTGATGGTTCAATCACTCACATTACTCCAGCTGAAGCAAGATTGAGAAATGTTTCTTATTCTGCACCCGTCATGATGGAGGCAAGTGTTGTAGAAGATGGAAAAATATTAGAATCTAGATTTGTTCATATTGGAGACGTACCAGTAATGGCAAAATCAAATGCATGCATTTTACATAATTTCTCTTCTCAAAAATTAATTGAACATGGCGAAGATCCACAAGATCCGGGTGGTTACTTTATCATCAATGGTTCAGAACGTGTAATTGTTGGATTAGAGGATCTTTCCTATAACAAAATAATTGTTGATAGAGAAACTGTTGGTGGCAATATTGTTTTCAAAGCTAAAGTATATTCCTCAATTGTTGGTTATCGTGCAAAACTAGAACTTGTCATGAAAAATGATGGTTTGATTGTAGCCCGAATTCCTGGTTCTCCTGTTGATATTCCAGTTGTCACATTAATGCGAGCACTTGGATTAGAATCTGATAGAGAAATTGCATCTGTAGTTTCACTAGTTGATGATATTCAAGATGAATTAGAAGGCTCTTTTGAAAAGGCAGGAGATGTTCCAACATCAAAAGATGCCATTGTCTATATTAGTAAAAGAATTGCACCTGGAATGTTAGAGGAATTCCAGATTAAACGTGCTGAAACATTACTTGATTGGGGACTCTTACCACACTTGGGTAAACATCCAGAAAACAGAAAAGAAAAAGCTCAGTTCTTAGGTGAAGCAGCTTGTAAATTATTAGAATTAAAACTTGGTTGGATTACTCCTGATGATAAAGATCATTATGGAAATAAAGTAATCAAGTTTGCAGGACAAATGTTAGCAGATCTATTCAGAACTGCATTTAGAAATTTGGTTAGAGACATGAAATATCAACTTGAACGCTCTGGTCAAAAACGTGGAATTAATGCAGTTGCTGCAGCAATACGTCCGGGAATTATTACTGACAAATTAAACAATGCAATTGCAACTGGAAACTGGGGACGAGGTCGTGTTGGTGTTACTCAATTACTTGATAGAACAAATTATCTTTCAACAATCAGTCATCTTAGAAGAATTCAATCACCCCTAAGTAGAACTCAACCAAACTTCGAAGCAAGAGATTTGCATGCAACTCACTTTGGAAGAATCTGTCCTAGTGAAACTCCTGAAGGATCAAACTGTGGTTTGGTTAAAAACTTGGCATTATCTGGAATCATTTCAGTAAACGTACCAAATGAGGAAATTATAGAAAAACTCTATGATTTAGGTACAGTTCATTTCTTTGATGCAAAAGAAGATTTGAAGAAAGATGGAGCTAGAATATTCGTAGATGGTAAATTAATTGGATATTACAAAGATGGTGGAGAACTAGCCGAATCACTTAGAGAACTAAGAAGAAACTCAAAGATTCATCCACACGTTGGAGTATCATTCCACAAATCTGAAATTGAAGGATCAACAAAAAGACTGTATGTAAATTGCAATGCCGGTCGAGTTCTTCGTCCATTAATTATTATCAAAGATAACAAACCACTACTAACTACAGAATTATTGGATAAAATTTCAAAGAAATTACTTTCTTGGACTGATCTTTTACGAATGGGTGTCTTGGAAATGATTGATGCAAATGAAGAAGAAAATTGCTATGTTACTTTAGATGAAAAGGATGCTAAGAAACATACTCACTTGGAAGTTTTCCCACCATCAATTCTAGGTGCAGGAGCTTCTATTATTCCATATCCTGAACATAACCAATCTCCAAGAAATACATACGAATCTGCAATGGCAAAACAGAGTTTAGGATTTTCAACACCTATGATGAATACCAGTACATACGTTAGACAACACTTTATGCTATATCCTCAAGTCCCAATTGTCAATACAAAAGCAATGAAACTTTTAGGATTAGAAGATAGACCAGCAGGACAAAATTGTGTTGTTGCAGTATTGCCATTTGACGGTTACAATATTGAAGACGCTATCGTATTGAGTCAATCATCAGTTGACAGAGGTCTTGGTAGAACTTTCTTCTTTAGAATTTATGATGCTGAAGCAAAACAATATCCTGGTGGAATGCGTGATAGCTTTGAAATTCCAAATGCTGAAGATAACATTAGAGGATACAAGGGAGAACGTGCATACAGATTACTTGAAGATGATGGTGTAGTTGCATCAGAATCTCCAGTTAAAGGTGGAGATATTTTGATTGGAAAAACTAGCCCACCAAGATTCATGGAAGAGTATAGAGAATTCGAATCTTCTGGTCCATACAGACGAGATACTTCAATTGGTGTAAGACCATCTGAAACTGGAGTAATTGACACTGTAGTTATGACTCAATCAAATGAAGGAGGAAAAATGTATAAAATTAGAGCAAGAGACATGAGAATTCCTGAAATTGGTGATAAATTTGCATCAAGACATGGACAAAAAGGTGTACTTGGAATTTTAGCTAAAGCAGAAGATTTGCCATATACTGCAAGTGGAATGTCTCCAGATGTTTTGATTAACCCACATGCATTCCCTTCAAGAATGACCGTTGGAATGATGATGGAATCTATTTGTGGTAAAGCAGCCGCATTACGTGGAAAAAGATTTGATGGTTCTGCATTTGTTGGCGAGAAAATGCCTGAAGTTAAAGAAGTAATGGATGCACATGGTTTTGAATATTCTGGTAAAGAAACAATGTATGATGGAAGAACTGGAAAAGCATTCCCAGTAGAGGTCTTTATTGGAGTTGTATATTATCAAAAATTACACCACATGGTTGCAGATAAAATCCATGCAAGAGCTCGTGGACAAGTTCAGATGTTAACTAAACAACCAACTGAAGGAAGAGCACGAGGTGGTGGATTGAGATTTGGTGAAATGGAGAGAGATTGTTTAATTGCTTATGGTGCTTCAATGATTCTTAAAGATAGATTGCTTGACGAGTCTGATAAATCTGATATCTTTGTATGTGAAAGATGTGGTCTAGTTGCTTATCATGATGTTAAACAAAGAAAATATGTTTGCAGAGTATGTGGAGATAAAGCAAAAGTATCTTCGGTATCTGTAGCATATGCATTCAAACTATTACTACAAGAAATGCAAAGTCTTAACGTTGCACCAAGATTGTTAATCAAGGAGAAAATCTAGAATGTCTGTTCAAGCAATTAAAGCAATTGATGGAATTCGATTTTCAGTTTGGTCTCCAACTGAAATTAGAAAATATTCAGTAGCTGAAATCACTGCTCCTGAAACATATGATGAAGATGGAATGCCAGTACAAGGAGGTCTAATGGATGGACGATTAGGAACACTTGAGCCTGGACAAAAATGTCTTACATGTGGAAATACTGCTGCAAGATGTCCTGGACACTTTGGACACATTGAACTTGCAGAACCAATTTTACACATTGCCTTTATTGATAATATCTACAAATTATTACAATCAACATGTCGTTCTTGTGCAAGACTCAAAGTACCTCAAGATGATCTAAATGCATTCCAGAAAATTAAAGATAAACATGCAGCATACACTGTAGTTTCACAAAAACGTATTCCGGAGCAAATTATTGAAAAAGCCAAGAAAGCAAAAGAGTGTCCTCATTGTGGAAAAACCCAATACGAGCTAGTATTTACAAAACCAACAATCTTTGTAGAAAAAACTGAAATTGGCGAACACAGATTATTACCAATTACAATTAGAGAAAGATTTACACAAATTCTTGATGAAGATTTAACATTACTGAATTATGATCCAATCACTGCAAGACCAGAATGGTTTATTCTTCAAGCGTTACCTGTTCCTCCAGTAACTGTTAGACCTTCAATTATTCTTGAAACTGGAATTCGTTCTGAAGATGACTTGACACACAAAATGGTTGATATCATCAGAGTTAATCAAAGACTAAAGGAGAGTAAAGAAGCAGGTACTCCTCCGTTAATTGTTCAAGATTTAGTTGACCTGTTACAATATCACTCTACAACATACTTTGATAATGAGGTCTCTGGAATTCCACAAGCTCATCATCGTTCTGGACGTCCACTCAAAACTTTAACTCAAAGACTAAAAGGAAAAGAGGGAAGATTTAGAGGATCATTATCTGGAAAGAGAGTTGACTTTTCTAGTAGAACTGTAATTTCACCAGATCCTAACTTGGATTTGTCTGAAGTTGGAGTTCCTGAACAAGTTGCAATGAAACTAACTATTCCTGAAATTGTCACTGAATGGAATATTGATAGAATGAGAAAATTAGTAATTAACGGACCTGAACAATTCCCTGGTGTAAACTATATTGTAAGACCAGACGGTGTAAAGATTAGATTAGATTTCGTAGAAGACCGCTCTACTATTGCTGAAACCCTTGAGATTGGATATTTGATTGAAAGACACCTTGCAGATGGTGATATTGTCATGTTTAACAGACAGCCATCACTCCACCAGATGTCAATTATGGCTCACTATGTGAGAGTACTTCCAGGTAAAACATTCAGATTACACCCATCTGTTTGTCCACCATACAACGCAGACTTTGATGGTGATGAGATGAACCTTCACGTACCTCAAAGTGAGGAAGCAAGAGCAGAAGCAATTCTTTTGATGAGAGTTCAAGATCAATTAATTTCACCAAGATATGGTGGTCCGATTATTGGTGCACTAAGAGACTTTGTAACTGGTGCATATCTTCTAACTAAAGACGATACTACATTATCAATTCAAGAATTTTCAAACTATGCAATGCTTGGTGGTTATGTTGGTGCACTTCCAAAACCTGGTACCAAAACAAAAGATGGTCCTGCATATACTGGTAAACAACTATTCTCATTATTCCTTCCAAAAGACTTCAACTATGTTCTTACATCAAAATGGTCAAAGGGAACAAAAGGTCCAGAAAAAGATGTCGTAATTAAAAACGGTGAATTAATCAGCGGTGTAATTGACAAAACATCAATTGGTGCAGAAGAGCCTGAAAGTGTCTTACACAGAATTACAAAAGACTATGGAAATGCAGCAGGTAAGACTTTCTTAAACTCTATTCTAATTATGGTAAAACAATTCATCACACACTATGGATTCAGTTATGGTTATGGTGATCTTGAAGTGCCAGAAAAGAATGTGCAACAAATTCTAGATGAAATCAAAGAAACCTATGATACTGTAGCTGACCTAACTGATCAATATGAAAAAGGAACTCTAAAACTAACAAGAGGTATGAAGGCAGAAGAAGCCTTAGAGGCATATATCGTCAATGAGTTAGGTAAAGCAAGAGAGAAAGCAGGAGCTACTGCAAATGACTCTTTAGATGATAGTAACGCTGGAAAAATCATGGCCACAACTGGTGCCAGAGGTTCAGCACTTAACGTAGGTCAGATGGCAGGTGCATTAGGCCAACAATCAAGAAGAGGAAACAGAATGAGTTTTGGTTATAGTAATCGTGCATTAACACATTATTTAGAAAATGATAGTAATCCTGATGCACATGGATTTGTAAAATCAAATTACAGAACAGGTCTTACCGCTTTAGAATTCTTCTTCCACGCAATGGGTGGACGTGAAGGATTAGTAGATACTGCAGTTAGAACCCAACAAAGTGGTTACATGCAGCGTAGATTGATTAACGCTTTAGAACACATTAGATTAGAATATGATGGAACCGTAAGAGACCCACACGGCCACATTGTCCAATTCCTTTATGGTGAAGATGGAATTGATGTGCAGAAAAGTGATCATGGTGAGGCATTTAATGCAAGTAGATTGGCAGAATCTCAAACCATTATTGATTCTGGAAAGAAAGCAACCAAAGACGAAATTGATACATTGGCCAAAAAATACACAAAGACATTCAATCCAAGATTAACTCAACTTGTAACTGATGCTTTACAGAAATCTAACTTGAGTAAAGATGGTGTTGAAGCAGTATGTAAGAAAGGACTTTCACTATACAACAAAGCACAAGTTGAACCTGGTCAAGCAGTAGGAATTGTCACAGCACAATCCATTGGTGAACCTGGTACTCAGATGACTTTGAGAACATTCCACTTTGCAGGAATTAAAGAAAGAAACGTAACTTTGGGTCTTCCAAGATTAATTGAATTAGTTGATGCTAGAAAGAAACCAGTTACTCCAACTATGGATATCTATCTTGATAAGGAATCAAAGAACTCTCGAGAAAAAGCAATAGAAGTCGCACGAAATGTATTGCAAACTAACGTCAGTGCATTGATTGCTAATACTGAAACTGATTACTCTACAAATATCAAATTAATCATGAGTCCTAACAGACTAAAAGAAAGAGGATGTTCAATGGCTGAAGTAGAAGCAGCACTTTCATCTAACAAGAAATTCAAAATGGAAGTTACAGGTGAATTAATCACTTTGAATTTGGTTGATGAGGCAGATACTGCATCTGCAATTGCAATTAGAAATAAAGTTCTCAAAACTATTGTTAAAGGAGTTCCAGATGTTGAACGAGTTACACTTGTTCAAAAGAATGATGAATGGATTATTCAAACAACTGGTTCAAACATTGCCAAAGTACTTGCAGTAAAAGGAATTGACAAAAGAAATGTTAGGACAAATAATGTCTTTGAAATTGCAGGAACCTTGGGAATTGAGGCTGCTAGAAATTCATTAATCAATGAACTCAACCATACTTTGGGTGACCAAGGATTGGAAGTTGATAATAGATACATCATGTTGGTATCTGACTTGATGTGTTCTAGAGGTTACATGCAACAAATTGGTAGACATGGAATTGCAGGTACTAAAGATAGTGTTCTTGCAAGAGCTGCATTCGAAATTACAGTCCCAACAATTGCACATGCTGCATTACAAGGTGAAGTTGAACAACTCAAAGGTATTACTGAAAACGTTATTGTTGGAAGTAACATTCCAATTGGAAGTGGTACTGTTGACTTGTACATGCAAGTAAGTAAGAAAAACAAGAAAACTGAGTAATAATTATGGCTGATGAAATTTCTACATTAATGAGTAACAGTAAAGGTAAAGTCGTTTTACTTCGATTGAGAAACACTCAAACTATTCAGGGGCTTTTACAAGACTTTGATATTCACATGAATCTCACATTAGAAGATGCTGAAGATGTTACAGAAGAAAAACATGTAAAACTTGGAAAAATCTTACTCCGAGGAGATAATATCTTGGCAGTTTCATTGCCTGAAGAAGACAATTAGAAAATTATTCATCAAACAATAAATTCAATAATTACAAATTTTTATCATGTTTGAATTTCTTTTACTGACACTGTTTTTGTTTCCTGCATTTGGAGAATCTACCCCTGATTACAATAATCCATATTCTCCAATTTTTACTGACAAGCCTGTTTATTCATGGACTGATAAAATAAAAATAACAATTATCTCTCCTAGCTGGAATTCTGATAGATATTTGATTGACTCAATTGGTGGCACTGATGATCATTCAATTAAAATTACAACTTCTGAGAATTCACTTGAACCATATCGATTCACTGAAACAGATGTGAACTCTGGAATTTTTACTGCAGAAGTAATTCTTACTGGCTTTGCTCATGACGCTGATGGTGATGGAAATTTTGACACAACTCCGAGAACATCTGGGAATGGTCCTACTAGTGGATTTTTAGAAGTTGATAGGGATTCGGCAATTACTATTTCTTTTGAATTTGCAGATGGGGTAGTACTAGTTGAATCCGTTCCTGTAAGGTGGAATATTGGCACAATTAATTTCGTGCAGGATGTTTTCTTTCTAAAAGATACTGTAGTGGTTAGGGTAGTTGATTTAGATATGAATCTGAATCCTGAGGCCTTGGATAATTTACCAATTCAGATATTTTCAGACTCTGATGTTGCAGGTATTACAGTAAATGCTGTTGAAACATCTGAGAGTTCTGGAATGTTTGTGGCAACAATTCCGCTATCTCAAAACTCACCTTCGAGTGGAAACAGGCTTTATGCTGTAGCAGGAGATGAAATATTTGCAAAATACGATGACCATACCTTACCAAAACCCTATTCAATAAATGACAATTTGGAGATCAAAACTATTGCAAAAGTTGATTCCTCTATTCCATCAATTGAAAGAATCCAAAATTCTGCCATCACTTTTTCTGATGGACTAGGAAACCCAATCCAATCCTTTACTGAAAATTCCCAATTACAAATAGTTGGAACCATTTCAAATGATCATGATTTGAAACAAAAATTTGTGTATTTTTTTCAGATAAAAAATGACAAAAACTTTGTAGAGTCTTTGTCATGGATTCAAGGTGAAATTTCATCTCAGCAAATACTAGATGTTTCTCAATCTTGGATTCCAAATGAATCTGGTACATATGAAATTGAAACATTTGTTTGGAATTCAATTAGTGAATCCACTGCTCTTTCTCCAACAATGTCTACTTTGATAACTGTAAAATGAAAAGTAGAATTTCTACGTGAGTGTTAAATAGAAAAATACGTTTTTTTTGTTGTGTTAGGATATGTTTTAGGAATAACCTTAGTGTTAGCCATATTTTCTCCTGTGGTTATCCTTGATGTATTTGCAGATTCAATTATTGTAGACTTTGATAAACCACTTTACGAACTAGGTGATTCTCTAACTATATCTGGTGAAATTTTAGAAGTTGGAATGCCAGTAATTGCCATGAGCATTTATGATCCTGATGGGAAGGTCTTATCTGCAAATAATTTAGAAATATCTCCTGCGAATACCTTTTCTAAAACAATTAGCCTTGATTCTCCTTTTTATGACAAATCTGGTGAATATTTGGTAAAATTAGATTATGGCCAACTTTCTGAGAATCATTATTTTCTAATGGATGGGGAATTGTCTATTCCTGAAATTATCCTAGAAGAAGAACCTGAAATTATTCTACTATACACAGAAAAAAATCAATACACTGACAACGAAATTATTGAAATTGTTGGTCTTGTATCATCCATTGATTCTCCAACTGCACTAATTGGAATCTATGATCCATTTGGAATGCCTGCTGGATTTTATTTTGGTTCCATTGATTCGAATATGGAATTTAGTACAAGCTTTCTTGCAAAGGATGGGGTAAATTTCAGAGTTGATGGAACATACTCTGTCAAAGCACATTATGCCAATTCTGAAGTAACATCTTATTTTGATTACTATGGTGTACTGCCAGAAACTGAAGAAACTTTTTCTGATAATCAAATAGATGACACAACACCTGAAACTGATTCTACTACTGACACTACAATTGAAACTGATACAACAATTGACACTACAGATGACACAACACCCGAAACTGATTCAACAGAAGAAAACAATTCTTATGAACAACCATCTATCCCTATAGTTAACCCTGCACCAACTCCGAAACCTGAAAAAAATAATAAAGAAATTACAAATACTGTTTTAGAAAGTAAACCGATTAAAAAAACAAATGATAAACCAAATAAAGAAACAAAAATTCACAAAGAAAATAATCTTACAGTAGAAGATATTGAATTAGGAAAATTACTTAATGAAATTAAATTAGAATGTGATTCTAGCACTTACGATGACACAATTTCATACTATGATGGAATGGGACCTGCATTGTATCGATTATGTAATTTTGATAGTTCATTGGATTTTTTCAATGAATCTTTAATCAACAACCCAAATGACGTTGAAATCATTGTCAATAAGGGCTCAACCTTGGGTAAATTAGGCTATTATTCTGAGGCTTTGATATTTTACGATCATGCCATTAAACTCGACCCTAGTTTTCTCCCTGCAAAAAACAATAAGGCAAATGCTCTTGCTAATATGGGAAATTTAGATGATGCAATTCTTTTGTATATTGAAGTTTTAAAACAGAATCCAAATTATTATACAGCTCAGAAAAATCTCCAAATTGCTTTAGCTGCAAATATAGTTTCATCTGAAACTGTTGATAGTTTCCATGATGAAAATAATTCTGATGAAAATTCATCATCCAACACTATCTTGATGAGCGAGTCTGAAAAGCAAACATCACCTAATTTCTTTGATGAAATGGGTATTGCATTTTCTACTTTGGGGTCTCTCTTTGGTTTTCTAAACTAATTCTCTTATACCCTACGCTTAATTTTTCAATAAACCTATAAAGCCCTGTCAAGACGATCGTCATAAGGTAAAACATGAGTAAGATACTTGAGAAATCATTACGGGATGCTCGTAAAGAAGATAAATTAACAATGGGCACAAAGCAAGTTTTAAGCTCTATAAAAAATTCGAAACTTATTGTGTTGTCTCAATCAATAAAAAAAGAAATGGTTGAGCAAATTGAATTAGATGCAAAAAAAGAAAAAATACCTTTGGTCAACTTTCAAGGAACATCAGTCGCATTAGGTAGACTATGTGGCTTACAATTTAGAATCTCGACAATTTCATTTACTTCAATAGACGATGCAAGCATCAAATCAATTTTAAAAGACACACAAGTTGAGGAAAAAAATGAATCATTGTAATTTCTTTAACCTAAGTTTAAATGAGACTTTTTGGGTTCGGAGATAAAAAGGAATTCTTATGGCACAATCAATTAAACTCACAACTGATCAAATGCGATTGATGTCGCTTTTCCAAAATGTAACTGGTGCAACAGCACGTGATTGTATAGAAGATGAAAAACAAGACAGAGTAATTTTTGTAGTTAACACTGGAAAAATGGGACTGGCAATTGGTAAAGGCGGTATTCATATCAAATCATTACAAAATATTGTTAAGAGAAATGTTGAATTGGTCGAATTTGATGAAGATCCGGCTAAATTCTTGTCTAGTTTGCTTAATTCTAAACTAGTTTCTGAAGTAAAAATAAATAAACGAGCCGATGGAACAAAACAGGCAATAGTTATGGTAGATCCAAGAAAGAAAGGAATTGTAGTTGGAAGAGACGGTAGAAATGCTGAAAAGGCAAGACTACTTGCAAAACGATATTTTGATATTAGCAGTGTATTGATTAATAGTCCTGAACGGGCAACTTTGGAGATGTAGAAGATGAGAAAATCACCACTTGGATTATTTGCTGGCAGAGTTCTTACATCTAAAAAGAAGAAACAACGATGGGCAATTTCCACTTACAAAAGAAGAAAATTAGGTATTGATAAAAAGGCTGATCCTCTTGGAGGCGCACCACAAGGACGTGGTATTGTTTTAGAGAAAGTAGGTATTGCTGCAAAACAGCCAAACTCTGCTATTAGAAAATGTGTTAGAGTTCAATTAATTAGAAATGGTAAATCTGTAACTGCATTTTTGCCAAGAGACGGTGCAATGAACTTCATTGATGAACACGATGAGGTTACAATTGAAGGAATGGGTGCAACACAAGGTGGTGCAATGGGAGATATTCCTGGAGTTAGATTCAAAGTTTCTAAAGTTAACGGTACATCATTACATGAATTAGTAATTGGAAAGAAGGAGAAACCAAGGAGATAGAAATGGCACAAACTAAAAATTTACTATTATTTAGAAAATGGGATTTATCTGATATTGAGATTAAAGATCCTGGATTAAAGACTGCTATCTCTTTGAGAAAACAAATTCTTCCTTACACTTATGGCCGTTCTGCACTAAAGCGATTCAATAAAGCAGATGTTAACATTGTTGAAAGATTAATCAACAAATCTATGCACTTTGGAAAGAAATATGCAAAGAACACTGGTAGAATGACTGGTAAAAAAACAAAACTTCTCAATACTGTAAAAGTAGCTTTTGATATTATTGCATTAAAAACCGGACAAAATCCTGTAGAAGTTCTAGTTAGAGCAATAGAATATTCTGCTCCAACTGAAGATACTACAAGAATTGTTTACGGTGGTACTACATACCACGTATCAGTTGATGTTGCTCCAATCAGACGAGTTGATTTGGCTTTGAAGTTTATCGCAGATGCTGTAAAAGAGGCAACTTTCTCAAATCCAAAACCAATTGAGGAACATATGGCAGAACAACTAATGCTTGCAGCAGCAAATGATTCCAATGCTCCTTCTGTAAAGAAGAGACATGAGTTGGAACGTATCGCCCAAGCATCAAGATAGTATCTTTATTTTAGAATTTTTAGGTAGCCCGAGGCAGATTCGAACTGCCGTCCCCGCCTATCCACTCTTGAGATCCAGAGGGCAGAATCCTTGACCACTAGACTATCGGGCTACTAGAAGAAATTTTGATGTTTTAGAATATATTCATTTGTTGTAATTATTTTAGTCTGACTTCATGAATTGCAGTTGCGTAATTGCAATCTGCTCTTAGTCGCATGTATGGAATTAATCTGTAATGAATGGAGTAGAGTTTCCCTTCTTTTCTGATAATTCCTTTTTGCATTAGTGATACTAGACCCCTTGATGGAATGTTAATTGAAATATTTTTTTCAATACATACTTTCTCTCGTTTTTCTTGAAATTGTTTTAATGAAAATGCTACATCATTGATTTGTAAAATTAAGGGCCAAATTATTTCACTCCATGCCAATCTTCTATTTTCTGTGGCTGAGGCATATTTTCCTTTTTCACTCAAACATTAATAACATCTGCAAAAGATGTTATAACTTGATTGTCTCAAAAGGAAATTGAAGAGTCACTTGACTTACTAGAAAAAGATTGGGATGTTGATCCAGTTATTAGAAAATTTGTGTTAGGTAAAATTACAGATGTATCAGACTATGCCATTAAAGTAAAAGATGTAGTGTTTCATGTCCCATATTTGAATTCAGAAAAAAAATACATCTTGTGGAAATGTTTCTGGCCTGATTGTCACAACTGCTGTGATAGACAGGGAAGACTACCGCTAACCTCTGATGATTTAATCACCATTGGAAAGGGTTTGAAATACAAAAGCACTTCAGAATTTATCAAAAAAGAGACTCTTACTGTTACGTATCAGGAACCAGGTCCAGCTGGCCAAATGACCACAATGACTACAATTAATCTGAAAAGAAAAACTGATGAGACTGCAGAAGAGGATGGAACTCATATCTCATGTAGATTCTTGGATGATAAAGGAGGGTGCAGCATGCATCCCGACAGACCAGGAGTCTGCTATCTGTATCCATTTGCAAGCTGGCTTGAAAACGAGAAAGGTAAGGCACGAGTTCATGCAACGTACCAATTTACCGGTGATTGTCCTGGATTTTACTTGGCTGAAAATCTAGACCAAATGAAAGACGAACTCAAAGCATACTCTACTACAATCTATGACTATAACATGGCATCAAATAGAACAAATCGGGAAGGGTTTGGTTCTGTAAGTTTTAGTTAAGCTTTTGCAACTTTCATCAAATCTGCAATCTTGATATTCATTCCAAATCTGTCTTCGTTCTTTTTCATGTAAAGGAATATTGAAATAAAATCTGGCAGCGCTTTGAGGAAACTAAAGTTCTTCTGAATCTTTGCATGCACAAAATTAAACACTTTAGCGTACACCTTGAAATGTTTCTCTACTGCTTTCTCATATGCTTTAAAATCATTCATGTTCTCTAAAAATATATCAACACATTGCATTGATGGAATAATTCCCTCACCTAACAATGCGTACACTGTTCCAATTGATTCCCCAACTCCAACTACTTTACCTGAATAGTATGGCTTGCATCTATCTGGTGTTGCAAGTCTGATTGGACGGCCCTTTGTTTGGAGAACCTTACCACCGTGCTTTTTTAGAAAATCATCAGTTGCCTTCATGTGTTGTTTATTGTAATCACCTGCTCCAATGTGTGCCCATCTCTCCCCTAGTGGGAAATACCAAAAGTAACCTGACATTCCAGGAAATGGTTCAATGTAAAAGTCATCATATGGGACCTTGTCCGGATATTCTACTTTGTATTCATATGTTGGTAAGAAGAAATCTTGTTTTAATTTTGGCAAGTAAACCCTGTGGAATCCTGTACAGTCAACTATCATGTCGTACTCTTTTTCCAACTCTTCAACACTTGGTGGTGGACCGTAGATAATTTTAGAATCTTTAATGAAATCTTTGATTAGTGCTAGTTTGTTATACGTGCATAGACCTTTGAGGCCGATATCGAACTTGACATCGTCATTCATTTTGACATGCATTTTTTTGCCATCATGGATTAGAAAATCATCAAAATTCCTACCTGTTTTTTTGCAAAATTCTGATAAAGTTGGTTTTATCGTACCCCATGCGCAAATGGAATCATGTTTTTCTTCAACCATTCTTTCATATCCGACAACTTCGTGGTTAGAGTCCTTTAGTCTGGCCATAAGATAAGAGCCTGCTACACCCATTCCCATTACTGCTATCTTCAAGATGATTTCAATGAACTAGAGGTGTAATAAATAGACTATCGGAATTTGTTTTGATTCAAACCCCAATAGTATCAAAAGATAGTGCGGGTTAAATAAGAAATTCTCATAATACATTCAGAAAAGGTGAGTCGCTCGTCTGAGTACAATCGTTTCAGACCTTAAGACAAGTCGCTGTCATCAGAGACACTAGTTTCTGATCTTAAGTGGTGAGCTGTCATCAGTATCTTTTGGATACTGATCTTAAGCTCAATTACCTTTTCATTTCAATTAAATTTGGGAAAAATTTCTATTTATTCTATGGACACTTTTGATGCGATAAAGACTCGCCGAGCTATAAAGAAATTTGATAGTTCACACAAAATGTCTCTTGATGATGTCAAACTATTACAAGAGTTGACAATACTATCTCCAACTAGTTACAATCAACAAAACTGGAGATTCGTCTACGTTACTGATCAATCAGTAAAGGAGAAAATATCAAAAGCTGCACGAGACCAAGCTCAGCCAAAAGATGGCTCCCTAGTGATTGTTCTTTGTGGAAATCTTGATGCATGGAAAGAAGAACCACTACGTTACTGGAAAAATAATACTCCAGAAAAACAAGAGATGGTAAAAAATGCACTAGCTCGAAAGTATAAAGATCATCCTGAGAATCGTCGTGATGAGGCAATGCGCTCTTGTGGATTTGCAGCACAGACCATTATGCTTGCAGCAAGACAGATGGGACTTGATTCTTGTCCTATGGTGGGCTTTGAGTATGATGAGTTGGCCGAGATTATTCAATTACCTGAAAACCACATGATAGTCATGATGGTAGTAGTTGGTAAACGTGCTGAGGATGCAGCACCACGTGGTGGTCAGTTACCTGTGAATGAAGTGTTCTTTGAGAACCACTTTTGAAATGATGTAATATTTTGAAATGATCATAATTTATTATCTATGATTACCTAGTACTTTTCATGGGTGTAGATGAGGCCATCAAAAAGCTAGAGGTATCTAACCAGGGATTAAAGGTAATTTTAGAGAATTTAGATGAGCAACTAGCTGATATTCGCGCTGACCCCAAACTTGAAGGACTAGTTGATGACTTGGAGAACTTGTTTTATGCGTATTTGAAAACCTGGATTAAGAGTAACACCGAAGTTATAGAACTTTTAAAGAAAGAGAAATAGAAATTTCCTCTAAGTTATTTTTCAGTATTTGCAGTTATCTTTTTTAATTCAGATAATATGAGAACTAGAATTTCCTTCTCTGTTAGTTTTAGCAGTTCTATTGTTTCTTCTTCTGTAAATCTAATGTCTTCATTTATTTTTTCATATGTTTTAAGATCAGTCATGTTTAATCTGAGAATATCGTTGATTAAAACTTTCATAAACTGTGACTATTTCAAAAATAAAACTAGCACTCCTATTGCTACCAATATGCCTACAAAAATTAACAATTTAGAGTTTTTTGAAAAACTCATCTAGTTGCAATCTTTGCAGTGGGGATCTCTACAAACAGGATTACTATTCCCATCCCTTGTTGGATATTTTGTATCTCTTCTTCTAAATGTTCTAGTCAAGTTTCAGTCTCCTTTCCACGTAGTGCAAGTAATGTTTTTACAAATGGGATTTTTTCTAGATTGATATTTTTTTGCGATTTTTGTTTTTCATTAAAAGTCGATAGTACTTCTTCAGTCAACTTGTCAAATTGTGATGCAAAGTATAATGCGTTAGAGTATACCATAATACAACTACGTGAAACTAATACAAGAATGCAGTCCTGTTAATTCTAAACATTTGTTTGGTTTTCCTATAGAAATGATCAGAAAAACAAAGAGTTGAAAATAAATTATAATGTCAAAAAATAATAGAAAAATCAAACAGATTTTCATATTTGCTGTAGAGTCCTTTTTATTTAATTATGACTAGTATGATCAAGGCAGTAATCCATCAAAGTACCATCGAGTGAAAGAGTCGATGGGGTTGATCAATGGATCAGTTCATGATTACTGCCCGTATTTTTTCCGGGACTGCAATTGCTAGTTATTCTTCTGCAAGTATTGCCTTTACTTCTTTTTTATGGGTGATGCAGTAGGGTGGGGAGTTTTTACAATCTGGACAGTTTAGATATTTTCTAAAATCGAGCATGATGAAAGTTTGGTTTTTGCTTTAAAGATCTTTCGTAGTAATGATTCGTGTTTGTTTTATTGCTATTTCATATGTAATGTTCATGGACGAGAATTCATGGGAAGAGATGCGCGGTTTGTCCTGGGTGTTTTATGAGTTTGATGACTAGATTTTAAATTCCTACATTGATTTTTATCACATTACAAGTATAGTTTTTTGTGGGCTAGATGGGTACTACTTACCTGTCAAGTCCACATCTAAAAATTAAATAAAACCTCAAAAATTTGTGTATCTTGCGTGTAATCATTTTACATACTCTAGTTCATATTCATAATTTCAAAACAGCTGTTAGTAAAATGACTGATAAAGTGATCTTGAGGCATTTGGGAATCATTGCAGAAAGTGAAAATTCTGAATCTATTGATGAATGTGATTGCTAGTTTGCATATACAATACGCTTAAGTCCATGGCATATTCTAAATCGCATTGACTCTACCTCGAAATGACAAAAAGGCAATAATTGCTAGTGTAATGATGCTTGCAGGAATTACAATTTACACATTTTCAACCATTTGATGAAATTCAAAGTAAATACTAAACTCTTGCTTTCAATGCAAAATTCCCACACTGTGGACACCGATGTTTTTTCAAATATACTGCATGAGATTCAAAACTCTTTTTAGAATACGTGATGTGTTCCCCACAATCGCCACATTCACCTAGTAAATCTCCTTTCAATTCAATCATGTGTATTTTTCCCGTTCATAGATTAATTGTGAAATACTAGTACAAATAATTTCATATTGAACAAATGACTGAATATCCAGATAATAATTTCAATGCTTTTGGCATTACTCGTACAACTATAGATATTCCAACTATTGAAGAAACTGATCCTCAAAGAATTGAATTAATTCTGAAACATCAAGAGGCTATGCCAAAGGTATTGGCACATATTGATACCGTTTTTCATGACGATCAAAGTAAAACAAGATTCCACCTAAAGATTGTCTTACCTGAAAGAACTATCAGTTATAATCGCCTTCCATCAAAGGCATGGCTTTATCTTTTTACACAAATTCAATCAGTTCTAATTGTAAAGCAAGATGGAGGAAGAGCTAAAGCCATCGCTACTTGTGAAAACATCGATGTTGCTACTCTGATGGATAAGAAGATAGAATTTATGACATGAATTAGAATAGTATCAAAGTATTCTAAACTCTTTTGAGGAATAGACAATAGCCTTAAGTTCAAATAAAATTTAGAAGATTATGGTTGAGGATGACATGGAAAGAGAACTCGAATTACCGTGAGTAAAAAGAAAAGCGTCATTTCAGAGGATGACAAACAGTTTCAATCCATAGCAAAACAGCTGGTAGACCAAATTAAACTCAGAGATAAGAAAATCATAGAGTCAGAAGATGAATAAAAAGTGGGATTTTTTTATCTTAAAATTCGGTTAACTAATATCATATAAAATCAAAATCACTCTATGACTAAATCAATTAGTTGCAAAGATTTAGGCAAAGATTGTAGTTGGTCAGCATCATCAACAACAAATAATGAAGAGGAATTAATGTCCATGGTTAAAGAACATGTTTTAGCAGAACATAAAGAAATTGAATTAAATCCTAAAAATATTGAAAGTATCAAATCACTGATCAAAACAACTGGAAGATTTTGGTGGTGGGGATAAGATTCTAAGATTTTTTGAGAATCAATATTCCTATATTGACAAAATTACAACATCATTTGTTGACTGTTAATCATCCTAAAATTCTCGGAATCAATCTATTTGAAATAATTCAAACACTACACTTGAACAAAGAAAAACCCATGTATCTCAACGAACTTTGTCAAATTATCCATAGAGATTACAAAGATGTCAAAGTTGATGTGATGTATCTATCTAGTTTGAAATATGCCGAATCTGATTTTATTGAAGATACAGTTAATCAAAGAGTAGCCTCTCTAACTCTAAAATCTGTGAGTGTAATGGATAGAGGGACATCTCCAAAAAACTATGAGGAATTTGTTGAAATGCTTGAAAATCCTGAGGACTCTGGTATTTCTGAGAAGAAAAGCCTATTCAAAAGATTTGGATTTGGGAAATAATTAGAATATGCTTAAGTCAATTAAAATCCAAATCATTAGACAATGGTGTTTGCTTTTAAATTTGCATTTTTGAAAAAGAAGAAAAAGAAAATCATTGAAGATGAAAAGACCAATCCAGATGATGATTAGATTCTAAATCCTCTTAAGTGAAAGATGTAATCCTTTGTTAGTATGGACAAGTCTGATATTATTTCTGAAATTGAATACAGAGTGAGTAAATCAAAAAATTCTGATTACACTGGAACTACCATAGGCATTACTGACAAACCCAAAACCAAAAAAGACAAGCATGCCAATGATGGTAAATCTGTCCAGTACTGGAAAGACTGGTCTGTTAGTGAAAAAGATGGACTAGAGATTGAAGAATATTTTCTTGCAAAGGGGATGAAAGGGGATAAAGGCAGTGGCGAATTTGCCGGTTTTGTTTACATTTTTTAAATTTAGGTAAAGTTTGAGATTTTTTGTCTATCTATGATTCTAATTCTTTAGATTTCTCATAGCATTTTTTGGCCTCCTCTGTTTTGTTTAGTGAATCCAACGCCAATCCTTTGTTGTTCCACGCATCAGAATCTTGTGGATCAATTTCTATCACTCTATTATAACATGCTATAGCTTGTTCGTATTTGCCCAAAGAATTTAGTGCTAATCCTTTGTTGTACCACACTACTGTACTATTAGGATCAACTTCTATTGCTTTGTCATAGCATTCGATTGCCTCATCGTATTTGCCCTGAGAATACAAAGTACCACCTCTGTTACGCCATCCCCATACATCATTAGCATCAAATCCTGTATCATTGCTACTGCGAAAAATATCTTGAGTGGAATATCTTTGGTTTACTCCCGCATGTCCATATCTGTCATAGACTAGTTTCTTTTCCGGATTTGAAATAACAGAATATGCTTCTGAAATTTCTTTGAAATGTTCTTCAGAATCTTTGTATTGGTTTCTGTCTGGATGCCATTTTAGGACCAAACGTCTGTAAGCATTTTTGATTTCTACATCAGTGGAATTTTCAGTTACCCCCAATAGACTATAGTGTATCGCAAGATCTACATCAAAGACTAGGTCCTTTTGATAACTTTTTTTATCCTTGTTGTGATTTCTTTGCCAAAACTCTCTTTTGAATAGAGATTCAATGTATCGCTGGTGTGTTTGATTCTTCAGTCGATATATCTGTCCAATGTGCCTGCTCAAACTCTTGTATAATTTGATCAAACTCTTCATCTGAAATTCTGTTTTGACTAGTTTGAAATGTATCTTCTTGTGGGATATAGTCTTGTCTTTCTCGAAATCTTCTAAAATGACTCTCAAATGATTTTTGTTTTTTTAATCTGCGAACTTTTTGACAGTTTCTGCAGATAAATTTCTCAGAATTTTCTGGATGTGGCCACAAATCAATGCGCTCAAATGTTCCTTTACAGTCTGAACAAAAACTCTCACTCATTTTTTACTCTCTTAAGGGTATTTGATTACTATTCAATTAAAATTGCAGGCTTGAATGGCCTTGCATGTCTTGCTTTACCCTTTGGATCATAAATGTTGCTATCTGATTCTGAATATACTGTAATGTCAACTCCAAATTCCTTTTTACCAATACTTGATAGTTCAGATGACAAGAACTCTTTCTCATCAAATGAATCCGATTCAAGCTTCATTTGTTTAATCTCTTCTGATTCTGAATGCAAATCTTTGATTACTTTTTGGATATAGTCTGGCATTTTTTTGGCCTCTGTAGTTTCAGGATCTGCAATTAACTCTTTCATGACAACTCCCATGTTGTTTTGTCCTCCTACCATAATTCCTAGTATCTTTCTATACACTTTAGATTTCATAGAATCAGAATTTACATAGAGTACAATTTTCTTTGGAGTAATTTTTGTAACTTTGAGAATATTTGCAATATCATCTATGGTTGATTTTAATAAATTCTCTGATTGAATTGATGTTGCATTAATTTCATCTTTAGAATGTACAGGCCAATCTGATTTTGATACCTGGGTATTATTTCCAATCTTTTCCCACATTTCCTCAGCTATATGTGGTGCAAATGGAGACAACATTGCAACTCGTGCAGAATTTATTTTATACAGAATTCCTGAAACATCTTCTCTACCTTTAGCTTCAACTCGTTTGTTGTACCAGCTCAAATCTGATTCAAATGAAAATAAAATCTCATGCAATCCTTCCCTTAATCTCATTTTTTCAAGAGATTCTGTAACTGTGCCAATCATACTCTGTAATTTAGATAAAATCCATCTATCTTCAGCTTGTAATTCTGAAATAGGCTCGTTTTTGAGCCTAGAGCATTCCTCTAAGAGTGATTCTAGCTTATTCTGAATCCCGTATACTGATTCCATGTTAAAATCAGCATCCTGTAACAATTCAGCTGATGAAATGATAGCCAATCTAATTGGATCTGCACCATGGTCTCTGATTGCAGTACGTAATGGAATGATATTTCCCATACTCTTTGACATTTTAGCTCCATCCATCATTACACTTCCATTAACTACAATTTCTTGTGGCCATAATTTCTTCTCAAAGATTGCAACGTGATTGAGGACAAAAAATGACAGATGGTTTTGTACCAAATCTCGTCCTGAATGTCGTGAATCAACTGGATAAAAATATTGGAATTCTTTTTTCATCGTACCAATAATATCCTCAGAAAGTTTTGATGTGCTAGCAGCTAGTGCGACATCTCCCTTATCTAACAAAACATAATCAAAGAACTCTCGTGTTAAATTCTCGGGAGATACTGTTCCATCATTTACAAATCGTGAAATGGTATAGTATGCCATGTAAATTACACTATCAGACAATGACTCTACAATCCAGTCTTTATCCCATGGAAGTTTAGTTCCTAACCCTTGCTGTCTTGCGCAAGCTCGCTCGTGCAACCACTCTATCACTTCTTTGAACTCTGTTCTAATGTTACTAGGTAGAATGTTCATCTCATCAAAACAATTGCGTGCAAGTTCTTTCCATTCTTCATCTCCGTAATTGAGAAACCATTGGTTGTTCAATATTTTTACAACACATTCAGCTCCACATCTACAATGTACTGGAGAATTTTCAAGCACTGGAAATTTCTCTAGTGTATTATTCTCTTGCAGCCATGCTCTGATTTTATCTCGTCCAAACTGAACCTTTTCATTATTGAATTGTAAACATTTTTCATTTAATTTTCCATCAGTAAACTCTTTGAGGTACAATTCTTTTGTAGCCTCTTCTAGCTTGGAATCTGTTTGGTCAGAAACTCCTAATTTCTCACAAATCTGTTTTGCAGGAAATTCTCCATATCCTTCTGTGACTATGATGGGGATAGGCTCGATTTTAGTCGCTAATTCGTGATTTTTACCTTTCAAATCCATCAATGCTTGATAATCTTTAGGGGCATGTGCGGGAACTGACATTACTAGTCCAGTTCCCATACCAGGCTCTACAAAGTCTGCAGGCAATATTGGAATCTCTCGTCCATCATGGTTAGTTGCATATTTTCCAATAATTTCACTACCTGGAATATCTCCAATAATTTTTACTTGCTTTTCAAAGAATTCTATTTTGTGTGCACACTCTTCAGAAATAATCCAGGTTTCATCATCAACTGCTACCTTTTTGTAAACAGTATTTGGATTGACCCACAAATTTGTAATTCCAAAAATTGTTTCAGGTCGTAGTGTTGTTACTGGGAAAATAAATTCATCTATCTTGAATTTTATCAAGAAATTCTTCTCATCAATTTTTGGTTCAACGTCCCCCATTGTATCATGTTGGGATACTGGGTTTTGGTCTTTAGGACACCATCCAACTGGATGACTACCTTGAATGATTCTACCTCTTTCTTTGAGTATTGTAATTTGCCATTCGATAAATTTCTGATAACCTGGAACGATAGTGGTAAACTCTCGTCTCCAATCAATTGAATAACCCATCTCGATCATTCCAGATTTTATCTCTTCATGGAAATAATCTGCAATCTTTATTGGTTCAACAAATGTTTTGATTGCCTCTTCAGGAACATGATATACATTTCGTAATCCATCAAGAATTTCTTTCTCACCTTTTTCAATTCTTTTGGCCATACCAAGTACGGGAGTGCCAGTATAATGGAATCCCATTGGGAATAATACGTTATATCCTTGCATTCGATAAAATCTTGCATGAACATCAGCTAGTGTGTATGTTCTGCCATGTCCAATGTGTTGCGGGGAGTTTGGATACGGATATGCAACTGTAATGAATTTTTTTGGTTTATCATTTGGGTTTGTCTCAAAGTCTTTTGATTCTGCCCACTTGTTTCGCCATTTAGTTTCTATTTCATTCCAGTTTATCATAGTATTATCCTAAAATCATTGATTTTGCTTTGGCTATTGCCTGCTCTTTTTTAGATGTGTCCTTTCCTCCGCCTTGAGCAAATTTAGCATCACCACCACCAGAACCTCCTAAAATTGAGGCTATCTCCTTGGCAATCTCACCTGAATTCACGCCTGATTGCTCTCCTGCAAACACCATTACTCGCACTGTTGGACCAGCTTCGAAAATCCCACAAAATGCAGCAGCATCATCTTTTGCAACTAGCTTCTTGCCAAAGTTTTGATAAAAATAATCATCATAATTTTCACTGGATGTAAAACACAACTTCCCCTTTGTACTAATTCCATCAGACTCTACTGATTCTCCAGAAATAATCTTCTCTAGTAGTATTGGAATCTGCTCTCTTGCTTTTTCTTTATTTTCTTCTCTTTGTTTCTCTAGTTTTTCTTTTGCAATGTTTTCAGCATCTTGTTTTTTTGATTCTTCTTCTTGGTCTTTTACATATTGGAATGCAGTTGGACCTGAAACAAACTCTATTCGAACTACGCCGTCTTGAATTCGTTTAGTCTTTGTAATTTTAATTAGTTCTATGTCCCCAGTTTTTTTGACATGTGTTCCACCACAAGCTTCGATATCTTTATCTTCAATTGATACAATTCTAACTGACTTTACTGGAACTACACCTCCCTGATAAATTCTAAATCCATATTTTTGCTCTGCAGTTCCTCTATCGTAATAATCAATGTTCACTGGATAGTTCTCTTTCACCATTTGGTTTGCTGCATCTTCAATCTGTTTTACTTGCTCATCAGTTAATGAGGAATGGTGTGTAATGTCTAATCTTGCGTGATCATCGTCTTTGAATGCAGAGTGCTGCCAAATCCATGAACCCAAAACTCCTCTCGATGATGCGTTAATGATGTGGGTACTGGTATGGTTTTTGGTTATGTTTGCACGACGTATCTCATCTACTTTACACTGTACAGTTTCCCCCTCCTTTGGTACGCCACCTTCTAGCTTGTGAACGATAATGTTTGCATGTTTATCCACGTTTACAACTTTGAATCCTGCTATACTGCCTAAATCTGGTTCTTGTCCTCCACCTCTTGCATAAAATGAAGTTCTATCTAATACCACTTGATCATCAAATACTTTGATTACTTTGGCATCAAACTCCATTGGGTCATCTTTGTAAAATAGAGTCTCAGTTTCAGGTAACTCTTCTAGTGGAAGTTCTGTGATTGCTTTTTTCTTTTCAGATTGGTGCAAATCAGATAGTTTTGAATAAAATTGCGATGGAATCTCTGATATAGCATCGACTTCTTTGAGATATTCAGGCGTAATTCCATCTGATTCGTATAGAGTGATCAATTCATCGACTGTTGGCACACCTTTCTCACGAATCTTTTCTGCCTTTTTCTTCATGTGAACTTTGGAGTCCTCATATCTTGCAGATTCTAGCTTGAGTATTGTCTTGACATCTTCTCTTTTCTCATCAAGCTCAGGATAGGTATCTTTGAGATAGTCAATGTGAGTATCAATCAAATCATCAATGTCTAGTTTTAAATTCAATCTGGTAATTGTTCCATTGATTCGTCTTAACATCATTCTGAGATTATATCCACCACCGACATTACTTGGTAATGCACCATCTGAAATTGCAAAGATTAGTGTCCTCAAATGATCTGCAATTTGATACACTCCTTCAAGCGGTGTTATTGTGTTGTTTAGCTGAGTATCTGTAATTCCTGCATTTTTTACTGCAATGCGTCTAACTTGATTCAAGTCATCATAATGATCAATCTCTTTTGCAATTTCTGTAAAGTATTTTTTCAAAACTTCAGAGTCTGAATCAATTCCAATCTTTTCAAATAATTTCCCATTAATTGGACCAAAACAACAGTCGTATGCTGTTGGAGTTCCCATTGTAATCCATGCAAATCTCTCCAAACCTGCACCCATGTCTATAACTCTCTGGTCAAGTGTAGTGTGATTTCCTAGTTCTCCTTGGAATTCAGTAAATACTGCATTACCAAGCTCCAATCCTCGAACAAAGTATTCCAGTGACGGACCAAAGGAACCTCCACCTGCCCATACATCCTCTACAAAAACGACTTCTTCTTTTTTAATTCCAAACTGATTAGTCAATAATCTAAAATCTAAATCAACGCATTCATCTTTCCAGTATCCTCCTAAATCAGGAACACTGTGTTGTCCTATCATACAGAAACTAGAGAAATGTCTGCCGGTAACTCCTACATTTTCTAAATCTTTGAAACGCAAACATGTTTGTGGAACCACTAGTGGATTTGCAGGAAATTCAAAAACAACTTTACTTCCCATCACTCTTTGAAAATCAACAACTGATGCAATTGTAAAAAACAAATCATCTCGCCATCTACAAACAACAGGGTATCTGGATACTGATGTGTGATTATTTTTTACAAAAAATTCCTCAACTTGTTTCCAAGCTTGTGTATAATCAAATCTCTTACTAGTTGGAGGCTCGCCAATGAACGAATATGTATCCAATCCATCATCTGGACACAAATTTCTATCAGCATTTAGAGTCCAAAAGAATCTGCCACATTTTGTGCACGATTTTCTGGTAAATCCTTGTTCTTGGAATAATTTGACATTATAGTATTTCTCAGGATCTGCTGAAAATTCTTTTAGAATCTCTTTTTTATCCAACGCTGAGGCTGTTATTTTCCAATATTAAGAATTGTCGATTAATGGCACACTAAATAGAATTTCCCAATCAGATCAAATTCTCTAAAATCGACCTCTTTAATTGAAAATAATTATTTGAACTGTTTTGGCAGAATAATTGTAAATGTGGTGGGGTCAATAGATACTGAAATAGTTCCACCATGCTGTTCTATGATGTTTTTACAGCTTGACAAACCAAGACCTGTTCCTTTTTGTTTGGTTGTATATAATGGCTCAAACACCTTATCCGGAGAATCTTCTAGGATGCCTTCCCCAGAATCAATAAACTCTAAAATTATCTTGTCTGTTTCTTCATTAATTTTAATATCAATTATTCCCTCATCCGGAATTGCCTGAATTGAATTAATGATAATATTTACAAATACAGCATCAAGTTTGATTGGATCACACTGAATTTGCACATCCTTTTCAACTATCTTGATTTTAATCTCCTTTGGAACATCTATCTTTTCTATAGAGTCAAGAATAATTTTGCGAATTGATACGTTACTTGTTTTCAATGGTGATTTTCTTACATAATCTAAAACATTTTCAATTTGGTGTGCCATTCGGTTTATACTTTTATCCATAATGTCCAATCTGCTATTTAGTAAAGGGTCCGAATTCTTGGAATCTCCCACCTTTTGATTCAACAACTCTATTGACATTTTCATTACTGACAATGGATTTCTTAGATCATGTGCCAGACGTGCAGATAATTCACCAATTGCAGAAAGTCTTTCAGATTTGATCATTTCTTGTGACAGGTGCTCTAATTCTTTTGTTCTATTCACTAGATTCCTGTACAATATTTTATTTAGCAGGAAAATCCCAGTAGAAAAAATCATTAACAACATAACTAACATTATTGAAAAATAATTTAAAAAATTAATTTCCATTTCTGATGTCTGTAAATGTCGTATACTGAGTAATACTGCTACAACTGTAATGTTAATGACTACCAAAAATATTGTGATTCCATTTTTTACTACATTTTGCTGTTCACGGTGACTGACATTGGATACTTCTTTATCTGAAATATTTTTGGAATTGTGAATACTTCGCAGCAATGAAAAAAACCAGATCATATAGCTTGTGATCCATAATACATCCACCAAATGATGGGTGGTGTATTCATCCGCCAACGTTAGGAATAAAAATAATGTATCTGCAATAACAAATATCGAAACTCCTGCTAGTATCATTATCCAAAATAGATTTCTTCTTTTTTGAATTAAAAATAAAATTGTAATAATTACTGGTATGAGCACTAGTGCATCTGATACTGGATAGATGAATCCAATTATAGTATCGATTAACTCGTTACTGCTGTTTGAATTGTATGTAATGATGGCAGTTGGGATTAAGGTGATGGCTGAAATTAGACTAGCAAAAAATACATTTCTTTTTGATATTTGTTTTTTTAATGGTTTTAGAAAAATCAACAGTGCGATGAACATGAAAAATGGTGCACTGATGTAAAACACATCTGCAATAGATGGAAATGGATCTGTTTCTAAAACTTGTTCATAAAAATTCCAAGTTTGTTCTGCTGCAAACCAGCTTACAAATGACAGTGCTAAAAAAACAAGTGATTTCTTTGGAATCTCTTTTATTTGCTCTGATTTGATTACAGCCCAAAGTACTATGATTACAAGACCGCCTGGAATTATTGTATATAGAAGCAGAGCGATTATATCAAAAACTGAAAACTCTATCACTGAAAAATAATTTACCATGTAAAGTGATGTGATTACAACTAATGTGATGATAAAAGACGAAAGCCATATCTTGTCAAAACGTTCCAATCTTTGCTTTTGCATTTTGTTATGAATCCAATTTGGACAAGTTATTCATATTATAAGATGTTACTGTAGAAATAAATTATATTCATATGGGTTGTAATTTTTTAGTCTTTCTTTCTACTTGCCTTCTGTAGAGTACTGGAATTGAGTCTGATTGGGCAGGAATAAATACACTATACCATGTAATCTATTCATGTTTGGAAAGAAACCTACTCTGAAAGAAGGAACTGCAATTTTCTCAATTAAAAAAAATGGTGAATTTAATGACTTTATTTTTGGAATAGTTACTGGTGTTGATGGACGTAAAGTCGGAGTTAATGGTGTACTAGTAAATGCGATTGGATTAAAAAATAAGATTACTCAAGGAAAGACTGGAGAACGCTCAAGGGAAATTCTTGAACATCCAACTCCAGATAATGTTGTTTTGGCTTTGGTGTATAGAGTTGAACATGAGAATTATGCTGAAGTGTTAGATCTTGATGTTGATAAATGCGATATTCTTCCTCCAAAAATCTATGCAATGCTTGATGGTTGGATTCGAGAATCAATTCCTGAATTTATCAATACTGTTCTATCATTACCAGAAGGTTCTGAAAGAGATGAAGCAAAACGAGTCTTAAAGCATAGAATGGAAACTTTGACTGATCCAACTCTAAAGAGAACACTATATGCTGTTTGTAGAAGTCTGAAAATTCTCAACTAGATTTCTAATTTCTAGGCGTAACTTCTCCATAGTTTTATATTATGCCCTAAGAAAATCTCGATACAATGGAATATGTTTACGCTGCTTTACTTCTTCACAAACTAGACAAAGAAGTTAACGAGGCAAACCTCACATCAGTTGTTAAAGCATCTGGTGCTGACGTTAATGAAGCCCAAGTTAAATCACTAGTTGCAGCCTTAGCCGATGTTAACATCGATGAGGCAGTTAAAGCCGCCCCAGTAGCAGTTGCAGCCGCAGCACCGGCAGCAGACGCAGCAGCACCGGCAGCAGAAGAAAAGAAGAAAGAAGAACCTAAAAACGAAGAAGCAGCCATGGAAGGATTGTCTTCCTTATTTGGCTAAGCAACTTTATTTCTATCAAATTTACTTTTGATCTTTATTTTTCAAATCTTAATTAGCAATAGCTCACAATTTGCAATAGATGGTTGATTTTTCTTTTCCAATTGATGGATTCATTAGCATTTTAGATTATTTGGGGACAATTGCGTTTGCAGTAACTGGAGCTTCAAAAGCAATTGCACACAAGGCAGATATTTTTGGAATTATTGTTTTGGCATCAGTAGTTGGAGTGGGTGGTGGAGTAACTCGTGATGTAATCTTTGGACGATTCCCTACAGCATTTTCAGATCCTATCTATATTGGATTAACAGTTACAGTTGGAGTTGTAATGTTCTTCTTGTATACAAAATTCAAAAAGAATATGAGCATATGGTTAGTCTTTGATGCAGTAGGATTGGGTGTATTTTCAATTTTAGGTGCATCCATTGCATACCAGGTAGTTGGATTAGAGTTTCTCCCAATGCTCTTTGGTGGAATGATTACAGCAATCGGTGGTGGAATATTACGAGATGTCTTTGTTCGAGAAATCCCAATTGTATTTGTAAAAGAAGTGTATGCAATAGCAAGTATTATTGGAATTGTAGTATTTTATGGAATGTTATCATCTAGTGTTGATATACAGATTGCATCTATAATTGGAATCTTTGCAGGAACTGGAATCCGATTATTAGCTATGAAGTTTAATTGGAATCTGCCAAAGGTTCGAGAATCTTTGGACTAGATTGCTAGAAAATTAAACAAACCTGAATACATTAAAACTTCAAAAATTCCTAAACCCATTATCACTAATATGATTAAGATCAGATTTCTACCAATATTGGTAAATGATATTTATGAGATTTATGCTGGGGTGTAATTTTTTGCTTGGCCTGCAACTGCTTTTGCTTGAGCGTCTGCTTTTTGTAGAATTTGCTCCTTTGTTTCATCAGTCATAAAGCCTGATTCAACAGATACAGAACGTGCAGATTGTGCAGCCTTGCTGAGAATTTGTAAAATATTGTCTGCTGTGATGTATCCTGCTTCAATTGATAGTGTAACTGCTTCTTGGTGGAATTGAGCAAATGCATTTCTGATTTTCTCAACATCAATTACCAACTCTTCTTCAAGATATGCAGTTCCTTCCTCTAATGCTGAATATAGTGCAATTCCTGCTTCTACTGGTTTGATATCTAATTTACCTAAAATGGATGCTAATTTCTCATTGATTGCCTCGCCCTTTTTCACTGGGGTACTATCCTTTGCAATCCAGATTGTACCTTGATCAATTTTAGTTGGGATTCCAGCTTCCTTGAATTCTGTAAGCATTGGTCCTGGTGCAATTCCTGTGTTTTTGGCAGGAACAACAATGTCGAAACTTGCAAGGTCTCCTCCTCTTGCTGCCATCATTATTTTGTTTTTAGCAAGAAGAACGTTTAGCTTGAATGGTGACATGTCAGTAAACAAGAACATGCATTGTCCAGTTAGTTTGTCTGCAATGTCTTTGACTCCTGGTACATCTAATTTCTCAAATGCTTTCTTTGCAACTTTATCTTTGATGCTGAAAAATAATACTTCTCCTGAGAGAGTTTTTCTTAATGGGAGAATTTGTGTAGAACGAACTTTTCTCATTTTAATTACAGCTAGAACTTTGTATTTTTTTGGAAGCTCTTGTAATTGTTCAAACATTTGGGATTTTCTTTTAGGATAAGAGGTTCTATTTTCATGCATATTTCTTCTTGACCTCTTGTACTTGTTTAACTGGTTTGCCCATTGTAGTTTTAATTAAAATTTTCTTAATGTTTTTCTCTCCGTTTGGTAATTTCTTTTCAATTGCAGCTAGAACTGTATGTGCGTTAATTGTTAAATCTGCATCATCCATAGACAAATCTCCGATTTTAGATGAGATTGACAGTGATGCTCTTGTTCTTACTTTGATACAAGATCTAAATCTTTGTAAGAATGCTTCAATAGATGCATCAAATGGAACTGGTGTTGGCATCTTTCCTCTTGGACCTAATAATTGACCCAAAGTTTTACCAACTTCTGGCATGACTTTGGTATCTGCCAAGAAGAAATCATATTTGTTAATGAATTTTCTAGATTCTCTTTTGTTTGCTCCAAATTTGCTTAATTCTTCTGTTCCAATAACTGAATCTGCTTTTGCAGCCTTTGCTTTTTGATTCATTTCACCTGTTGCAATAATGCAAACAGTTGCAGGAGAACTAGTCTTTGGAAGTTGAACAACTTCGTTAATTGCAAATCCTTTCTTTACATCAATATCTTTGAAAGTAACGATTAATTCTACAGATTGTTTGAATTTACGCTCTTTTGTAGCCTCTCTAGCTCGTTTTACCAATTCAGTAATCTGAGTATCTGTAATCATTACGAAACAATTTCTAGAAAACCTACTTAAAATCGTTTAGAGATTGATGTCTTTTGTCGCTCATTTATTTTACAAAATTACATATTTTCACTAAATTTTTTATAATTAAGGTACAAATCGTGCTTAAAACCTACATATATTAAATCATAATCTTATTTTTCGATTACGTTGCATAGATTTGACGAATTAGATATGAAATTACTTTTTGAATTGACCGCAGATGGTTCAATCTCTGTCCCTACCTTATCCAAAAAACTAGGAATCAATGCCTCTGTTCTATACAGTAGAATTAAGAGACTAATGAAGAAAAAACTCATTAAAAAATTTACAATTGAGATTGATGACTCATTATTGGGAATTGGAGTAAAGGCCTCAGTCGGAATAAATCGAGATCCAAAATTCAAGGATTCAATCCACAAACAATTCATGCAAACTGCTGAAGTTGTATCAATTTCTGAAATTACTGGACGATTTGATATTATGATTAAGGTTTATGCTAAGAATCTTGAAGCATTACACAGTATTGTGATTGAAAAAATTGGAAAAATAGAAGGTATTCAAAATACTGAAACCTTTGTAGAATTACAAAAAACTGATAAAGATCCGGTATATCTTATTCAATAATTTAGAACTTGATATATCTAAAGTTGATTTCTTAATTTTCAATAACTGCTTTCATTTGATTTCTTAATTGCCGATGATCTTACTTCTTTTTGAGCCAGTCCCATTCGGCTCTCTCAACATCTTCATCTTCCATCACACATCTAAAGAAAATCTGATTATTTAGAATACAATGTGTTCAGAAAACCAAACATTCTATCAATTAAATTTCATGAACAAACTTCAGAAAAGAGGTTGGGTTCTAATTTTTAATTATTGGAATTTTGCGTCCCATTTGCCTTCATTGATCTCGGCAGTAATTTCTTTAGGAGTTTTACCTTCTACTTTAACTCCTAATGCCACACATGTACCAATGATGGTTTTTGCAACTGATTTTAGTGAAGAAGCATAAGATTTGTCAAGTTTTGTATTTGCTACTTTAACAATTGATTCCATTGTTACATCTCCTGCCCATTCAGTACCTGATGCTCCTGAGCCTTTTGTGATTCCGGCCTCTTTCATGATTAGAGCAGCAGCTGAAGGGATACCAATTTCAATTTCATATTTTTTTGTATCTGTATCAACGATTACTGTAACTGGAACTTTCATTCCCTCAAAGTCTTTGGTTTTCTCATTAATTGCACTGATAACTTCCATGATGTTGACTCCAAGCGGACCTAGTGCTGGACCTAATGGTGGACCTGCTGATGCTCCTCCGCCTGTTACAAGTGATGATACTTTTTGTTCTCCCATGTTAAATCAAACTCTAATTGAAAATTTAATCCTTCCTAACCCTCAGTTGACAGCTTTAGGTAGTTAGCGTCTACTGTGACTGGTAATTGATATGATGCATCTAACAAAACTACAGTTGCCTCTTCCTTGTCGACATCAATTCTAGTAATTGTTGCCTTCATTCCCTTGAATGGTCCACCTGTAATTTCTACGATGTTATCTACTGTTAATTGTGAAACTGTTGATTTCTTGATTAGGTATCCTTCGATATCTTTGAATTCTAATTCTCCTCTTAATTGACCTCGGATGTGTCTGACTCCTTCTACTGCAAGATATGCATCACTTGGATTGACTGCTTCAATTACGACATATCCTTTCAAGTCACTTACCCAAAATACTGATTGAATGTTAATTTGATTTGCATTAGCTTTTGCTTCTAATAATCTCATGACAACTTTCTCCTGTCCTCCAGTAGTTCTAATTGCAAACAAGTGTGATTTTATTTCTTCAGACATTGTTATCTACCAAACGTAATTACAGAAAAGACAAACTGAATTGTAAAACCAATAGCTCCTACACCTGCTATTCCTAACAAAACGAGTCTAAGGTGTTGTGAATACTCATCTCTGTCTGGCTTTTTTGCCATTTTCATAGTATTGGCCATGTTTTTCAAAGTCTGCCTAGGGTTCATTGCTGGAAATTAATAAGGTGTCCTTATATCTCTTATCTCATGGAGTTACTAGTTGCGTATCAAGATGACCCTGCAGGTCACAATATGGCAAAGTTTCTTTCAAAAGAAATGACCAAAGATGGTGATGTCTTTCGCGGAAAATATTATGATCTTTTAATCATTCCAACCCCTGCAATTTCTGCTGATTGGTTGGAGGAAAAATATGATTATGATGGATTTATTTTCCTCTCAAAACATGCAGCAGAGTCTGGAGTTTTAGCTTTAACGTGTCACAGTACTGGTAACTTTTCAGCTGCAAAGTTTGGTGGAAACGATAGAGAGGTTGCAATCCCAAAACCTGATTTTCAAAAAACATATCTTCAAACTTTAATGAAAAACCAATCAAAATTCTCAGATTTCCAAATTACTATTGAGGCTACCCACCATGGGCCCACTGCACTAACCAAACCATCAATATTTGTAGAAATTGGCACTACTGAAAAACAATGGACTGATGAGTCTCTGTGTCATTCCGTTGCAGAATTAGTTCACAAAGTAATGAGTGAGCCAATTAAAGAACATCCAGTAGCAATTTGTTTTGGTGGCACCCACTATCCTTCAAAATTTACTAGTGAATTGTTAGATGGAAAATATGCACTAGGTACAGTAATCCCTAAACATGCATTAGATGATCTGGATGAGGAATTATTTTCTCATATTATTACTCAAAATAGTATGGCAAAATTTGCTTTACTTGATTGGCGTGGGTTGGGAACAAACAAACAAAAAGTTCTTGAACTTTTAAAATCCACAGATCTTGAGGTCATCAAACTTTGAATCTGCAGCAAAAAGTTTACAAAAAGTTACTACAAGTTCCAAAGGGTCAGATTACCACATATGGCGAATTGGCAAAAGCTGTTGGATTAAAAAATGGCCAACGTGCAGTGGGAAAGATAATGAACAAAAATCCATACCCTGTGATTATTCCTTGCCACAGAGTTGTAATGTCTACTGGAAAAATTGGTGGATATGCATATGGAGAACCTGTTAAGACAAAGATGCTAAGTGATGAAGGAATTAAAATTGAAAATGGTAAAATTGTAGAATTGGAAAATAAAATTTATCGATTCTAATCTTATCGTTTTTCTTTAATCTCTTCCATGAGTAGTCTAAGGTGAGCTTTATTTCTAACTGTGTTTCCACCTACTTTCTTGTAAAGAGCCCAGAATTCTGGATTAGTCAAATCTTTTCTGTCTTTTGCAATTTTCAATAATCGTCTTAGTGCTCTAACCTTTGCAACATAGACTTCTTTTTTACCGACTCTTGCACCTTTTCGTCCTTGTTTGGAACCTTGAGTGGTGCCTCTTTTGTTTTTCTGAGCTTTCTTCTCGTGTGCTCTTCCTTTTGATGTGCCGGTAAATGATTTAATTCTAATTGTGTTTGCAGTGATAAGACTACGGATATTTTCTCTTGTAATTGCATCTGCAATATCATCTAGATGGTCTGTATCGAATCTAATTCTATGAACTCCAACACCAGTAACTCTGGCTGCGAGTCTTTTTTTAGCTTTAAGATTTACTACCACTTGCACTCACTCTCGCATTGAAAACTTTGAATTTTTGTTCTATTGCTTTAACTATGATTTCCTTTCTTTTTCTGGTACCGACACCGTGGGCAAATCGAACTCCATCTTTCTTTGGGTCTAATTTTTCTAAATCATTCAAGTTGTAAACTAGATTATCTGTAAATCCTGAAGGATGTAGTCCTCGTGCTTCTTTAGGTCCACCATATCCAATTTTGACAAGACCTGGACGGCCTCTGCTTTTTTGTTTTCTTTGGTGATGATCAATACCTTTTGGTTTTCTCCAGTTAGTTTGGAGTCTAACATAACGCCAACTTTCTGGTCTTACAAAGTCTGGCTTGTTTTCTTTGACCTCTTGTCTCTTTGCAAGCAATTCTTTGTTGATCGTCATGAAATTGAGTCTTGAATTTTGGAATAAATACGTTCCTAGATCATAGAAAATTTTCTTTAAGAAAAAGATAATAAGGAAACCTAGGTCGGATCGAATATCTCATGACTCAGGCTGGGATTGATAACCATATTTCTGGAGGCATAATCCTCTGACCCAAGTAGTAGGTACTGCAACAACTGAAAAGTTTTCATCACAATTAACTCAATTCGGAATTAAACCATCCAAAGTCCACAGAAATCTTGGCGTAGATGAGATGGTGAAATTGGCAGTTGAGCGAAAGGAGGGCGTAGTCAACTCTACAGGCTCACTTTCAGTCAATACTGGCAAATATACCGGCAGATCCCCTGATGACCGTTTTATCGTATTTGACGATAAAACTAAAGACACTATTGACTGGGGTCCAATTAACCATAAATTCCCAAGTGACAAGTTTGAAAAACTCTTTGAAAAAATGAAAGACTTTGTTGATAACAAGGAACTATTTGTTTTTGATGGATTTGTAGGAGCTGATCCTGAAAACCGTTTACCAATCAGAGTGATTAATGATCATGTTTGGCAGAGTATGTTTTCTAGTAATTTGTTTATTCGACCTACCAAAGATGAATTAGAAAAACACGAACCTGAATTTACAATTCTTTGTATTAACGACTTTGTTGCAGATCCTGAAATTGATGGAACCAGAACTGATGTCTTTATTCTAATTGACTTGACAAGAAAAATTGTTTTGATTGGGGGAACAGAATATGCCGGCGAAATGAAAAAGTCTATGTTTGGTGTAATGAATTTTCTCTTACCTGGACGTGGGATTTTCCCAATGCACTGCTCTGCAAATATTGGAGAGAAAGGTGATACTGCTTTGTTCTTTGGTTTATCTGGTACTGGTAAAACTACACTTTCTGCAGACCCTAATAGAAAATTAATTGGCGATGATGAACATGGATGGTCTGATAATGGTACTTTTAATTTTGAAGGTGGATGTTATGCAAAGTGCATTGACCTAAGTCAAGAAGCAGAACCTGAAATTTGGAATGCAATCAAACCAGGAGCTCTTTTAGAAAATGTTGTATTAAATGACAATGTTCCAGACTATGACGATAACACATTAACTGAAAATACTCGTGTTGGTTATCCACTTGATTTCATCCCCGGTGCTGTAATTCCAAGTGTTGGTGGAAATCCTCAAGTGATTATATTTTTGACTGCAGATGCATTGGGTGTTTTACCTCCAGTATCCAGACTCACAAAAGAAGGAGCAATGTATCATTTCATGTCAGGGTACACTAGTAAATTGGCAGGAACTGAAAGGGGAATAAAAGAGCCAAAATCTGTATTTTCTCAGTGTTTTGGAGCCCCATTCATGCCTAGACCTGCCTCAGTTTATGCAAAACTTCTCGGAGAAAAAATTAATCAACATAATACTGTAGTTTACCTCGTCAACACTGGATGGTCTGGCGGTCCATATGGCATTGGAAAAAGAATAAAGATCAAGTATAGTCGGGCAATGGTAACTGCTGCCATTTCTGGTACACTTGACAAGGTAAAATATAGACATGATGATTTATTTAATTTGGATATTCCTACTGAAGTGGAAGGTGTCCCAGATGATATTTTGGATCCAAAAAATACTTGGGTTGACAAAGACTCCTATGATATGTCTGCAAAAAAATTAGCACAAATGTTTGTTGAAAACTTTGCTAAATTTGAAAATGTTTCACCTGAAATTATTGATGCTGGTCCTAAAGTTCAAAAATAAATTTATCTTCTTTTTAAAATCCCAAAGATTCCAATTCCAATTAGAATTATAGCAATTATACCAATTTGTTTTTCTGGAATATCTAGTATGTCTAATCTATCAATATTTTCATCAAGCGAGTTAATCTCTATTGTGTTAAACGCATTTGATGTGTTTCCATTTACTCTAATTTTAGCATCAATCCAGTATAGTGAATTTTCATAAATTCCAATTGATGCTTTTTTGTCCGGTGTTGTTGTAGTTGTTGTAACTCTTCCATCTTTACTATTGATTACAGAAATTTTAGCAAAACTCCATTCCTCTGGATGATTAATCTTAAAGTACAATTCTTGATCTTGCTGAGTTACAGTAACTGAACCTTGTGTATAGTGTAGCAGAAATGGAACTCTGTATTGAGTGCCCTCGTGACTTATCATTACCATTCCTTCATGTTCTCCGAAATTGTCTTCCAACATCTTCATCTTTATTTCCAAAATGTTTCCATCTACAAGTTCTCCACTAAACGCAATGAATTCAGGCCCATCAAAATTTACCTCAAATCCACCCCATGAATCATCAATTGATTTTAGCTGGAATTGCCTTTCCACAATTTTATCATCAGATGATGCCATTGCCACAAAGTTTGGTGGCTCTATGATCAATTTTGCATTGTAGGCATTTCCAATATCTAATCTTCCTGCCCCTGCATCATGAATTGAAAACACCTGTCCGTAGGCATCAGATACCTCTTTGACCGTAGTCAATAGTATGGATTTAATCTCATGATGGTGTAATTCTGGGTTTTTCTGTAATAGTAAAGCCGCTGCACCACTGACATGAGGAGCGGCATAGCTTGTTCCACTGGTAAAGTTGTATCCTGCATTATTTTGTGTGGTATTGATGTATGCCCCTGGTGCTACAATTTCTGGTTTGAGATAAAATGGAGATACTGGTCCTCTGGAACTAAAATGTGCTACAAAATCTGGATTGTAAAACAGATGTAGAATTCCTTCACTGTTATCATTTAATGATTTTACAATCTCTAATCCTTCTTCTCTATCAATTGATACTACAGGAATTTGTGGTGTGTATCCTTCTTCAATAAACTCATGAATTAATTCCCCCAAAAAGATTCCTGGTTTATCATTGTACACAATTAATGCTTTAGCTCCTGCATTTGCAGCATTTTTTTCTTTAATTGAAAAATATAACAACTCACCTTCTACATCACTTCCTCTCTCAACAATTACTATAGCATTTTCCACATCTGTGTTTTTAAAATCTTGAGCTTTTCCAAATCCTGCATAAATTATTTTTCCCGTAATTGCATTATCTAATTTTGAAGAACCAACCATTGGAATTACTGTATATGGTTTTTCATCAATTTCAAAAGTTGCAACCAAGCTAGAAGTCAAATTGTTATACGTTGCACCAACTGTTACTGATCCGAAATTTCTTCCTGGACTGCCTATTGTTTCTAATCCTGGACCGTCATTTCCTGCTGCAGTAACTACAAAGATTTCTTTTTCTAATGCCGAGTTTACTGCACGGTCAATTTTTGTATTGGTCTTGTTTACACCTAGGCTAATGTTGATAATGTCTGCCTCATCCTCAATTGCTTTCTCAATTGCTCGAATTATCAACTCTGATGAAACACCTTCACCGTCTTCAGAAACTTTGTAAGCTAAAATTTTGGCTTTGGGTGCAATGCCGGTAATTTGCCCATCTGCTGCAATTACTCCTGCAACTTGAGTTCCATGACCGTTTGTATCAAGTGGTGGTTTGCCTTCTTGTATGAAATTAAATCCTCCAATTACCTTACCATCAGGTCCCCATCCCAAAAGATCTGGATGGTTAAAATCAACTCCTGTATCTATTACTGCAATTTTAATTCCAGAACCATCTATCCCATCAATTCTAGGGATGTCTGTTCCAACAAATGGAACACTTCTTTGCAAATAAGTTCTAAATTCATTTTCAGAGTCTAAAGAATATGAAAAAATAAAAATTCCTAATAGTACTATTGATACTGAGAAAATTACTAATATTTTCACAAGTTTTGTAATCCATTTAACAAGTAAAAATGAATTGCTTGCTAAAGCAATAAATTGAATAAATCTCTCTAGTCCTATATGGGAAAATACACTCTTCCTGAAATGCCATATGCATATGATGCATTGGAACCTCACATTGATGCAAAAACAATGGAGATTCATCACACAAAACATCATCAAGCATACACTGACAAACTAAATGCAGCTCTTGAAGCATGTCCTGCTGATATCCAAGAAAAAGATATCCTTGACATCTTGTCTGATATTGATTCAATACCAGAAGCTCAAAGGGGTGCAGTTAATTTCAACGGTGGTGGTTTTGACAACCATAGGTTATTTTGGAATAACATGAAAGCAAGTGGCGGCGGAGAACCTGGAGGATCTATTGCAGATGCAATCAAAGAATCCTTTGGAAGCTTTGCTGACTTCAAAGAGAAATTTTCATCTACTACAGCTGTAATTCAAGGCAGCGGTTGGGGATGGTTAGTATACAATCCTACTTCAAGTAAGGTTGAGTACAAATCAATGCCAAACCAAACTAGTCCACGAACTGTAGGATTAGTGCCATTACTAGGCTGTGATGTATGGGAACATGCATACTATCTCAACTACCAAAACAAAAGACCTGCATATATTGAGGCATGGTGGAATGTTGTTAATTGGGATGAAGTAGAATCAAGATTCTCTAAAGCAAAATAAAGTTAAATCTTTATTTTTTTTATATTTCTTAATCTATTTTTAATTAGATTTTTCAAAATCCATGAATGAATTTATAACCATCTGGAAGATGTTGGTTGTACATGAGTGAAGAACAGGCAGAGCAATTAATGCAACAAATGCAAATGCTTGAACAATATTTTTCTGATTTATCTCAAAGAGAAGTAACTTTTATGAATATTTTAAGAGAAGCAACAGCTTCTATCCAATCTATTCAATCACTTGGTAAAAATCCTGAATCTGAAACTCTAGTTCCAATAGGAATGGGCACATATGTTCCCACAAAAATTTCATCTAGTTCTAAAATTGTTTTGAATATTGGTGCAGGAATTGCAGTTGAAAAAGACTTTCCTTCTGCAATTAACTACCTAGAAGCAAGAATCAAAGAAGTTGAAGTTGCAATACAAGATACTGCAGCAAAAAAACAAGATGCTGCTGGTAGATTAGAACAAGGAAAAGCACAAATGAATCAAATGATGCAGGCTATGCAAAACCAAATACAACCTCCAACTTCTGGATAAACTATGTTTGATAAACTCCGAAGTGCATTCTCTAATGCTGCAAAAAGCTTAGGAGAAAAAGAACTTAATGAAAAAGATATTGAAGATATTTTATTTGAATTAGAAATTTCTCTTTTAGAGTCTGATGTTGCAGCTGAAGTTATTGATTCTATCAAAGCTGATCTTAAAGAAAAACTAATTGGATCCAAGGTTGATAAAAATGAAATTGAAAAATTTGTCAAAGATAGTTTGATTTCAAGTATCTCTACACTCTTTGATGCTGCTGGAGAGTATGATATTTTCGAAAAAATAAATGAAAAAAAGAGTAAAGGAGAACCTTTCCTGGTTCTATTTGTAGGAATTAATGGTACTGGTAAAACCACTTCATTAGCAAAAATTGCATACATGCTAAAAGAAGCAAAATATTCTGTAGTGATTGCAGCAGCTGATACTTTTCGAGCAGGTGCAATTGAACAATTACGTGAACATGCTAATCGTCTAAATTTGAAACTTGTTGCACAAAATTACAATTCAGATCCTGCAGCTGTTGCACGTGATGCCGTACTATATGCAAAATCACACAAAACAGATGTTGTGCTAATTGATACTGCAGGAAGAATGCAGACGAGTGAAAACTTGATGCAACAGATTGAAAAAATTACCAAAGTAGTAAATCCTGACATGAAAATTTTTGTAGGTGATTCATTGGCTGGAAATGATACAGTAAACCAAGCACGTGAATTCTTTGAACATGTTCATTTTGATGGTTCGATTTTAACAAAGAGTGATGCAGATGCACGAGGTGGCGCTGCATTATCTATTGTAAAAGTAACTTCTACTCCCGTAATGTATGTGGGAGTAGGACAAGAATATCCTGATCTTAAACCATTTGATAAGGAAACTTTTTTAGAAACTGTTTTTGGTTCATTAGAAAATGTTGATTTAAAGAAAGAATCTGAACCTGAACCAACATCAGAACCTGAACCAACACCAGAACCAACACCAGAACCAACACCAGAACCAACACCAGAACCAACACCAGAACCAACACCAGAACCAACACCAGAAC